>NZ_JBSFYW010000032.1:0-101941 GCF_053599975.1 Streptomyces sp. NPDC005141 | reverse complement strand
CTTTGTACTCACCCTCTCGGGCTTTCCTCCGGGCGCTTCCCTTCGGTCTTGCGTTTCCGACTCTATCAGACCGTTTCCGTATCCGATTTCCTCGGCGCTTTCCAGGTTCCCGCTTCCGCGTTTCCCTTTCCGGCGAGTCCGACTCTATCAGATCCTTTCGGGCCTGACCCCCAGTCAGCGGGGCTTGCCTTCTCGGCCGTTGGGCCGTTCCGACGAGTGAGACATTAGCGGATTCCTGGCTCCCGAGCTAATCGGGGTGGCGCCCTTTCGAACGCGGAATCCTCATTTCGCAAACACGCATGAAAACGAGCCGACGACGAGTCGTCGATCATTGAATGGTGGTGCGGAATGGCTGTCCGGGGACCGACCGGAGTCGACGCTCACGTCGGACAACTCGGAGAACACTACGGACGCGCCGGAGTCGTGTCAACTCCGGTCTGGACAGGACACCCGAGGCGTACGCTGAGTCCATGACTACGCATACGTGCACCCAGCAGTGGTGGGCCGCCTGACGGCGGCCGTACTCACGTATGTACCCAACGGCCGCCGCCCTCGGCGGCCGTTTTTGTGTCTCCCTCCAGGGGAGCCGGCCGGTGGGCGCGGCGGCCTCGACCAGGAGGTGGAGAGATGACGCGGATCTTCAGCGGGGTCAAGCCGACCGGGCATCTGACGCTGGGGAACTATCTGGGAGCCGTGCGGCGCTGGGCCGACGCCGATCAGCACCGGGCCGACGCCCTGTTCTGCATCGTCGACCTGCACGCGCTGACCGTGGACCACGATCCGGGGCGGGTGCGCAGGCTCAGTAGGCAGGCGGCGACGTTGTTGCTGGCCTCGGGGCTCGATCCCGAGCTGTGCACCGTGTTCGTACAGAGTCATGTGGACGAACACGCGCGGCTGTCGTACTTGCTGGAGTGCGTCGCGACGGACGGGGAGATGCGGCGCATGATCCAGTACAAGGAGAAGGCCGCGCTGGAGCGGCAGCGCGGTGGGAGCGTGCGGCTGTCGCTGCTGACGTATCCCGTGCTGATGGCGGCCGACATCCTGGCGTACGGGAGCGACGAGGTGCCGGTCGGGGACGACCAGACGCAGCATGTCGAGTTGACCCGGGATCTGGCGGTGCGGTTCAACCAGCGGTACGGGCATACGTTCGTGGTTCCTCGGGCGACACGTCCGGAGGTCGCGGCGCGGGTCATGAACCTGCAGGAGCCGAGCTCGAAGATGGGGAAGAGCGACGACGTCGGACCGGGAGTCGTCTATCTGCTCGATGAACCGGATGCCGTACGGAAGAAGATCATGCGGGCCGTGACGGACAGCGGCCATGACGTGGAGTACGACCGGGAGAAGCGGCCCGGGATCTCGAATCTGCTGGAGATTCTCGCGGCGTGTGAGGGTGGGAACCCCGAAGCCTTGAGCGGTGTATATGAGTCGTACGGCGCTTTGAAGAAGGACACCGCCGAGGCCGTGGTCGAGCTCCTCAGGCCCGTACAGGAGAGGCACAAGCAGTTGTGCGCGGATCCTGCGTATGTGGAGGGGGTGTTGCGGGACGGTGCGGCGAAGGCCAGAGAGATGGCGCGGCCGAGGGTGGACGCGGCGTATGAGGCGATCGGGTTGCTGCCGGCGGCTGACTGAGAGCTGAGAGCAGAGAGCCGTGGCTGGCCGACGGCTGGCTGTGGCCGACGGCCCTCAGGTTGCCGGCTGCTGACTGCCGGCTGCCGACGGGCAGTCGCCCTCGGCATCGAGCCGCCCTCGGTATAGGGGCGGGTCGGTGCCGAGGGCGGTCGCTCGGAGCGGGTGCTCGGTGCCGAGGGCGGGTGCTCGGTGCCGGAGCGGGTGCCCGGTGCCGAGGGCGGTCGGCTCGGTCAGCTGTTGCCGGAGGCGAGTTCGCGGCTGCGGTCGCGGGCTGCTTCCAGTGCGGCGATGAGCGCGGCGCGTACGCCGTGGTTCTCGAGTTCGCGGATGGCGTTGATCGTGGTGCCCGCGGGGGACGTGACGTTCTCCCGGAGCTTCACGGGGTGCTCGCCGCTGTCGCGGAGCATCACGGCGGCGCCGATCGCGGACTGGACGATCAGGTCGTGGGCCTTGTCGCGGGGCAGGCCCAGCAGGATGCCCGCGTCCGTCATGGCTTCGACCAAGTAGAAGAAGTAAGCCGGTCCCGAGCCGGAGAGGGCGGTGCAGGCGTCCTGCTGCGACTCGGGGACGAGGAGTGTCTTGCCGACGGCGCCGAAGAGGGCCTCGGCGTGCGCGATGTGCTCGGCGGTGGCGTGGCTGCCGGCGGAGATGACGGACATGGCCTCGTCGACGAGGGCGGGGGTGTTCGTCATGACACGGACGACGGGGGTGCCGGTGGCCAGGCGTTCCTCGAAGAAGGAGGTGGGGATGCCTGCCGCGCCGCTGATGATCAGGCGGTCGGCGGGGAGGTGAGGGGCGAGTTCGTCGAGGAGGGTGCCCATGTCCTGGGGCTTGACGGTGAGGATCAGGATGTCGGCGGTCTTCGCCGCTTCCGCGTTGCTGACCGGGGTCACTCCGTGGCGTTCCTGGAGTTCCTTGGCCCGCTCCGGTCGGCGGGCTGTGACCAGGAGGTCGGCGGGGGCCCAGCCGCCTCGGATCATTCCGCTGAGCAGGGCTTCGCCGATCTTGCCGGTGCCGAGGACTGCGACTTTCTGAGTCATGGTTGCGGGTGCCCTCCGAGGGTTGGGTCGTCCGCGTTCATCCTCCCACCGGGGTCGTGGGGGCGGGTGGGCTGTCCGGTGGGCGGACGTCGTCCGCCCCGGTCCCGGCGGGCGTCCGCCCGGTCCGCCGGGACCGCCCGGGCGCGGGTCCCTACGGCGTCCTGCGTCGCAGGGTCGCCGCTCCGAGTCCCAGGACCAGCAGCGCGCTCCCGGCGACGATCAGGGCGTCGCGTACGAAGGTCGCGGTCATGTCGGTGTGCTTGAGGACCTCGTTCATGCCGTCGACCGCGTAGGACATGGGCAGGACGTTGGAGATGGCCTCCAGGACGGGGTGCATGTTGGAGCGGGGGGTGAACAGGCCGCAGAGGAGAAGCTGAGGGAAGATCACGGCCGGCATGAACTGGACGGCCTGGAACTCGGAGGCGGCGAAGGCCGAGACGAAGAGGCCGAGGGCCGTTCCGAGGAGGGCGTCGAGGAGGGCGACCAGTAGGAGGAGCCAGGGGGAGCCCGTGGCGTCCAGACCGAGGAACCAGACCGCGAGTCCGGTGGCCAGGGCCGACTGGATGACGGCGAGAACGCCGAAGGCGAGGGCGTAGCCGGCGATCAGGTCGCCTTTGCCGAAGGGCATGGCGAGGAGGCGTTCGAGGGTGCCGGAGGTGCGCTCGCGCAGGGTGGCGATGGAGGTCACCAGGAACATCGTGATCAGCGGGAAGATCCCGAGGAGGGACGCGCCGATGGAGTCGAAGGTGCGGGGGCTGCCGTCGAAGACATAGCGGAGCAGGAAGAGCATCACGCACGGGATGAGGATCATCAGCGCGATGGTGCGCGGGTCGTGACGGAGCTGACGCAGGACGCGGGTCGCGGTGGCCATCGTGCGGGAGGCGTTGAGCGCGCTCGGGCGTGACGCCGGTCCCGCCTGTCCGGACGCGCCGAGGCTCGCGGGTGCGGTCGCCGGAGTGGGGCTCGTGGGTGCGGTCGGGCTCATCGTGCGGTCTCCTCGCGGGGGTGGGCACCGGCGGACCGGGAATCGGCGCCGGAGGCCGGGGGCTCCGTGGCGGAGGGCGGGGGTGCGCCGTCGGAGACTTGGGGTTCCGTGGCTGGTGCCGGGGGTTCCGTGGCCCGTGCCGGGGACTCCGATGCCGGGGGCTCCGTGACCGAGGTCTGAGGGTCCGTACCCAATGCCGGGGGTTCCGTTGCCGCGGCCCGAGGTTCCGTGGTGGGGACCTGGGGTTCCGTGGTGGGGACCTGGGGTTCGGGGTCGGTGGGGGTCCGCGGTTGGGGCGTGGTGCTCGGCGTGGACCCGTGCGCCGCGGCGACCGCCTCGTCGACGAGGTGGAGGAAGGCGGCTTCGACGGTGTCGGAGCCGGTCCGTTCGCGGAGGGCGTCGGGGGTGTCGTCGGCGAGGATCCCGCCCTCGCGCATCAGGAGGAGCCGGTGGCAGCGCTCGGCCTCGTCCATGACGTGGGAGGAGATCAGGAGGGTCGCGTCGCGCTCTTCGGCGATGGCGTGGAAGAGGCTCCACAGGTCGCGGCGCAGGACCGGGTCGAGGCCGACGGTCGGTTCGTCGAGGACGAGGAGTTCCGGGGTACCGAGGAGGGCGACGGCGAGGGAGACACGGCTGCGCTGGCCGCCCGAGAGGTTGCCGGCGAGGGAGTCGGCGTGGGAGGCGAGGTCGACGTCGGCGATGGCCCGGGCGACGTCGGCGTGGCGGCGTTCGGCGGCGGCCCGGCCCGGGTCGAGGATCGCGGCGAAGTAGTCGAGGTTCTGGCGGACGGTCAGGTCGTCGTAGACGGAGGGGGCCTGGGTGACGTAACCGATGCGGGAGCGGAGGGCGCCGTCACCGGCGGGGAGGCCGAGGACCTCGAGGGTGCCGCCGACCTTGGCCTGCGTGCCCACGATCGAGCGCATCAGGGTGGATTTTCCGCAGCCGGAAGGGCCGAGCAGGCCGGTGATCTGGCCGCGCGGGACGGTGAAGTCGAGTCCGTTCAGGACGGTGCGGGGGCCGCGGACGACGGTGAGGCCTTCGGCGCGGACGGCGGGCTGGGAAGGGGGCACGGGTGTTCCTGTGGGGTCGGGCGGACGTGGACGAATAATCATCGCTCGATGAATATTCCTCCCGCGCGGCGCGGCGGTCAAGAGCCGCGGTGCGCCCGTCGAACGACCGGAGCACCGTGCGGCGCAGGCGCGCGTCGGCGCGAACGGAACGGGGTCGTCCGCTGTGTCACCGAACGATGCGCTCCCGCGTTCGCGTGACGGTTGTCCGGAGGGGCTGTGCGATCAACCGGCTTACCTGACAATGGATTTCAATGTGCGATACGGCTTCCCGCCGTACCGCCAGGTCCGCCGCACCCTCCCCCGGCGCGGCACCCACGCATCTCCCACTGTCGACCGGAGGTGCTCTTGTGATGCGCAAAGCCGATCTGTTCGCGTCCCTCGTCGTCTTTTTGGTGGCGCTGCCCCTGTGTGTCGGGGTCGCCATAGCGTCCGGTGTGCCCGCCGAGCTGGGGCTGGTGACCGGGATCGTCGGTGGGCTGGTCGCCGGGATGCTGCCCGGGAGCAGCCTGCAGGTGAGCGGGCCCGCGGCCGGGCTGACCGTGTTGGTCTACGAGGCTGTGCAGTCGTACGGGGTCCGGGTGCTGGGTGTCCTGGTGCTCGCGGCCGGGCTGGTGCAGCTCGGCCTCGGGGCGTTACGCCTCGGGCGATGGTTCCGGGCCGTGTCCGTGGCCGTGGTGCAGGGAATGCTCGCCGGGATCGGGCTCGTGCTGATCGTGGGCCAGGTGTACGCGATGGGCGACGCGACGGCGCCCTCCGGCGGGCTCGGGAAGATCGCCGGGCTGGGCTCGCTGGCCGGTGCCGCGGATCCGGTGGCACTGGCGATCGGCGGCGCCACCGTGGCCGTACTCCTGCTCTGGCCGCGGTGGCGGCGGGGCGCGCGGGTGGTGCCCGCACCCCTGCTGGCGGTGGCGCTCGCCTCGGCCATGACCGGGGTGTTCGATCTGGCGGTGCGGCGGGTCGAGGTGCGGGGGCTGCTCGATGCCGTACGGCCGCCGTCCCTCACAGACCTGGGCCGGCTCACGGAAGTGGGCGTGATCGGGACGGTACTGGCGTTCGCGCTGATCGCTTCGGCGGAGTCGTTGTTCAGTGCGGCGGCGGTCGACCGGCTGCACCGCGGGCCGCGCACCGATTACGACCGGGAGCTCATCGCGCAGGGCGCCGGGAACGCGGTGTGCGGGATGCTCGGGGCGCTGCCGTTGACCGCGGTGATCGTGCGGAGTGCGGCGAATGTGCAGGCCGGGGCGCGGACCAAGGTGTCGCGGGTGCTGCACGGGGTGTGGCTGCTGCTGTTCACGGCCGTGGTGCCCGCGGTGCTCGGGATGATTCCGGTGGCGGCGCTCGCGGGGCTGCTGGTGCACGCGGGGTGCAAGCTCGTTCCGGTGCGGGAGGTGCGGACCCTGTGGCGCGGGCATCGCGGTGAGGTGGTCGTGCTGGTCGTGACCGCGGTGTCGATCGTGGTCGGGAACCTGTTCGAGGGTGTGCTGGTCGGGCTCGCGCTCGCGGTGGCCAAGACCGCCTGGGACATCAGCCATGTGCATGTGGAGACCGAGGACCGGGGCGCCGCGGGAATGGTCGTACGGGTGGTCGGCAACGCCACCTTCCTACGGCTGCCGAAGCTGCTGGACGCCTTGGAGGCGTTGCCGCACGACCGTGACGTACGGCTGGAGCTGGGCGGTTTGCGGCATGTCGATCACGCGTGTGCGGCGGCCCTCGAGGGGTGGGCCGCCGGGCGGGATCACGAACGGGTCGCCACCAGCAGTTCCACGACGTAGGTCTCCTCCACGAACCCTTCCGGGAACGCCTGGAGGAGGTGGTTCCGTTCCTCGGCGAAGAACGCTCCGGTGGTCTCCTCGCCGAGGACCAGGAACGGCGAGTGGCTGCCGATGTTGGCGAGGCGGGTGTCGATCGGGATACGCCGGCTCCAGCGGACCTGCCGATGGCCGAAGGAAAGACGGCCACTGGGGTCGGCGGTGAGCGAGTGGGTGGCGCGGGCGACGCTGCGGTTCATCTCGGCCTCCTGGTCCCGGTCGAGGAAGCGTTCGGCGCGCCGGGCCGCCGCGGCGATCCACGGGACATCGAGTGCCTCGGTGTTCCACCACAGGGCCAGCGCCCCACCGGGACGCAGCACCCGCAGCGCCTCCGGCACCGAACGGCTCGGGTCGGTCCAGTGCCAGGACTGGGCGTAGGTGAGGAAGTCCGCGGAGGCGGAGGCGAGGGGCAGGGCGTCGCCGCTGCCCCGGACGATCGGGATGCGGGGGTGGACGCGACGGAACTCCGCCGCCATGCCCGGTCCGGGTTCCACGGCGAGGACATCCGCGCCGCGGGCGTGCAGGAGCCCGGTCGAGATCCCGGTGCCCGCGCCCACGTCGACGACCGTGGCACCGGCCAAGGAGCGGGCCGCGAGAGCTTCGACGGCGTCGAAGAGGGCGGGCGGATACGACGGACGGTTCGCGGCGTACTGCGCCGCGGCCGCGTTGAAGGAGTGGGCCCGGGCGGCGTGCGGGGAGACAGGAGAGGGAGGAACGGTCATGAGTTCATGGTCGGGGGTGGTGAGGGAGCCGCGGTAGGGCTTACCCCGGCCTCCTGGGATCCCGGCCGGGCTCGTCCTCGGGTGCGGGACCTGGTTCGTCCCCGGCCCGTCACCGGCTCGCCATCGGTGCGGGGTCCGGCCGGGTCAGGACCGGCGGCCCTTCCGCGACGGGTTGCCGGTGCGGCGCGTGGTGCGGCGGGTGTACTGCTTCTTCGCCGCCTCGTACTCCTCGCGGTGGAGCTTCTCGCCCGGGGCCTCGGTGAGGGAGCGGACTGAGTAGGCGAGGAGGGAGCCGACGAAACCGATGGCCAGCAGACCGCGAAGAGAGGCCTGGCGGTCGGGGTCGGGGCGCTTGGCGAAGGTCTCCGAGGTGTGCCGGAACGCCAGGGCGCTGCACACCGCGAACATCACCACGACCATCACGGTCACGGGCGTTCCCACATCCGCGATGGCCAGGCCCTGGTAGGCGAAGCGGAGCACGAAGCAGGCGGCCACCGCGGCGGCGAGAGAGCCGGCGGCCACGCCGACCCGGCGGCCGGTGTAGCCGCCGTCGTGCTCCACCCAGGTCGTCCCGAAGAAACGCAGGGGCTCGGGCTGGGGCCCCGCGGGGGTGCCGGTTCCGGTGTCGGTCTCGTCGTTCACCCGACGATTATCGCTCCGGTCCCGGCGTCGGCGGCCGCCGCGGGTGCCCTGGGGCGGGGCGTCGGTCAGGAGCACTTCGGGGCGACGTAGCCGTCGCTGCCCGTCTGAACGTACGCGTCCGCCACGAACTGGCCGTTCGAGATGTTGTCCCAGATCTTGCTCGTTCCGTAGGGCCCGCTGACGGACTCTCCCGGGCACTGGCAGTAGATCGGAACACGCGAGCCCGCCGGCAAGGTGCGGACAATGCTGAAGTGGGTGCCCGGGCCGCTGCGGACGTTGACGTTGTGGCCCGGTGCGAGCGGGTACGTGCGCAGCGCCTGGGCGGCCAGCGGCTCCGCGTCCGCCGCATCCGTCGAACTGGTGATGGCGATGTCTTCCGCCATATCGATCTCCCCCGTTGATTGGTTCACGCCAAATTCATGCTGCGCGCCGAGGCTAGCAAGCCGTCGAGGTTTCGCACGAAGGATCGACTAGGCTCTGCGCGTCGCGCATGCGGACGGACCCACGGGGGTGAGTGATGCCGCCACAGCGCAGCACCGGTACGAACTCGGAAGCGGAACATCCGCGCTATGCCGGGCAGTACCTGCTGGAGGCGGAACTCGGCTCCGGTGGCATGGGGATCGTGCATCTGGCGCGGTCCGCCTCCGGGTTGCGGCTCGCCGTCAAGGTCGTCCATGCCCAGTTCTCTCAAGACCCCGAGTTCCGGGGGCGGTTCCGGCAGGAAGTCGCAGCCGCCCGCCGGGTCAGCGGTGCCTTCACCGCGCCCGTGGTGGACGCCGATCCCGAGGCCGAACACCCGTGGATGGCGACCCTGTTCATCCCCGGACCGACACTTGCCGAGCATGTGAAGCGGAACGGCGCGCTGTCGTCGGCCCGGCTGCGCCACCTGATGGCCGGACTCGCCGAGGCCCTGCGGGACATCCACCGGGCCGGTGTCGTCCACCGCGATCTCAAGCCCAGCAACGTACTGCTGGCCGACGACGGGCCGAAAGTCATCGACTTCGGCATCTCGCGCCCCGCCGACAGCGAACTGCGCACGGAGACCGGGAAGTTGATCGGCACTCCGCCGTTCATGGCGCCGGAGCAGTTCAGCAGGCCACGGCATGTCGGTCCGGCCGCCGACGTGTTCGCCCTCGGGTCGGTGATCGTCCACGCGGCCACCGGGAGCGGGCCGTTCGACTCGGACAGCCCTTACCTGGTCGCCTATCAAGTCGTCCACGACGAGCCGGACTTGACCGGTGTGCCGGACGACGTGGTCGACCTCGTCTCGCGCTGTCTCGCCAAGGAGCCCGAGGACCGGCCCACCCCGGACGAGCTGATGACCGCGCTGCGCTCGGTCTCGGCCTCGTACGACACCCGGGCCTTCATTCCCGAACAGCGCGTCGGGAACGGTGAGTCGGCTCCACCGGCGCGGGAGTCGCGTCCGTGGCCGAGGCGTGAGCGGCCGGAGGGTGCCGAAGACCGCACCCATGTCGCCGTCCGGAAGAGGGGCGGGTGGCGCCGGCGCCTGCCCGCGGTCGTCGCGGTC
The DNA here is from genome assembly GCF_053599975.1 of Streptomyces sp. NPDC005141. Taxonomy (NCBI): domain Bacteria; kingdom Bacillati; phylum Actinomycetota; class Actinomycetes; order Kitasatosporales; family Streptomycetaceae; genus Streptomyces; species Streptomyces sp. NPDC005141. The sequence continues at coordinate 92,517 of NZ_JBSFYW010000032.1, read as the reverse complement.
GCCGGGCTCGCCGTCGTCGTCGGCGCCATCGGCGCCTTCGGCCTCCTCGGCGGATCGCAGGGCCCGGCAGCGGAACAGCACACCGCTCCGCCGTCCAGGAGTGCCTTTCAGCCCTGGACCCTCGACCTGAAGGCCTCCGGCGCCGACGCCGACGGTCAGCCGCGGTGCACGTACGCGCCTCAAGCGTTGCTGTGCGTCCGGCCCGGTGTCCTGGCCGCCGCGATCGATCCGGACAACGGCAAGGTGCTGTGGTCCCGGAGCGGCACGGGGAACGCGAGCAGCTACTCCACCCCGGCCCCGGTCCTCTCCGGGGGGCTCCTGCTGGTCGGCAGCGGGGACGGGCATCGGCTGACCGCGCTGGATCCCACCACGGGCACGACCCGCTGGAGTCGTGATGTCGCGCGCTACGAGGGCCGTATCACCCACGTCGCCGGCGTCGTGCTGCTCACCGGCCCCGACTCCAAGGTCATCGCGCTGGACGCCGCCACCGGCGAGGAGAAATGGCGTCACGCCATCCCGGGAATGAGCCTCCCCCAGTTCCACTCGTTCGGGGACGGGGTCGCCTACCTGGTCTCGACGCCGGCTCCGACCGGGACCGGGACCCGGACCCGGGTGGCCGCCGTGGACCCGGAGACCGGTGCCACGACCTGGCAGCGGCCCATGAACGGGGAGCTGAGCATCGTGGCCGCCCACGACGGAGCGGTCTGGTTCACCTCGGCCACCGTCGACCAGTACACGGATGCCGTACTGCGCTACGACGTGACGAACCGCAGGCTTCACCGCACCGCGCTGCGCATCCCGCAGGCCCAGGCACAGGTGGCCGTACGGGGGGACACCGCTTATCTGCTGGGCAACGACGGTTCGCTGGTCGCCGTGAACACCAAGACGTCGAAGCAGCTGTGGCGGGTGGAGACGTCCGTCAGCAAGGCATCGGCCCCCACCGTGGCCGGTCATCGTCTCTACCTCACCGCGGTGGACGGGCGTCTCATCGCCGTCGACACCGATCGAGGCTCGTTGCTCGGGCAGACAAAGGCCCGACCGGGCGGTGACCGGGGCTCACTGGTCAGCGCCCTCCCGGCCCCCGTCCCCGCCGGCAACCACATCTACGCCACCGCCCCCGACGGCTCCCTCTTCGCGGTCGACGCGCGGGATCCCTCGGGCTGGTGACGCGCGAAGGGGCCGCCCCGGCAGGAGCGGCCCCTTCGCGGACCTCTGACGCGTGACCGTCGGCCCGGTGTCCGGGCCGGGGATCGCGTCGGTGATCAGCCCAGCTTCGAGACGTCTCGCACCGCGCCCTTGTCCGCGCTCGTCGCCATCGCGGCGTACGCGCGCAGGGCGGCCGAGACCTTGCGCTCGCGGTTCACGGGGGCGTAGACGCCGTTCAGGGCCTCGCGGCGGGTGGCCAACTCGTCGTCGGACACGAGCAGTTCGACCGAGCGGTTCGGGATGTCGATGCGGATGCGGTCGCCGTCCCTGACGAGGGCGATCGTGCCGCCCGACGCGGCCTCCGGGGACGCGTGGCCGATCGACAGGCCCGAAGTCCCGCCGGAGAAGCGGCCGTCGGTGATCAGGGCGCAGGTCTTGCCGAGACCGCGGCCCTTGAGGAAGGACGTCGGGTAGAGCATCTCCTGCATACCCGGGCCGCCCTTGGGGCCCTCGTAGCGGATGACGACGACATCGCCGTGGGTGATCTCCTTGCGGAGGATCTTGTCCACGGCCTCGTCCTGGGACTCGCAGACGACCGCCGGACCCTCGAAGGTCCAGATCGACTCGTCGACGCCGGCCGTCTTCACGACGCAGCCGTCGACGGCCAGGTTGCCCTTGAGGACCGCGAGGCCGCCGTCCTTGGAGTAGGCGTGCTCGGCGGAGCGGATGCAGCCGTTCTCGGCGTCCTCGTCGAGGGCCTCCCAGCGCTCGGACTGGGAGAAGGCCTCGGAGGAGCGGACGCAGCCGGGGGCCGCGTGCCACAGTTCGATGGCTTCGGGGGACGGGGAGCCGGCGCGCACGTCCCACGTCTTCATCCAGTCGGAGAGGGACGGGCTGTGGACGGAGTGGACGTCCTCGTTGAGCAGGCCCGCGCGGTGCAGTTCGCCGAGGAGGGCGGGGATGCCGCCGGCGCGGTGCACGTCCTCCATGTAGTACGTACGGTCCTTCGCGACGTTCGGGGCGACCTTGGCAAGGCACGGCACCCGGCGCGAGACGTCGTTGATCTCGTCCAGACCGAAGGGGACGCCCGCCTCCTGGGCCGCGGCCAGCAGGTGCAGGATCGTGTTGGTGGAGCCGCCCATGGCGATGTCGAGGGCCATGGCGTTCTCGAAGGCGGCGTGCGTCGCGATGTTGCGCGGCAGGACCGACTCGTCGTCCTGGTCGTAGTAGCGGCGCGTGATGTCGACGACCGTGCGGGCCGCGTCCTCGTACAGGCCCTTGCGGGCGGTGTGCGTGGCGAGGATCGAGCCGTTGCCGGGCAGGCTCAGGCCGATGGCCTCGGTCAGGCAGTTCATCGAGTTGGCGGTGAACATGCCGGAACAGGACCCGCAGGTCGGACAGGCGTTCTCCTCGATACGGAGGATGTCCTCGTCCGAGATCTTGTCGTTCACGGCGTCGGAGATCGCGTCGACCAGGTCGAGCGTACGGACCGTGCCGTCGACCAGGGTGGCGCGGCCGGACTCCATGGGGCCGCCGGAGACGAAGACCGTCGGGATGTTCAGGCGCAGGGCGGCCATGAGCATGCCGGGCGTGATCTTGTCGCAGTTCGAGATGCAGATCAGGGCGTCGGCGCAATGCGCCTCGACCATGTACTCCACCGAGTCCGCGATCAGGTCGCGGGAGGGCAGGGAGTACAGCATGCCGCCGTGGCCCATCGCGATGCCGTCGTCGACGGCGATCGTGTTGAACTCGCGGGCGATGCCGCCGGCCGCCGTGATGGCCTCGCTGACGATCCGGCCGACGGGCTGGAGGTGGGTGTGCCCCGGCACGAACTCCGTGAAGGAGTTGGCGACCGCGATGATCGGCTTCCGTCCGATGTCCGCGCCCGGTACACCGGAGGCGCGCATAAGGGCGCGTGCGCCCGCCATATTGCGGCCGTGGGTGACTGTGCGGGACCTCAGCTCGGGCATCGTCGCTCGCTCCTTCGGGGAGGTATGAGGAGAGTTATGACTGAGGTCGAGCGTACGCCGGTGCTCCAGGATCCGGACAGGCCGTCCGGAATGCGGGACGGATGTCTCGGTCAGCGGCCACTTCCGCACGGCATACGCCCTCGTCAGCGACGTGTGGGTGCCGACGCGGCGCGCTCGGGGCGCCCCCGCTCGCTCATGGGTTCGTCAGGTGTCCCTGCACCACGGGCGCCACGCGCGCCACGATCCGCTCCGGGTCGGCCGAGGCCAGCGGTTCGACCTTGATCACGTACCGGAGCATGGCGACACCGACGAGCTGCGCGGCGGCCAGCTCGACGCGCAGCTCGGCGTCCGGGACCTCCAGGCGCTGGGCGATGCGGCGCAGCAGCTGGGCGGCGATGAGACGGCGGAAGACGGCGGCGGCGGTCTCGTTGTTCACGGCGGAGCGGACGATCGCGAGGAGCGGGGTGCGGGTGGCCGGGTTCTCCCAGATGCCGAGGACGAAGCGGGTCAGGCGTTCGCCGACACCGTCGAGGGGCCCTTCCTCGACGGCCGTGGGGGCGTCCAGGGCGGGCGCGAAGGCGACCTCGATCGCCGCCTCGAAGACCTGTTCCTTGGTGCCGAAGTAGTGGTGCACGAGGGCGGAGTCCACACCGGCGGACTTGGCGATGCCACGGACCGACGTCTTCTCGTAGCCGCGCTCGGAGAACTCCTCGCGGGCCGCCTCCAGGATGCGGTCGCGGGTGGCGGGGCCGGACTCCGTCTGCGTACGCGTGGGGCGTCCCCGGCCGCGGCGGGGGGCGGCGTCCGTCATCCGCGGGGCACCTTGACGGCGGACGCGAGGTGGAGCCGGGTGAAGGCCAGGGCCTCCGCCAGGTCGGCCTCGCGCTCGGCGCTCGACATCGCGCGGCGGGTGTTGACCTCGATGACGACGTGCCCGTCGAAGGCGGACTGCGCGAGACGGTCCAGAAGTTCGGCGCAGGGCTGGGTGCCGCGGCCCGGGACCAGGTGCTCGTCCTTGTTGGAACCGTTGCCGTCGGCGAGGTGGACGTGTCCGAGGCGGTCGCCCATGCGGTCGATCATCTGCAGGGCGTCGGTGCGGGCGGTCGCGGTGTGGCTGAGGTCGATCGTGAAGTGCCGGTAGTCGTCCTTCGTCACGTCCCAGTCGGGGGCGTACGCGAGCATCTCGCGGTCGCGGTAGCGCCACGGGTACATGTTCTCGACGGCGAATCGGACGTCCGTCTCGTCGGCCATGCGCCAGATCCCGGTGACGAAGTCACGGGCGTACTGACGCTGCCAGCGGAACGGGGGATGGACGACGACGGTGCTCGCGCCGAGCTTCTCGGCGGCGGCCCTGGCGCGCTGGAGCTTGGTCCAGGGGTCGGTGGACCAGACCCGCTGGGTGATCAGCAGACAGGGGGCGTGGACGGCGAGGATCGGCATCCGGTGGTAGTCGCTGAGGCGGCGCAGCGCGTCGATGTCCTGGCTGACGGGGTCGGTCCACACCATGACCTCGACACCGTCGTACCCGAGGCGCGCGGCGATCTCGAAGGCCGTCGCCGTCGACTCCGGGTACACGGACGCCGTGGACAGCGCGACCTTCGCATCCGGGATGCGCACCACTGGTTCTGCCACGAGGGACAGCGTACGGGGTGCCTTCGGCGGTTGGGCGAGGGGCGGCGAGCTTGGCCGGGAGGCTCCTGCGGGCCTCCGGCGGGGGTGGGTTGGCCTCCGGCCGGGAGGTGGGCCGGCCTCCGACCAGGAGGGAGTCGGCCTCCGGCCCGGGGTGCGGCCGTCGTCGTCCGGGAGGGCTCGGGGCCCCGGCCGGGCGAGCACTCGTGATGGACGCCACGGCCCCGGCCGGAGGTTCCGGTGACGGACGCCACCGACACGCGGGTGCTTCCGTGACGGACGCCACGGACACCTGCGGGGTCCTTCCGTGACCGTCACCACTGGCACTCGCACTGACTCTGGCTCTGGCTCTGGCTCTGGCACCGGCACCGGCGGGGCGCTCCCGACGTGATCGACGCCAGGGCACCCCTGGGTGCTCCCGGCATGATCGACGGGTCGTGCGCCGCATCGCCGTGGGTGGAGCGACCGTCCGGCGTGCGTGGCCGGTCGCGCCGTTCCCCGCGTCCCCGTACGGCATCGACCCTGAGGTCCGGTCCCCCGTCGGCGGCGGGGCGGGCGCAGACTCGCCGTGCGGGGACGTGCCGGAGGGCGGCTGCCCCTCGTCCGTGGCCGGTCGCGCCGTTCCCCGCGTCCCTGTACGGCACTGGCCCCCTGAGGTCCGTCGCCCGCGTCCCTTGCGGGGGCTCCGCTTCCGTTCTGCTTCTACTCCGATGCCATCTGGTCCAGGCGGCGCAGGATGACGCCCTCGCGCAGGGCCCAGGGGCAGATCTCCAGGGTCTCCACGCCGAAGAGGTCCATGGCGCCCTCGGCGACCAGGGCGCCGGCGAGGAGTTGGCTGGAGCGGCCCGGGGAGACGCCCGGCAGTTCGGCCCGCTCGTCGGCCGTCATGGACGTGAGGCGGGGGACCCAGTCCTCCAGGGACCGGCGCTTGAGCTCGCGCTGGACGTACAGGCCGTCCGTGGAGCGCGCGGCCCCGGCGATCCGGGCGAGCTGCTTGAAGGTCTTGGAGGTGGCGACCACATGGTCCGGGGCGCCGAACCGGCTGAACTCACCGACCGTCCGGGCGATCTGGGCCCGCACATGGCGGCGCAGGGCCCGCACGTCCGCCGGGTCCGCCGGGTCGTTGGGCAGCCAGCCCGCGGTCAGCCGGCCGGCGCCGAGCGGCAGCGACACCGCCGCGTCCGGCTCCTCGTCCATGCCGTACGCGATCTCCAGGGAGCCGCCGCCGATGTCGAGGACCAGCAGCTTGCCCGCCGACCACCCGAACCAGCGGCGGGCCGCCAGGAAGGTGAGCCGGGCCTCCTCCGCGCCGCTGAGGACCTGCAGCTCGACATCGGTCTCGGCGTGCACCCGGGCAAGAACCTCGTCGGCGTTGCTGGCCTCGCGTACGGCCGAGGTCGCGAACGGCAGCAGGGCCTCGACACCCTTGTCCTCGGCGGCCTCCAGGGCGTCCCGGACCGTCTCGATCAGCTTGTCGACGCCTTCGGGGCCGATCGCCCCGCTCTCGTCGAGCAGTTGGGCAAGCCGCAGATCGGCCTTGTGCGAATGCGCGGGCAGCGGGCGGGCGCCGGGGTGGGCGTCCACCACCAGCAGATGCACCGTGTTCGAACCCACGTCGAGGACACCGAGTCTCATGTACGGAACGCTACTGCCCACCCGGCCATTCACGTGGGGCGGGGCGAAAGCCCACGTCGAACGGTGCTCTCCGGACAGGGGCCGAGGCGTCCCCGTAGCGGGCGGAAGCGACTTACCCTGGACGCGTGCCAAAGACGAAAAAGGCGAAGCCCGACAAATCAGCCACGGGTTCTTCCCAGGCGAAGGCCACGAAGCCCAAGAAGTCCGTGAAGAAGAGCGACGAGAAGGGGCTCGACTTCGCGCGCGCATGGGTGGAGTTCCCTGACCCGGCCGATGACGAACAGGTCTTCCGGTGCGACCTGACATGGCTGACCTCTCGCTGGAACTGCATCTTCGGCAGCGGCTGCCAGGGCATCCAGGCGGGCCGCGCCGACGACGGCTGCTGCACGCTGGGGGCCCACTTCTCCGACGAGGACGACGAGAAGCGGGTGGCGGGGCACGTGGCCCGGCTCACACCGGAGATCTGGCAGAACCATGACGTGGGCGTGGAGACGGGCTGGGTGTCGCAGGACGAGGACGGCGACCGCCAGACCCGCCCGTACCAGGGCTCCTGCATCTTCCAGAACCGTCCCGGCTTCGCCGGTGGCGCGGGCTGCTCGCTGCACATCCTGGCCGTCAAGGAGGGGCGCGAGCCGCTGGAGACCAAGCCGGACGTCTGCTGGCAGCTGCCCGTGCGCCGCACCTACGAGTGGATCGACCGGCCCGACGACACCCGGGTGCTCCAGGTCTCCATCGGCGAGTACGACCGCCGCGGCTGGGGCCCGGGCGGCCACGACCTGCACTGGTGGTGCACGTCGGCGACCTCGGCACACGGCGCCGGCGACCCGGTGTACGTCTCGTACCGTCCGGAGCTCGTCGAGCTGATGGGCAAGGCGGGATACGACCGCCTGGCCGAGCTGTGCGAGGAACGGCTGGCCTCGCAGCTGCCGCTGCTGGCACCGCATCCCGCGGATCCGGTGGGCTGAGCCACAGGGCCTAGGCGGGGTCCGGGTCGCCGCTGTCGCCCGGCGGTGACGTCGAGTCGCCCGGGTCCGAGGAGGCCGAGTCGGTGGGAGTGGGCGTCGGCGTCGGGTCGCTCGGCGTGGGGGTCGGGTCCGGACTGGTCGGGGGCTGGGTGGAGCCCGGCCCCGAGGGGCTCGGGTCGCTCGGGGTGGGTGCGGGGTCGTGGCCACCGGGGTGGGACGGGCCCGCTTTCCCGTACCCGGCGATGGTGACCAGCGCGCCCGCCGGGGAGATCGACACCCGCGCGCTCCAGTGACCCACCGGCTCGCGAAGATGATCGACGTACACCTTGATCGTCAACGACTCGCCCGGGTCGAGCGTTCCCGAGGACTGGCTGAGGTAGAGCCAGGACGCTCCGGTGCGCGCCGACCAGTGGACCGGTGAACTGCCGGACGCGGTCAGCGTGACCAGGGTCGTGTCGCCGTCGGTGCCGGCCGCCACGGACAGGTGTCCCGGGGCGCTTCCGGGGGCGCTGACGACCTCCACGGAGACATCCGGCGAGTGGCCGCCCTTGGTGAAGCGGGTGTCGGGTCCGGCGCTGGCGTTGCCGGCGTTCTCGTAGCCGCCCGCCCGCCCGTCGTCCAGACCGTCGGGGTCCTGGGCCTCGCTGGTGCTGGCCGGGCGGCCGTCCACGCCCTCACCGACCAGGGGCGCGCCCCGGTACGCCGCCCAGAGGGCGAGAACGGGCGCGGCGACCACGGTGGCGACGATCGTGGTCGTGACGGCACGCGCGCGAAGCCGGTCCCTTCGGGCGGCGTGGTCCTTGGGGTCCATCGGGAAACCGCGCCGGTCGAAGCGTGGAGCGCTGCCCCGCGCGCGGGGGGCGTGGGCCATGGCGACGCGCAGGGCCGCGTGCGGGGCCTCCAGGACGGGGAGCGCCGCGGGCGTGACGCTGGTGCCGGGCCAGGCGCCGGGGACCGCGCGCTCGGCGGTGCGGCGGCAGCGCGGGCAGTCGTCGACGTGCCGGACCAGCTCGCCGCGCAGGGTGGTGCTCAGCACGAGCTGGTTGTCGCCGGTGAGCCGGGCCACGCTGGGGCAGGCGCCGGTCTCCACCACGGCGAGGGCCGCGCGGGTGCGTTCGACCTCGCAGGCGGCGGAGGCGAGCAGCTCGCGCGCCGCGGCGAGGTCCATGCCCAGGACAGAGGCGACCTCGTGGGCGGCGAGCTGGTGGCGTACCGCGAGTTCGAGCGCCTCGCGCTGCTCGGGGGTGGTGCCTGCGGCCTCCGGCCAGGCCAGCAGCCCGAGTTCGCGCCGACGGTGGGTCCGGACCTCCTCGGAGACGGGGGCGGCGCTCAGGGCCTCGGCCGCGCGCCGGTCGGCTGCGGCCTTGTGGGCTCCTTTGGGCGCGGCCTCCTTGCGGGTGTCCTGGGAGGCGCCCCGGGAGTCGCTCTTGTGCGGGGCGGACCGCCCGGAGGCGTGCGCAGCCTGCCGCTTGCGCCGCGCTTCCGTGAGCTTGCGCAGGCAGGACCAGCGGGCCAGTGCGTAGAGCCAGGCCCTGCGGTCGGCGGCGGACTCGGGGCCGCGCGGACCGCGCCGCTCGGCCAGCGCCAGGGCGTCCCCCAGGGCGGCGGTGGCCGCGTCGTGGTCGCACAGCACGGACAGGCAGTAGGTGAACAGGCCGTCCAGGTAGGGCTCGTAACGCGCGGGGGGACGCTGGGCCAGGGTGCGGGAGGTCGCGCCACGGGGCACGGCCGCCCGCTTGCGCGCGGTTCCGTGCGCCCGGTGTGCGCCGGTGGTGTGCGTGGAGGTCTCCGAACTGCTGCTCATCACCCGTGCGACCGTAGGTGCCCGGGGGCAGCCCCTTCCTCCCCCTTGAGCACATTTAATCCGTACGGGTGAAACGATCCCTCATAAGGGGACAGGAACCCCCGACCCCTGGCCTGGGCCGTCACGGGTGGCGATGGCAGTCGATGGCAGATGGGGGCGCGAGGGCTCCGCCGAGGGCTCGGTCGCACGGGGGCGGGAAGGGGGCACGGGGGCTCGGGACACGGGCTGCGGCGGCTCGGGGAGCAGGCCACGGCGGCTCGGGGCCGAAGCGCGGCGACGCAGGTCGGGCGGGGGTCAGGACGGGGCCCGGGGCCGGGGTCCACCGGTGCGTGCCGGGTTGTCAGTGGCTCCGGCTACGGTTCGGTCATGGCTGCCCGTACGAGAACCGCGAAGGACCGGCCGTCCTACCGCTGCACCGAGTGCGGCTGGCAGACGGCCAAATGGCTCGGCCGCTGCCCCGAATGCCAGGCCTGGGGGACGGTCGAGGAGTACGGCACGCCCGCTGTCCGGACGACGGCACCGGGGCGGGTCACCACGTCCGCGGTACCCATCGGGCAGGTCGACGGCCGCCAGGCCACCGCCCGCAGCACCGGCGTACCCGAGCTGGACCGCGTCCTCGGCGGCGGTCTCGTGCCCGGAGCGGTCGTCCTCGTCGCGGGTGAGCCGGGCGTCGGCAAGTCCACCCTCCTCCTGGACGTGGCGGCCAAGTCCGCGAGCGACGAGCACCGCACGCTGTACGTGACGGGCGAGGAGTCGGCGAGCCAGGTGCGGCTCCGCGCGGACCGCATCAAGGCGATCGACGACCACCTCTATCTCGCCGCGGAGACCGATCTGGCTGCCGTCCTCGGCCACTTGGACGCGGTGAAGCCGTCCCTGCTCATCCTGGACTCCGTCCAGACCATCGCCTCCCCGGAGATCGACGGCGCGCCCGGCGGCATGGCGCAGGTCCGTGAGGTCGCGGGCGCGCTCATCCGCGCCTCCAAGGAGCGCGGCATGTCCACCCTGCTTGTGGGCCATGTCACCAAGGACGGCGCGATCGCCGGACCCCGGCTGCTCGAGCACCTCGTGGACGTCGTCCTGTCGTTCGAGGGCGACCGGCACGCTCGTCTGCGGCTCGTCCGAGGGGTCAAGAACCGCTACGGGACGACGGACGAGGTCGGCTGCTTCGAGCTGCACGACGAGGGCATCACCGGCCTCACCGACCCGTCGGGGCTCTTCCTGACTCGCCGTGCCGAGCCCGTCCCCGGCACCTGTCTGACCGTCACCCTCGAAGGCCGCCGCCCACTGGTCGCCGAGGTGCAGGCGCTGACGGTGGACTCGCAGATCCCCTCCCCGCGCCGTACGACGTCCGGCCTGGAGACCTCCCGCGTCTCGATGATGCTCGCCGTTCTGGAGCAGCGCGGGCGGATCAGCGCGCTCGGAAAGCGGGACATCTACTCGGCGACGGTCGGCGGTGTGAAGCTCTCCGAGCCCGCCGCGGACCTCGCCATCGCGCTCGCCCTGGCGTCCGCGGCGAGCGACACCCCGCTGCCCAAGAACCTCGTCGCGATCGGCGAAGTGGGGCTCGCGGGCGAGGTCAGACGGGTCACGGGGGTCCAGCGCAGGCTGGCCGAAGCGCACCGTCTGGGCTTCACCCACGCGCTCGTCCCGACCGATCCGGGCAAGGTCCCGGCCGGTATGAAGGTGCTGGAAGTGGCCGACATCGGCGCGGCTCTGAGCGTGCTTCCGCGCTCGCGTCGCAGAGAGGCCCCACGGGACGAGGAACAGCGCCGGTAGACTTTGCCCTGGTCTCGCCCGTCCGTACGAACCGAGTGTGCGCAAAGCGGGCGTCCAGAACCTTCGACCGGAGGAGTGCAGTGGCAGCCAACGACCGGGCAGCAGCTCCCGGAAAGTCCGGTGGGAGCTCCGGTGCCGATGGCCTGATGCGCGCCGCGCTGAGCGCCGTGGCACCCGGCACGGCACTGCGCGACGGGCTTGAACGGATCCTCCGCGGCAACACGGGCGGACTCATCGTGCTCGGCTCCGACAAGACCGTCGAAGCGATGTGTACGGGTGGATTCATCCTGGATGTCGAGTTCACCGCGACCCGACTGCGCGAGCTGTGCAAGCTCGACGGCGGCATCGTGCTCGACAAGGACATCACCAAAATCCTCCGGGCCGGTGTGCAGCTGGTGCCCGACCCGACGATCCCGACGGAGGAGACGGGCACGCGGCACCGCACCGCGGACCGGGTGAGCAAACAGGTCGGCTACCCCATCGTCTCGGTCTCCCAGTCGATGCGTCTGATCGCCCTGTACGTCGACGGTCAGCGCCGCGTCCTGGAGGACTCCGCCGCGATCCTCTCGCGCGCCAACCAGGCCCTCGCCACGCTGGAGCGCTACAAGCTCCGCCTGGACGAGGTCGCGGGAACGTTGTCAGCGCTGGAGATCGAGGATCTCGTCACCGTCCGGGACGTCTCCGCGGTCGCCCAGCGTCTGGAGATGGTGCGCCGCATCGCCACCGAGATCGCCGAGTACGTCGTGGAGCTGGGCACCGACGGTCGCCTGCTGACCCTCCAGCTCGACGAGCTGATCGCCGGCGTCGAGCCCGATCGCGAGCTGGTCGTCCGGGACTACGTTCCCGAGCCGACCGCCAAGCGTTCCCGCACGGTCGACGAGGCGCTGTCCGAGCTGGACGCGCTCAGCCATGGGGAGCTCCTCGAACTCTCCACGGTGGCAAAGGCGTTGGGATACACCGGCTCCCCGGAGGCGCTCGACTCCGCGGTCTCCCCGCGTGGTTTCCGCCTCCTCGCCAAGGTGCCGCGGCTGCCGGGCGCGATCATCGACCGGCTCGTGGAGCACTTCGGCGGGCTCCAGAAGCTGCTCGCCGCGAGCGTGGACGACCTGCAGACGGTCGAGGGCGTGGGCGAGGCCCGCGCGCGCAGCGTCCGCGAGGGCCTGTCCCGGCTGGCGGAGTCGTCGATCCTGGAGCGTTACGTCTAGGACCTGTCCGGTCGATCACCGTGGGGCCGCGGGGTGTGGCACACACATCCGCCGCGGACTCGCGCGGCGGGGTCCTGGACTTCGACCGGGGCCCGGCGCGACCAAGGGGCGGACCGCCCCTCGGCACCGGCCCCGGTCTCCCTCCGGGGCTGCCCGGCCCAGGCCTGGCCGAGGAGGCCCCGGATCAGACCTCGCCTGCCGAGGATCCTCGCCTCGGGACCCTCAGTCCTTGGACAGCACGAACGAGGTCTGCGCCTTCGGCAGGCCCGGCGCCTTCGCCTCGACCAGGTACGTGCCGGCGGGGGCCGCACCCGGCGGGGGCGTCGCGCACTCGGGGGCGGAGGCCTTGCGGTCCCACTTCACCGTGTAGGTGACCTGGTTGCCGGCCGGTACGCGGTAGAGGACGCCCGCGGCGCTCTTCGGGCAGTCGTCCGAGGCCCAGATGTCGTCGTCACTGCCCGCCTGAGTGATCGTCAGAACGGTGTTCTTCGGGCCGAGATCGACCTTGCAGTCGCTGCCCGAGGAGTTCTTGGCGATGAGCTCGACCGTGGGCTGCTCACCGGGAGCGTAGGTGTTGTGGGTGCTCTTGAGAGTCAACTTCACCTTGCCCGCGGTGCAGTTGGGGAGAGTGGAACCGGCCGGGAGCTGATCGGCCGATCCGCCACCGTTGCCGGCCCCTTCGCCGGAACCGCCGCCGGCGCTCGCGCCGGAGCCCGTGGAACCCCCGTCGGAGCCGTCGCCGGAACCCCCGCCGCTTCCGCCGCTGTCGCCGCCTCCGCCGTCACCGCCACTGCCACCGCCACTGCCACTCGACTCGTCGCGGCCGCCCGGGTGTTGACTGATCGCGGGACCCGAACCGGAGGGACCCGGCGTGATCGAGGGCGCGGGGTTCTTTCCGTTCGACCCGCCGGAGTTGTTGTTGCCGCCCCCGCCGCCGGTACTGACCACCCAGACCGTGAGCAGCGCCAACAGCGCTACTACGGACAGCAGAACGGCCCTCCGACGCCAATAGATGGTGGAGGGAAGCGGCCCGACCGGATTGCGCAGAGATCCCACGGCGCAAACTGTACGAGAGATCCGCCGCGCCGCTGGCCCCACCCGCCGCCCTGGTCGCAACTTTTCCGGATCATCATCCCGGCGGACAGCCCTCCCGGCGCCTCGACGGACACCGGGGGCGGTCTTTCACCACCGCCCGCCCCGGCGTCGTCCCCGCATCCCCGCCCCCGCATGGCAGGATCGATATCGCCATGACTGCACCCACCAAACCCACCAAGCCCACCCGGAACGCTTCCGGCGAGGACCTCCACACCCCCGTCATCGCCTGGTTCGACGAGCACGCCCGCGATCTGCCCTGGCGGCATCCCGATGCCGGCCCCTGGGCGGTGATGGTCAGCGAGTTCATGCTCCAGCAGACCCCGGTCAACCGCGTGCTGCCCGTGTACGAGCAGTGGCTGGCCCGCTGGCCGCGCCCCGCCGATCTGGCCAAGGACGCTCCCGGGGAAGCCGTCCGGGCCTGGGGGCGGCTCGGCTACCCGCGCCGCGCCCTGCGTCTGCACGGCGCCGCGGTGGCCATAACGGAGCGGCACGGCGGCGACGTACCGACGGAGCACGCCCATCTGCTGGCGCTGCCCGGCATCGGGGAGTACACGGCGGCGGCCGTCGCGTCCTTCGCGTACGGCCAGCGGCATCCCGTCCTGGACACGAACGTCCGCCGGGTCTTCGCCCGCGCCGTCGCCGGCGTGCGGTACCCGCCGAACGCCACCACCGCGGCCGAGCGCAAGCTCGCCCGCGCCCTGCTGCCCGAGAGCGAGAGCACGGCGTCGCGCTGGGCCGCCGCCTCGATGGAGCTCGGCGCGCTGGTCTGCACGGCGAAGAACGAGACGTGTCACCGCTGCCCGATCGCCGCGCAGTGCGCGTGGCGGCTGGCCGGCAAGCCGGAGCACGACGGACCGCCGCGCAAGGGGCAGACATACGCGGGCACGGACCGCCAGGTGCGCGGCAAACTGCTGGCCGTCCTGCGGGACGCCCATGCGCCGGTTCCGCAGTCCGCGCTGGACCGGGTGTGGGACGAACCGGTCCAGCGGGCCCGGGCGCTCGACGGACTCGTCGCCGACGGACTGGTGGAGCCGCTCCCCGGCGGTCTGTATCGGCTGCCGATGACATAGCGGAGGCGCCCAACCGGCATCAACCCGGACGTACTCCCCCTTCGCCTTACCCCGCGCCTACAACCGTTACACAACCGACGGACAGCCGAGTGCTGGCCGCAGGCTGTCTCGGACAACCCCGTGACAACGCCTCCGTAGCTTCATTGCCGTACCGCAGGAAGGGCCGCAACAAGCGGCCGCGGAGCGGCGGTTCGCAGGCAATGGACAACCGGCAGCAGGCAGGTCGGAAACGGGGATGGAGGCGGTTGATCATGGCGCACGGCGAGGTGCTCGAATTCGAGGAGTACGTCCGCACTCGACAGGACGCGCTGCTGCGCAGTGCCCGCCGCCTGGTCCCCGACCCGGTCGACGCCCAGGACCTGCTCCAGACCGCGCTCGTCCGGACGTACGGCCGCTGGGACGGTATCGCCGACAAGCGGCTGGCCGATGCCTACCTGCGCCGCGTGATGATCAACACGCGCACCGAGTGGTGGCGCGCCCGCAAGCTCGAAGAGGTGCCCACCGAGCAGCTGCCGGACGCGAGCGTGGAGGACGCCACCGAGCAGCACGCGGACCGCGCGCTGCTGATGGACATCATGAAGGTGCTGGCACCCAAGCAGCGCAGCGTCGTGGTGCTGCGACACTGGGAGCAGATGTCCACGGAGGAGACGGCTGCCGCACTCGGCATGTCGGCCGGAACGGTCAAGAGCACGCTGCACCGGGCGCTGGCCCGGCTCCGCGAGGAGCTGGAGAGCCGCGACCTGGACGCCCGCGCGCTCGAACGTGAGGAGCGGGAGCGTTGCGCGGCCTAGGATTTCGGGCCAGACGGGCCCTGAAGGCGGGGAGTTCGGCGGCGGCCGGGCTCACCGCCCTCGGTCTTTTCGTGACCGCGTGCGCCACCGGCGGCACCGGCGCCCGCGACGAGGGCCCGGCGGGCAGCGACGCCGTCGCCAAGAGCGGCGTCACACCGGTCGCCTCCGGCTCGCCCACCCGGGCTCCCAAACGCGTGGACGCGGTCAGGATCGTCAAGGCCGACCCGGAGGTCAGCGCGGCGGTCAAGCGCGACCTGAAGCCGTGCGTCGCCGACGAGTACCCGGTCGACGTGTCGTACGGGGACCTGACCGGCGGATCGTCGAACGACATCGTGATCAACGTGATGACCTGTGCCGACGCCGTGGGCGTCGGCTCGTACGTCTATCGCGAGGAGAACGGCAGGTACCAGAATGTCTTCAGGGCCGAGGAACCGCCGGTCTACGCCGAGATAGACCGCGGCGATCTGGTGGTCACCCAGCAGCTGTACGAGAAGGGCGACCCGGTGTCGTACCCCTCCAGCGAGGAAGTGATCACCTACAGCTGGTCCGCGACGCGCTTCGTCGAGCAGTCCCGGATCCACAACGACTACAGCAACGCGGTGGGCGGCGCGAGTTCGCCCGCCCCCGACGCGAACTGAGAGCGGACGGAACAGCCGGATGGCAGAGCAGACCCACGTCCTGTTCGTCGAGGACGACGACGTCATCCGCGAGGCCACGCAACTCGCCCTGGAACGCGACGGCTTCGCGGTCACGGCCATGCCCGACGGGCTCTCGGGCCTGCAGGCGTTCCGCGCCGACCGCCCCGACATCGCCCTGCTGGACGTGATGGTCCCCGGGCTCGACGGCGTCTCACTGTGCCGCCGTATCCGCGACGAGTCGACCGTGCCGGTCATCATGCTGTCCGCGCGCGCGGACTCGATCGACGTGGTGCTCGGCCTGGAGGCCGGCGCCGACGACTATGTGACCAAGCCCTTCGACGGCGCCGTGCTGGTCGCCCGGATCCGCGCGGTGCTGCGCCGCTTCGGGCACGCGAACGGTGGGCAGGGCGCGGGGGCCGAGGGCGCCGGGTCGCTGGACGGCGGGATGCTCGCCTTCGGTGACCTGGAGATCGACACCGAGGGCATGGAAGTACGCAGGAACGGCACGCCGGTGGGCCTGACACCCACCGAGATGCGGCTGCTCCTGGAGTTCTCCGCGGCGCCCGGGACGGTGCTGAGCCGCGACAAGCTGCTCGAGCGGGTCTGGGACTACGGCTGGGGCGGGGACACCCGGGTGGTCGACGTCCATGTGCAGCGGCTGCGTACGAAGATCGGCCAGGACCGTATCGAGACGGTCCGCGGCTTCGGCTACAAGTTGAAGGCCTGAGCAGGGGTATGCGGGGGATATTTCAGCGCTCGGCTCCGGGGAAACCCTCGGTTCCGGGTCAGGGACCGATTCCGGGGAGACGCCAGGACGCGGGCGGTGGCACGGCCACGACCCCGCGCGGCGGCGCCGGCGCCGGCAGAGACGTGGGCAGGGGCAGAGGCCTCGGTATCGGTATCGACCGGGGCACCGATTCGGGGACGAGCATTCGTACGGGCATCCGATGGAAGCTCAGTACGGCGATCGCCCTGGTCGGCGCGCTGGTCGCGATCGCGTTGAGCCTGGTCGTGCACAACGCGGCCCGTGTCTCGATGCTGGACAACTCGCGCGACCTGGCCGACGAGCGCATCCAGCTCGCCCAGCGCATGTACGGGCCGGGCCGGACGCCACCGTTCGGGGCCAAGATCGACGATCCCTCCATTCCGGCGGACCTGCTGGCGAAGGTCTCGGAGGGGCGGCGGGCGACCTACGTCACCGCGGGCGCGAACGGTGTGCCGGACATCTGGGCCGCCGTACCGCTCAGGAACGGCCAGGTGCTGTCCTGGCACGAGCGGTTCACGGACCGCAACGCGGACGTGATGAAGGACCTCGACCAGGCGCTGATCATCGGCTCCATCGCGGTCGTCTTCGGCGGCAGCGCGCTCGGTGTGCTGATCGGCGGCCAGCTCTCACGTCGCCTGCGCAAGGCGGCGTCCGCCGCGAACCGGGTCGCCAAGGGCGAGACCGACGTCCGGGTCCGGGACGCGATCGGCGGCGTCGTGCTCGACGAGACCGACGACCTCGCGCGCGCCGTGGACGCCATGGCCGACGCGCTCCAGCAGCGCATCGAGGCCGAGCGCCGGGTGACCGCCGACATCGCCCACGAACTGCGCACACCGGTGACCGGACTGCTCACGGCGGCCGAACTCCTGCCGCCCGGCCGGCCCACCGAGCTCGTACGGGACCGGGCGCAGGCCATGCGCACGCTCGTCGAGGACGTCCTGGAGGTCGCCCGGCTCGACGGCGCCTCCGAGCGGGCCGAGCTGCAGGACATCATGCTCGGCGAGTTCGTGAGCCGACGGGTGGCCGCCAAGGGCGCGGACGTCGAGGTGCGCGTGGTGCACGAGTCGGAGGTCACCACGGACCCGCGCCGCCTGGAGCGCGTCCTGCTCAACCTTCTGGCGAACGCCGCCCGGCACGGCAGGCCGCCGATCGAGGTCACCGTCGAGGGGCGCGTCATCCGCGTCCGCGACCACGGTCCCGGCTTCCCCGAGAAGCTCCTCGCCGAGGGGCCGAGCCGGTTCCGCACCGGCAGCGCCGACCGCGCGGGCGACGGCCACGGGCTCGGCCTCACCATCGCCGCGGGCCAGGCCCGGGTGCTCGGCGCGCGGCTGACCTTCCGCAACGTGCGGCCCGCCGGGGCCCCGGACGGCGTACCCGCCGAGGGCGCGGTCGCCGTGCTGTGGCTGCCGGAACACGCGCCGACGAGCACGGGGAGCTATCCGATCCTGCCGGCGTCCGGGAAGTAGCCGGGCCCGGTCCCTGTCCATGACGTCCTTGGCCGGCCGCGGCTGTCGCATCCGGTCCACGTTCCGACGGTGGCAGGCGCCACCGACAGTGACGTGGAGCGGGGGACGGAACGCGGGGCGGCACGGGAGAAGGCCCCCGGGGCGGACAACGCCGGGGGCCTTCTGTCGAGGAGCTTCAGGGACGGACGGGAGAGGCGAGGCCTGCGGTCGGGTCAGACCGGCTCGGCGAGCGAGGCCTGAGGAGCCTCGTCCCGCACCCCGTCCTCGCCGGGCTTGGGAGCGCCCGCTCCCGCGCCCTTCAGCGGAACTTCCTTCACGAACACCGCCGCGACCAGCGCGAGCACGGCCACCACGGAGCCCAGCAGGAACGCGGAGTGCGTACCGGAGGACACAGCGTGCTGGTACGCCTCCCGGGCCACCGCCGGCAGCTTCGCCAGGCTGGCCGCGTCGAGCTGCGCGGACTTCTCGGTCAGCTCGGAGCCGATCGCACCGGCCCGCTCGGTCATGACGTCCTGCACCCGGTGGTTGAACAGCGCGCCCATGATGGCGACGCCGAAGGACGAGCCGAGCGTACGGAAGAGGGTGGTGGACGAGGACGCGACGCCCATGTCCTTCATCTCCACGCTGTTCTGCGCCACGAGCATCGTGATCTGCATCAGGCAGCCCATGCCCGCGCCGAGCACCGCCATGTACAGACCGGAGGTGACCCGCGTCGTCTCGGTGTCCATCTGCGAGAGGAGGAACAGGCCGACGATCATCAGCACGCTGCCGACGAGCGGGAAGATCTTGTAGCGGCCGCTGTTGGTGGTGACGCGTCCGGCGACCATCGACACGGCGAGCATCGCGCCGAGCATCGGCAGGAGCAGCAGACCGGAGTTGGTGGCGGACGCGCCCTGCACGGACTGCTGGTACAGCGGCAGGAAGAGCACGGCGCCGAACATCACGAAGCCGGTGATGAAGCCGATGAGCGACATCAGCGTGAAGTTGCGGCTGCGGAAGATGTGCAGCGGCATGACCGGCGCGGCGGCCTTGGTCTGCCAGAACACGAAGCCGACGAGGGCGGCGACGCCGATGCCGATCAGTTCCATGATCCGCGCGGAGCCCCAGGCGTACTCGGTGCCGCCCCAGGTGGTGACGAGGACGATGGAGGAGATCCCAAGGGCCAGCAGCCCGGCACCCAGGTAGTCGATCTTCGCCTCGACGCGCTTCCTCGGCAGGTGCAGTACGACACTGACCGCGATGAGCGCGACGACGCCGAGCGGGAGGTTGATGTAGAAGGACCAGCGCCAGCCCCAGTGGTCGGTGATGGTGCCGCCGACCAGCGGGCCGAGGATCATGGCGAAGGCCATCACGCCGGCCATCATGCCCTGGTACTTGCCGCGCTCGCGGGGCGGAATGAGGTCACCGATGATCGCCATGACGCCGACCATCAGACCACCGGCGCCCAGACCCTGAATGGCGCGGAAACCGATGAGCTGGCCCATGTCCTGGGCCATACCGCTGAGCGCGGAGCCGATCAGGAAGATCACGATCGAGGTCATGAAGGCGCCCTTGCGCCCGTACATGTCGCCGAGCTTGCCCCAGATCGGGGTGGAGGCCGCGGTGGCGAGGGTGTAGCCGGTGACCACCCAGGACAGGTGCTCCAGGCCGCCCAGCTCGCCGACGATCGTCGGCATCGCCGTGCCCACGATCATGTTGTCGAGCATCGCGAGCAGCATCGCGATCATGAGCGCGAGCAGGACGACCCGTACGCTGCGCGGCT
Organism: Streptomyces sp. NPDC005141; assembly: GCF_053599975.1. Taxonomy (NCBI): domain Bacteria; kingdom Bacillati; phylum Actinomycetota; class Actinomycetes; order Kitasatosporales; family Streptomycetaceae; genus Streptomyces; species Streptomyces sp. NPDC005141. The sequence goes on along the minus strand of NZ_JBSFYW010000032.1, from coordinate 72,799 downwards.
GCTTCTCGTCCGGAGCCGCCGGTTGGCCCTCCGCCTGACTCCCGGCCGGTGCGGCCGCTTTCGTCGTGTCCGCCATCGTTTCCACTCCCCTAGGTACCACTGCCGCCGCCCGGCCACTTACTTGCCGACCGGCTAGCTGACTACACTCAGGGAAAGTAGCGGCGTAACTAGCCGGGCGTCAAGTAAGTTTAAGTAGTTTTGCCGACCGGACCGACAGGTAAGTTTTCAGGGAGCACGAGGAGTACGAGGATGGGCGGCACGATGGACGGCAGCAAGCGGCAGCGCCGGGGCGACACCCGCCAGCGCATCCAGGACGTGGCCCTCGAACTCTTCTCCGAGCAGGGCTACGAGAAGACCTCGCTGCGCGAGATCGCCGAGCACCTCGATGTCACCAAAGCGGCGCTCTACTACCACTTCAAGACCAAGGAAGAGATACTCATCAGCCTCTTCGAGGATCTGACGAGGCCGCTCGACGAGCTGATCGAGTGGGGCAAGCAGCAGCCGCACAGCCTGGAGACCAAGCAGGAGGTGCTGCGCCGCTACAGCGACGCCCTCGGCGGCGCGTCCCCGCTCTTCCGCTTCATGCAGGAGAACCAGGCGACGGTGCGCGAGCTGAGCATCGGCGAGACCTTCAAGGACCGCATGATAAGCATGCTGGAGATCATCAAGGAGCCCGAGTCGCCGCTGACCGACCAGGTCCGCTGCATCAGCGCGCTCTTCACGATGCACGCCGGCATGTTCGTCCTCAAGGACGTCGAAGGCGACCCCGAGGACAAGCGCAAGGCTGTCCTGGAGGTCGCCATCGATCTGGTGACACAGGCCCACGGGGGCGGAGCGGCCCACGGAGGCGGAGCCGCGTAGCGCCGCTTTCGACGCCGGGGGTCCGCCTCGGGCTCCACACCTGGGCTCCGCGCCGGGTCACCGGCGCGGGCGGGTGGATCAGACCTTGACGCCCTTGGCGCGCAGGAACGCGGCCGGGTCGATGGCCGAACCGTAGTTGGCGGTCGTACGGATCTCGAAGTGCAGGTGCGGGCCACTGGAGTTACCGGTGTTGCCGGACAGGGCGATGTGCTGACCGGTGGCGACGACCTGGCCTATCTTCACGTCGATGCGCGACAGGTGGGCGTACTGCGAGTACGTGCCGTTGGCGTGCTTGATGACGATGGCGTTGCCGTACGCCGGACCGTCACCGGCACCGTTGCCGCCGGTCTTGACCACGGTGCCGCCGTGCGCAGCGACGACGTTGGTGCCCTGCGGCACGGCGTAGTCCTGGCCGGAGTGCTTGTGGGACCACATGCCGCCGGCCTGGTTGAAGGAGGCGGACAGCGTGTACTTCTGCACCGGGTCGACCCAGGAGACGGCCTTCTTGGCGGCGGTCTTCTTGGCGGTCGCCTTCGCTGCGGCGGCCTTCTTGACGGCAGCCGCCTTCTTGACGGCGGCGGCCTTGGCCTGAGCGGCGGCCTGCGTCTGCACGGCGCTGGCCGCGGTGACGGTTCCGCTGCTGCTGAGGCCGGCTTCGGCGGCGGTCGCGACCCCTGCGCCCAGCACGACCGAGGCGCCCAGACCGACGGCGAGAACGGCCGCCCGAGTGCGGACCATGGACGTAAGGGACTTGCGGGACGTGACGCGCTTCGACATGAATACCTCGCGGAGACGGGGACAGGGGCTGAACGACCACTCCGGTGCACTGGCGGCCACCGAGCGGGCCATTCATTGGTAACCCGCACCCCCAGGGGGACTCAAACAGCCCATCTACGACGTGAGCTAGTACTTCACCGCGAAACTTGATGAACCTTGACAGTCCGGACATCCCGCTCGAGATGTTGCCGTTTTTGCCCAAGAAACCAGGTTTAGCCCCACTTCGGCCCGGCACATCCCTTGCTAAACCTGCCCTCGCCCCACCCGCCCGCACGGCGCGCCGATCGTCCTTCGGAGCCCGGGCCAAAGGTCCTTTTTGTCCGATTTCGCGTCTCCACTATTCAACTTAGTACCGGACAAAACGCCTGTGCGGCATGTCACCGGCCCCCCGGATTCAGGGCCCCCGGAATGTGACGCGGGCTACGCTGCGGCCCCTGGTTTCAAGGGCCTTGGGGAGCCGGCCGGCCCTCCCCGAGCGCCCGAATCCCCACCCCGTCGTCCTCGTGGCACGGATAGACCCTTACCGCGCCTGCGCGACCGCGCCTCCGCGACCGCGCGACGCGGAGCCGTCCGTCCACCGTTGGGCCGCCCGTCCGCCGTGGGGCCGCCCTTCGCAGGGCAGGGCTTCCCCCTGACGCGGGACCGTCGGCTCGACGCGGGACCGTCGGACGGCTCCCTGCCGGGGCGCACGCGGGCCGGGAGAGCCGGTGATCGTCCCGATCGGCGGTGATAGCGCGCTCTGCTGCGTGGATCAGCTGTCAGAACATACGGTTGTCCTTCAGGCTCAACGTTCTCCCGGGGGATCGTCATGGACCCAGTAGCCGTCGGCACCCGCCTGGCCTCCAGCGTGGCCGCGCCTCTCGTCAGGAAGCTCTTCGTGACGGAGGGCCCGGGAGCCGGGCTCGTGGACAAGCCCGTACGCATCTCGGCGTTCGTCTCCTTCAAGGGCGAGAAGCGGGCCGTCGGCGAGAAGGAACTGGCCGCTCTCTCGGCCGAGTTGGTCGGCCGGGCACTGCGGGCCGGAGAACGTCCGATCCCCGCCGAGGAGGAGCGGGCCGTCGTCCACGCCCTCGCCGCGACCCTGCACGGCCTGGGCGACCTCACCATGACGGACATCCAAGCCGTGGAACTCGGCCACCGGGCGCTCGCCCTGCGGCTGCGCGCGGCGAGCGGAAACCCCGACCGCGACCTGTCCTTCGACGCGACCCTGTTCTACGAGGGGCTGCTCGACACGGCCTGCCTCCACATCCTGCACTTCTTCACCCAGCGCTCGACCTTTGTCTCCCGCACCCTCGTGGAGCAGAGCCGCAGACAGCGCGAACTCATCGCCAAGGTGGATGAGTTGATCGCGCGCACCCCCATGACCGGCGGCACCGACCAGGCCTTCGAGCAGCGCTACCTCGCCCATGTCGCCACCAGGCACAGCCACCTCACCATCTACGGGATCGACCTCGTCAACTCCCCGGAACGCTGGCCGCTGGACGCCGCCTACCTCAGCCTCCAGGCCGTACGACCCGTCGGGGACGAGGAGACCGCTTCGTCGGGCGGCGTGCTCATCGCGGCGTCGGGCACCTCCCTGCCCGCCGAACAGGCCTTGTCGGAACAGGACTTGGTTTTCCTGCGCGGCGTGGCCGGTTCCGGCAAGACCACGCTCGTGCAGTGGCTGGCGGTGACCGCGGCACGCGGAGAGCGGGGAGACCGCATCCCCTTCGTTCTCCCGCTGCGCACCCTCGTCCGCCGCCCGGACGGCCTTCCGGCCCCCGACGCCTTCCTGTCCGCCGCCCGCATTCCCTTCCACGCGACCCAGCCCGGCGGCTGGACCGACCGAGTCCTCAGCCAGGGCCGCGCCCTGCTGCTCGTCGACGGCCTCGACGAGATCCCCGAACGCGACCGTGAACGCACCCGCCGCTGGCTGCGCGAGCTCCTCGACGCCTACCCCGGCAACCAGTGGCTGGTCACGTCCCGCCCTTCGGCCGTGCGGGAGGACTGGCTCGCGCCCGACGGATTCACCGAGCTCGTCCTGTCGCCGATGACCGGCGACGACGTGGCCGCGTTCATCCGCCGCTGGCATGCCGCGGCACGCCTGGACGCCTCGGACACGGACCGCCTCGACGGCTACGAGCGTTCCCTCCTCGACGCCGTCCGGACCAAGCCGGACCTCGGCCGGCTGGCCACCAATCCCCTGATGTGCGGTCTGATCTGCGCGCTGCACCGCGACCGGCGTGGCTATCTGCCGCACGGCAGACAGGAGTTGTACGACGCCGCGCTCTCCATGCTGCTGTCGCGCCGCGACGAGGAGCGCGACATGTTCCCACGGGGAAGCGGTCACGACGGCATCCATCTCACGGAGCTTCCGCAGATCCAGCTGCTGCAACGCCTCGCCTACTGGCTCATCCGCAACACCCGGGTGGAGATGGATCGCGACCGCGCCGAACGCATCGTCGCCGATGTGCTGCCCTCCCTCCCGGCCGCCGCCCACCAGGGCGACGCCTCGCAGGTACTGCGTCATCTCATCGTCCGCAGCGGCCTCCTCCGTGAACCCACCCTCGGCACCGTCGAGTTCGTCCACCGCACCTTCCAGGACTACCTGGGGGCCAAGGCGGCGGTGGAGGACGGGGACTTCGGCCTGCTGGTGCGCAACGCCGGGGAGGCGCAGTGGGCGGATGTGATCCGGATGTCCGTCGCCCACGCCCGCCCACGGGAACGGGCCGAACTGCTGGGCGCCATGACCGACTCGGCGACCCGGCTCGACGGGGCGTCCGCGACCCGCGTACGGCTGCTCGCCCTCGCCTCGCTGGAGCACGCAACGCAGCTCGCGCCCGAGGTGCGGGCCGCCGTGGAGGGCGACGCGGCCGCCCTCATCCCGCCGAGGACGTCCGAGGAGGCCCGCGCCCTGGCCGAGGCCGGCCCCCTCGTACTCGAACTGCTGCCCGGGCCGGAGGGGCTGACCGAGGCAGAGGCCCGGGGAGTCGTGGTCACCGCCTCCCTCATCGGCACCGACGCGGCCGTCCCGGTGCTGGCGCGCTTCCGTTCGCACCCGGCCCTGTCCGTACGGGCCCAGCTCACCTGGGGATGGCACCGGTTCGACACCGAGCGCTACGCGTCCGAGGTGGTCGCCCATCTGGACCCGGCCGATCTGTACTTCACCGCGCACTCGGCCGCCCAGCTCCAGGTGCTGCGCGACCTGGGCGGCCGGTCCATGCTGCAGATCGTCGGAGACCTCGGCTCGGCGGAGCTGCGCGCCTGCCTGCCGCCCGACCAGGTGACGCATCTCGTACTGCGCTACAACAACCGCCTGCGGGATCTGGACTTCCTGTCGGCTCAGCCGCGACTGGAGCAGCTCAACCTCGACCAGTGCCCGGGTGTCGAGGACCTCTCGCCCCTCGCGGCGCTGCCCCTGCGGGCGCTGTCACTGCTGTCCGCCGGATCACGGGGGCGGGCACCGGGAGGCCTGCCGGCGCTGGGCTCGCTGCGTGAACTGAACCTCGGACACCGGCTCACGGGCCGGTCCCTGATCGAGGCCCTCCCCCTGGAAGCGCCGCTGGAAGTGATCTCCTTCGGGCTGGACGCGCTCCGCGACACCGGGATGCGGGGACTGCGTCACTGGGAGTCCCTGCACACCCTCTGGCTGAGCCGGGTCCCCGGGGAGCTCTCCCCCGCCGACTGGTCCGAGGTCGCCGCACTGCCCGGGCTCAGAGAGCTGCGGATCCACCGGGCCGCCTTGGGATCCCTCGGGTCGGCACCGCCGCTTCCGGGCGTCGAGCATCTGGAACTCAGAAAGCTGCTCGGGAACGAGGACCTGTCCGGACTCCGGTCCGTGGTTCCGAATCTCCGGACGGTCAATTTCGTCCTCAATTCGGACACCGGCACCGCGCCGGAACATCTCTCGGGTCAATTGCCGGGCGAGCACACGACGACGAGGACCCACAACATTCTGTGACTCCTCCCTCTCCTGAAAAGAGGGGCTGCCCCGGGACCGAAGTCCCGGGGCAACCCCTTTCCAGGCGGACCCTGAGGTCACGCCTCCTTGCTCAGATTGGGACCGGCACCACCGGCGGCCTGCTCGATCGGCGGGACGTCGGGCAGCGCCGACTTCTCCTCGCCCCGGAAGGTGAAGGCCTTGGCCTCGCCCTCGCCCTCCGTGTCGACGACCACGATGTGGCCGGGACGGAGCTCGCCGAAGAGGATCTTCTCGGAGAGGATGTCCTCGATCTCGCGCTGGATGGTCCGGCGCAGCGGCCGGGCGCCCAGGACGGGGTCGTAGCCCTTCTTCGCGAGGAGGGACTTGGCGCTCGGGCTGAGCTCGATGCCCATGTCCCGGTCCTTCAGACGCTCGTCCACCTTCGCGACCATGAGGTCGACGATCTGGATGATGTCTTCCTCGGTGAGCTGGTGGAAGACCACCGTGTCGTCGACACGGTTCAGGAACTCGGGGCGGAAGTGCTGCTTCAGCTCCTCGTTGACCTTGGCCTTCATCCGGTCGTAGTTGGACTTGACGTCGCCCACGGCCGCGAAGCCGAGGTTGAAGCCCTTGGAGATGTCCCGGGTGCCGAGGTTGGTCGTCATGATGATGACCGTGTTCTTGAAGTCCACGACCCGGCCCTGGGAGTCGGTCAGGCGACCGTCCTCCAGGATCTGCAGCAGCGAGTTGAAGATGTCCGGGTGGGCCTTCTCGACCTCGTCGAAGAGGACGACGGAGAACGGCTTGCGGCGGACCTTCTCGGTCAGCTGGCCGCCCTCTTCGTAGCCCACGTAGCCGGGAGGCGAACCGAAGAGACGCGAGACCGTGTGCTTCTCGCTGAACTCCGACATGTCGAGGGAGATCAGCGCGTCCTCGTCACCGAAGAGGAACTCCGCGAGGGTCTTCGACAGCTCCGTCTTACCGACACCCGAGGGGCCGGCGAAGATGAAGGAACCACCGGGACGCTTCGGGTCCTTCAGGCCCGCTCGCGTGCGGCGGATCGCCTGCGAGAGCGCCTTGATGGCGTCCTTCTGGCCGATGACCCGCTTGTGGAGCTCGTCCTCCATGCGCAGCAGACGCGAGGACTCCTCCTCGGTCAGCTTGAAGACCGGGATGCCCGTGGCGGTGGCCAGGACCTCGGCGATCAGCTCGCCGTCGACCTCGGCGACGACGTCCATGTCGCCGGCCTTCCACTCCTTCTCGCGCTTGGCCTTCGCCGCCAGCAGCTGCTTCTCCTTGTCGCGGAGAGAGGCCGCCTTCTCGAAGTCCTGGGAGTCGATGGCCGACTCCTTGTCGCGGCGGACGCCCGCGATCTTCTCGTCGAACTCACGGAGGTCCGGCGGTGCGGTCATCCGACGGATGCGCATCCGGGAGCCCGCTTCGTCGATCAGGTCGATCGCCTTGTCGGGGAGGAAGCGGTCCGAGATGTACCGGTCGGCGAGCGTCGCCGCCTGCACCAGGGCCTCGTCCGTGATGGAGACGCGGTGGTGGGCCTCGTACCGGTCGCGCAGACCCTTGAGGATCTCGATCGTGTGGGGGAGGGAAGGCTCCGCCACCTGGATCGGCTGGAAGCGGCGCTCGAGGGCCGCGTCCTTCTCGAGGTGCTTGCGGTACTCGTCCAGCGTGGTGGCACCGATGGTCTGCAGCTCACCGCGGGCCAGCATCGGCTTCAGGATCGAAGCGGCGTCGATGGCGCCCTCGGCGGCACCCGCACCGACCAGCGTGTGGAGCTCGTCGATGAACAGGATGATGTCGCCGCGGGTGCGGATCTCCTTGAGGACCTTCTTCAGGCGCTCCTCGAAGTCACCGCGGTAGCGGGAGCCGGCGACCAGCGCGCCGAGGTCCAGGGTGTAGAGGTGCTTGTCCTTGAGGGTCTCGGGCACCTCGCCCTTGACGATGGCCTGGGCGAGGCCCTCGACGACGGCGGTCTTGCCGACGCCGGGCTCACCGATCAGCACCGGGTTGTTCTTAGTACGGCGGGACAGCACCTGCATGACCCGCTCGATCTCCTTCTCGCGCCCGATGACCGGGTCGAGCTTGGACTCACGAGCGGCCTGGGTGAGGTTCCGGCCGAACTGGTCGAGGACCAGGGACGTGGAGGGAGTGCCCTCAGCAGGACCGCCACTGGCGCCGGCGGTCTCCTTGCCCTGGTAGCCGGAGAGCAGCTGGATGACCTGCTGCCGCACCCGGTTGAGGTCTGCGCCCAGCTTGACGAGGACCTGGGCGGCGACGCCCTCGCCCTCGCGGATCAGGCCGAGCAGGATGTGCTCCGTGCCGATGTAGTTGTGGCCCAGCTGAAGGGCCTCGCGGAGCGACAGCTCCAGGACCTTCTTGGCACGGGGGGTGAAGGGGATGTGGCCTGACGGGGCCTGCTGGCCCTGGCCGATGATCTCCTCCACCTGCTGGCGGACCGCCTCGAGCGAAATCCCGAGGCTCTCCAGGGCCTTAGCGGCGACACCCTCACCCTCGTGGATCAGGCCCAGGAGGATGTGCTCGGTGCCGATGTAGTTGTGGTTGAGCATCCGGGCTTCTTCCTGAGCCAGGACGACAACCCGCCGCGCGCGGTCGGTGAACCTCTCGAACATCGTTAATCGCTCCTCAGAGCGGTCAGGCAGTAAGGGGACGCTCCCCTCCCTGTCCTTCCGCAGCTTAGTCCCGCAAGCGGGGACCGCTCATTCCAACTGCCGACACCGTCCTTGGCCTCCAGACCCCGAACGCCGACATCTGCTCCAACCTGATGGTGCGAGACGATGTTCCCGCAGGCCAGGCAGATACCCTCTCCCGCTGTACGCCGATGGCGAACGTGAGATGCCTGAGCCGTGCGTGTCGCCTCTCCCACTAGGGATGTCTTACCCGTACGCACTGACAGTCCATGCCGCGCGCACCGATTCCCTCCGCTACGGGCGAACATCCTTGCCCGGCCGAAAGCCCTCGCACGCCCGTTTTCCAGGAACTCTGTGCGTTCAAGGAAACGCCCAGCGTAACTCCGGGGCTCTTCCGGCGGTTGCTCCTTGCATGGTTCCCACCGTCCCTCTCCCCCGCCGGCGGTTCGATCCGGGAGATCCGGTCGATCCGGTGCATCAGTGGTACGAGAACGAACTGGGCTGGACCGCAGTGCCCGGGTCCCCGGTACGGCTCGTCACGGGGCTGCGCTTCGACGTCCTGGAGGTGCCTGCGGAGGCGGGATTCGCGGCGCTGCGGCATCTGGGGCCCGCGTCTCCGGTGGCGCTGCACGGGGGGCGGATGCGGCTGCTGGTGGCCGCGGGAAGCACGGAGGAGCTGCCGGGGCTGCTCGACTGGCTGGAGTGGGGCACTCTCGCGCTGGATCTCACGGCGATCGGCGCGGGCGGAAGCATCGAGGCTCCCCCGCCGCCGGATCTCGGCGTCCCGGTGCTGCCGGGCTTCGGGGCTCCGGTGTCACCGGTTCCCCGCGCTCCGCTGCCGGCCGGACCGGAGGACCGGCCCGAGGCCCGGACAGAGGACCACCCGCAAGCCCGTCCCGCGGACCCGCCGGCGGCCGGTCCGGAAACACACAGGGGCCCGCGAGGGGCCGCCCGCTGGCTGCGACCCCCGGAGCCCGGCTGCGAGGTGGAGCCGGCATTGCCGACGCTGTCGGCGCTGGGCGGCGGGGCCGTCGGCGGGGGCGGTGGGGGCGCCCCCGATCTCGTACGACTCGTGCGGACGATGGCGACACAGTGCCATCGGGTAAGGCTGCGGCGCGCCTGCGCTCAGCCGTTGGCCTTCTCGTAAGCCTCACGAATGGACGCGGGAACTCGGCCGCGGTCGTTGACCTCGTAGCCGTTCTCCTTCGCCCAGGCGCGGATCTGCGCGGTGTCCTGGCTGCCGCCGGAAGCGACACGGGCCTTTCCGCGTCCGCCCGAAGCACGGCCTCCGGTACGACGGCCACCCTTCACGTAGGGCTCGAGAAGGCCACGGAGCTTGTCCGCATTGGCGGTCGTGAGATCGATTTCGTACGTCTTGCCGTCCAACGCGAACGTCACGGTCTCGTCCGCCTCGCCACCGTCGAGGTCGTCGACAAGAAGGACCTGAACCTTCTGTGCCACCGGATTTCCTTTCATCGATAACTTCAGGGCAAGGAGGGCCCGCGGCATCCGCCGTTTCGCCGTCCCTTGTTATATGCAGTACTGCAGTACGTCGGAAAGCAAACCGCTTTTGCTGGAAAAACACAAACCCCTGGCAGAGACTCAGTGACCACTGCCCGCCCGGAAACGTGCGCGTTTCGGACATAGGGAACGTGGGCAACGCACTCCGCCGGAATAGCCGGTGGCGATCACAGATGCAGAAGCATCCGGCTGTTGCCCAAGGTGTTCGGTTTCACTCGTTCGAGACCGAGGAACTCCGCCACGCCCTCGTCATAGGAACGCAGGAGCTCGGCGTAGACATCGGTGTCGACGGGCGTCTCGCCGATCTCCACGAACCCGTGCTTCGCGAAGAAGCCGACTTCGAAGGTCAGACAGAAAACCCGTCGAACGCCGAGCCAGCGAGCGGTCTGCAGCAACTTCTCCAGCAACTGATGACCGACGCCGAGGCCCTTGACCGCGGGGTTCACCGCGAGAGTGCGGACTTCCGCGAGGTCTTCCCACATCACGTGCAGCGCACCGCAGCCGACCACCTCGGCGTTGTCGTCGCGTTCCGCGACCCAGAACTCCTGGATGTCCTCGTAAAGGGTGACCGTGGCTTTGTCGAGCAGGATACGGCGGCGCACGTTCGCGTCGAGGAGTCCGCGTACGGCCGCGACATCGCTGGTCCTGGCCCGCCGGACGGTGATGGCTTTTGCGGTGACTTCGGGATGCTGTGCCGGAAGCTCTGCTGGAACCTCTGCGGGATGCTCTGCTGGCATGAGCGGACGCTATCGCTCGGAGCCGTCCCCGTCCTCGGCGGGGTTCTCCTCGGAGCGCTCGGGCGCCGGCGGCCTTTCGACGGGTTCGGGAGCCTGCGGTTCGGGCCCTTGCACCATGCGTACCGCATCGCTGAGAGCGACCCGCTGTTCCTCGCTCATCATCCCGAAGAAGGCGACGAGAGCGGCCGCCGGGTTGTCGCTCTGCGACCAGGCGTCGTTCATCAGCGCCGCCGAGTAGGCGGCACGAGTGGAGACCGCCTCATATCGATAGGCCCGGCCTTCCGCCTCGCGGCGGACCCAGCCCTTCTGATGGAGATTGTCCAAAACGGTCATCACCGTGGTGTACGCGATGGACCGTTCCTGTTGAAGGTCTTCCAGGACTTCCCGAACGGTCACCGGGCGGTTCCACTTCCACACCCGCGTCATGACCGAGTCTTCGAGTTCTCCCAATGGGCGAGGCACAGCTCAGAACAATACTGGGAGATGAGCAACAAAAAGGGCGTACGACTCGAAGAACGTATGAAACGCATGAAACGTCTGAGTCGTACGCCGGTGAGCGCGTGGTCCGGCCGGGGCGGCCGTACGCCCGAGGGTTCGGGGAGGCCGTACGCCCAAGGGGGCGCGGTGGGACTTCGCGCGGGGCCGCCCTGGGCTCAGGCCCCGGCGTCCTTGGGGCCCGAGGCCTGGTGGGCGCCCTCCACGCGCGCGAGGGCGGCGTCGACGACCGCGTCCTCCTTGCCCTTGTTGGCGCCGCCCTGGCTCTTCACGATCGTCACGATGAGCCCGACGAAGAACACGGCCATCACGACGGGGGGCACGAGCGCGGAGACATAGTCCATGTCTCCAGAGTAGCTAGCCGGCCGCGAGCTGCTGCGGGGGGTCCGCCGGAGGCGGCCCGGGCTTGCGCCTCGGCGGGAAGACCTCGCCCGGGGTCGGGATGGGCCGGTCCGGGCGAGGCGGCTGGGACTGCGGCTTCGGCTCGGGCTTCTTGTCGGGCTCGTCGGCGGCCCGGCCCCCGGGCAGGGCCAGCAGCCGGGTGCGGGACGACGGCACCGACGGGACCGAGCGGCCCGCGAGCCGGGCGCGCACATCCTGCTCGGCGAGGACCCGGCAGCGGTCCAGGAGGGCCGCCGCGGTGGGGTTGCCGCGCAGCGCGCGGAGCGCGGCGAGGTCGTCGGGGTTCGGCCGGTAGCCGACCGCGAGGACCTCTTCCAGCAGGACGAGGTAGCCGGCGGCGGTGCCCGGCAGCGCGGCCCGGTAGCGGGCCAGGTCGGCCACCAGGAAAGCCCGGAGCCTGGCTCCCTCGCGGGCCGCCTCGTCGACGGACTCGGCGAGGCGGAGGCAGTCCTTGACGTCCTCGGCCGAGGCGGGACTGGGGTGCAGGGCGAGGGCGAGGGCACGGCGGAGCACACGCAGCTCCTCCGCACCGAACGCCATGCCGCCGTGGGATCCGTAAGGCGTGGGCATGCGGCGACGATACGCGCTAATCAGACAAAATCCGCATAGCGGGCTAAATGTGGCGCGTCATGCTTTCGCGGACGCCGGAGGGATTCGGAAGCGGATCCCGCACGCGGAACCCGGTGGCGGATCGAGGCTCTGCCCGTCGGAGACGACACGGAGAGGAGCTTCGCGACGTGTCGCTCTTCGACACCGGCTCGACGCAGTGCACGGGGCGAAACGCGTCGTCCCGGCGCGCGGACCGCGCGTGCCGCGCCGCACAGGGGCGCCCCGGTTGGAGGGGACGCGACACCGCACCGCCCGCCGGGAAGCGCGGTACACACCGCACGTCGGCGCGCACTCCGAGGGGCGCGGACGGCGCCGGTCCGCGGAGTGCGCTCCGGGGAACTCACATACGCGAGACGTTCCGCTCGTACACCAGGCGCAGACCGATCAGCGTCAGCCACGGCTCGTGCTCGTCGATCACCGAGGACTCGCCGAGGACCATCGGAGCCAGCCCGCCCGTGGCGATGACGGTGACGTCCTCGGGGTCGTCGGCGAGCTCGCGCGCCATACGGGTCACGACTCCGTCGACCTGGCCGGCGAACCCGTAGATGATGCCGGACTGCATCGCCTCGACGGTGTTCTTGCCGATCACCGCGCGCGGCCGGGCCACCTCGATCTTCCGCAGCTGAGCGCCCTTGACGCCGAGCGCGTCGACGGAGATCTCGATGCCGGGAGCGATGACACCGCCGATGTACTCGCCCCGCGCGCTGACCGCGTCGAACGTGGTCGCCGTACCGAAGTCGACGACGATCGCCGGCCCCCCGTACAGCTCGACCGCCGCCACGGAGTTGATGATCCGGTCGGCGCCGACCTCCTTGGGGTTGTCCGTGAGGATCGGCACGCCCGTCTTGACGCCGGGCTCGACGAGGACGGCGGGGACATCGCCGTAGTAGCGCCGCGTCACCTCGCGCAGCTCGTGCAGCACGGACGGAACGGTGGCGCAGATCGCGATGCCGTCGATGCCGTCGCCGAGTTCCTCGCCGAGCAGCGGGTGCATGCCCATGAGTCCCTGGAGGAGCACGGCGAGTTCGTCGGCGGTCCGGCGCGAGTCGGTGGAGATGCGCCAGTGCTCGACGATCTCCTCCCCGTCGAAGAGGCCGAGGACCGTGTGGGTGTTGCCTACGTCGATGGTCAGCAGCATGGCCGGGGTTACTCCGCCGCTCGCAGGTCGAGGCCGATGTCCAGGATCGGGGCGGAGTGCGTGAGCGCGCCCACGGCCAGGAAGTCGACGCCCGTCCGCGCGTACGCCGCGGCGTTGTCGAGGACGAGCCGCCCGGACGCCTCCAGAAGGGCCCGGCCCTCGACGACGGCCACCGCCTCCTCGCACTCGACGGGCGTGAAGTTGTCCAGAAGGATCAGGTCGGCGCCCGCGTCCACGACCTCGCGCAGCTGGTGCAGGGTGTCGACCTCGACCTCGACCGGGACCTCCGGGAACATCTCCCGTACAGCCTTGAAGGCCTGGGCCACGCCGCCGGCGGCGACCACGTGGTTGTCCTTGACCAGCGCGGCGTCGGAGAGCGACATGCGGTGGTTGACGCCGCCGCCGCAGCGCACCGCGAACTTCTCCAGGGAGCGCAGGCCCGGCGTCGTCTTGCGGGTGTCCCGCACGCGGGTCCCGGTGCCCTCCAGGGCGTCCGCCCACGCGCGCGTGGCCGTCGCGATGCCGGACAGCCGGCACAGGAGGTTCAGCGCGCTGCGTTCGGCCGTCAGCAGGTCGCGGGTGAGCGTGGTGACGCTCAGCAGCTTCTGGCCGGCCTCGACGCGGTCGCCGTCCTCGACGTGCCGCTCGACCTCGAACTCGTCGGTGCAGACCACGGAGAGGACCGCCTCGGCGACCCGCAGACCCGCGACGACGCCCGCGTCCCGGGCGGTGAAGTCGGCGGTGGAGACGGCGTCCTCGGGGATGGTCGCGACCGTCGTCACGTCCACGCCGTGGTCGAGGTCCTCCTGGATCGCCACGTTCGCGATGTCCTCGACCTCCAGGGGGTCGAGACCGGCGTCGGCGAGGAGCTGGGCGAGAGCGGGATCGAGGCCGCACTCCAGGTACGCCTCGTCCGTTTCGGCGCCGCAGCCGCAGCCGTCGCCGCAGCCGCCGCTCTGGGCGAGGGGAAGGTCGTGGGTGCTCACTTCGGTCACTGCTCCTGGGGAGGGGACTGGGGCGCCGGGTGGGGCTGCCGGGACGTCGGGGGGAAGTCTGCGGTATCGGTGGTGCGAACGGCGAGGGTCCGGTCGGGATTCAGCCGTACGACGATGTGGCGGCGCCACTGGGCGTCGTCCCGGTCGGCGTGGTCCTCGCGCCAGTGGCAGCCCCGGGTCTCCTCGCGGAGGCGGGCGGCGGCGACCAGGACACGGGCCACGCACAGCAGGTTGGTGGCCTCCCAGGTGTCGACACCGGGTTCGGAGGTCTTGCCGTTCTCGTCGAGGGCGTCACGCGCGTCGGCGTGCAGCCGCTGGAGCTGGTCGGCCGCGGTCGCCAGGGACTCCGCGGAGCGCAGCACACCGGCGCCCACGGTCATGATCCGCTGGATCGCGAAGCGGGCCTCGGGGGCGAGCAGCGGGTGCGCGGGCCTCTCGGGGTGCGGCACGGGCTCGGGCACGCGCGCGTGGAGACCGTCCTCGGCGTGGCTCTCCGCGATGTCGGCGGCGATGCGCTCGGCGTAGACCAGGCCTTCCAGGAGCGAGTTGGAGGCGAGCCGGTTGGCGCCGTGGACGCCCGTGCAGGCGACCTCGCCGCACGCGTACAGGCCGGGGACCGTGGTGCGGCCCCGCGCGTCGGTCCGTACGCCTCCGGAGGCGTAGTGCGCGGCCGGCGCGACCGGTACGGGCTCGGTCACCGGGTCGATGCCGTGGGCGCGGCAGGCGGCGAGGATCGTCGGGAAACGGTGCTCCCACATGGCGGTGCCGAAGTGCCGGGCGTCGAGGAACATGTGCTCGGCGTCCTGCTCCTGCATGCGGCGCATGATGCCCTTGGCGACGATGTCCCGGGGCGCCAGCTCGGCCAGCTCGTGCTGGCCCACCATGAAGCGCACGCCGTCACCGTCGACCAGGTGGGCGCCCTCGCCGCGTACCGCCTCGGAGACCAGCGGCTGCTGGCCCTCCGCGTCCGGTCCGAGGAAGAGCACGGTCGGGTGGAACTGGACGAATTCGAGGTCGGAGACCTCGGCGCCCGCGCGCAGGGCGAGCGCCACCCCGTCGCCGGTGGAGACGGACGGGTTGGTGGTCGCGGAGTAGACCTGGCCCATGCCGCCGGTCGCGAGGACCACGGCGGGGGCGTGCACGGCGCCCACTCCGTCGTGCTGACCCTCTCCCATCACGTGCAGGGTCACGCCCGCCGTGCGGCCGTCGGCGTCCGTGAGGAGGTCGAGGACGAGAGCGTTCTCGACCGTGCGCAGGCCACGCGCGCGGACCGCCTCGACGAGGGCCCGGGAGATCTCGGCGCCCGTCGCGTCGCCGCCCGCGTGCGCGATGCGGCGGCGGTGGTGGCCGCCCTCGCGGGTGAGCTCGAGCCGGCCCTCGGCGGACTCGTCGAAGTGCGCGCCGGTCGCGATGAGCCGCCGTACGGCGTCGGGGCCCTCGGTGACGAGGATGCGCACGGCCTCCTCGTCGCACAGGCCCGCGCCCGCGACCAGGGTGTCGTCCAGGTGCTGCTCGGGGGTGTCGCCCTCGCCGAGGGCCGCGGCGATGCCGCCCTGCGCCCAGCGCGTCGAGCCGTCGTCCAGGCGGGCCTTGGTGACGACGACGGTCCTCAGCCCGGCGGCCTCGCAGCGCAGGGCCGCGGTGAGTCCGGCGACGCCGGAGCCGACGACCACGACGTCCGCGGTGAGGGCCCAGCCGGGGGCGGGGGCGTGCAGTCGTATGCCAGTGCCAGTGGCTGTACCTGAACCTGTGCCATTGCCGGTCACGAGGCGGCTCCGAAGGTGAGGGGGATGTTGTCGATCAGCCGGGTCGTCCCGACCCGGGCGGCGACGGCGAGGACCGCCTCGCCGGTGAAGTCGTCCGGGATCTCCGTGAAGTCGGAGGGGTCGACGAGCGCCAGATAGTCCAGGACCAGCGGCGGTCGCATCCGGACCGCCTCGTCGAGGACCAGCCGGGCGGCAGCGCGGACACCGGCGGGACCGCCGGGGACGGCCTTGGCGACGGCGTGCGCGTCGGCCGCGGCCCGGGACTCGCCGATGGCGCTGAGGGCTTCGGCACGCGCGCGCGTGGCGGGCACCTCGAGGGCCCGCGCGCGCAGCGCCTCCTGCGCGGCGTGCCGGTCGCGGCCCGCGAACAGGGCCTGCGAGAGGGCGAGCGCGGTGCGCCGCTCCTCGGCCGAGAGGAAGCGGTTGCGGCTGGAGAGGGCGAGCCCGTCCTCCTCGCGCACGGTGGGGACGCCGGTGATCTCGACCCCGAAGTTCAGGTCGCGCGCCATGCGCCGGATCAGGGCCAGCTGCTGGGCGTCCTTCTGGCCGAAGAGGGCCACGTCGGGCCGGGTGAGGTGCAGCAGCTTGCCGACGACAGTGAGCATGCCGTCGAAGTGGCCGGGCCGCACGGAGCCTTCCAGGCGCCCGCCCATCGGCCCCGCGGAGATCCGGACCTGGGGTTCGCCGCCGGGGTAGACCTCGTCGACGGAGGGGGCGAACACGACGTCCGCTCCCGCCTGTTCGGCGACCTTCAGGTCGGCGTCGAGAGTGCGCGGGTAGCGGTCGAGGTCCTCGCCCTGGCCGAACTGGAGGGGGTTCACGAAGACGGTCACGACCACTTCGCCTCCGTCGCCCGCGACCTCGCGGGCGGTGCGGATCAAGGTGGCGTGGCCCTCGTGGAGGGCGCCCATGGTCATCACGACGGCGCGGCGGCCCGCGCGGGTACGCGCGTGCAGTTCGTCGGCGGTGCGCAGCAGGACGGTGGTCATCGGGCGTCTCCCTCGGTCCCCTGGGTCCCGTCCGTCCCGTTGGCGAGTACCCCCAGGAGGTCCTCGGCCAGTTCCGGCTTGAGCAGTCCGTGGGCGAGCGCGCGGTCGGCGGTCGCCCGGGCCATCGCGAGGTAGCCCGCGACGGTCCCAGGGGCGTGCTCGCGCAGCTCGGCGATGTGCGCGGCGACCGTGCCCGCGTCTCCGCGCGCGACCGGTCCGGTCAGGGCGGCGTCGCCCGACCTGAGCGCGTTGTCCAGAGCGGCGCCGAGCAGCGGGCCCAGCATCCGGTCGGGGGCTTCCACGCCGGCGGTGCGCAGCAGTTCCATCGACTCGGCGACCAGGGTCACCAGGTGGTTGGCCCCGAGCGCGAGGGCCGCGTGGTAGAGCGGCCGGGACTCCTCGGCGATCCACTCGGGCTCGCCGCCCATCTCGATCACCAGGGCCTCGGCGGCCAGCCGCAGCTGTTCGGGCGCGGTGACCCCGAAAGAGCATCCGGCGAGCCGCTGGACGTCCACGGGGGTGCCCGTGAACGTCATCGCGGGGTGCAGCGCGAGCGGCAGCGCGCCCGCCCTGAGCGCCGGGTCGAGCACCCGCGTGCCGTACCGCCCGGAGGTGTGCACCAGCAGCTGGCCGGGCCGGACGGACCCCGTGTCGGCGAGCCCCTCGACGAGCGCGGGCAGGGCGTCGTCCGGGACGGTCAGCAGCACGAGGTCGGCACGCTCCAGGACCTGTGCCGGGGAAACCAGCGGCACGTCGGGCAGAAGCTGCGCGGCACGCCGCCTGGAGGCGTCGGAGACGCCGGAGACGGCCACCGGGCGATGTCCGGCGAGCTGGAGTGCCGCGGCGAGCGCGGGGCCGACACGGCCGGCGCCGACAACGCCGACGGTGAGCCGCGCGGGGCGGTCCTTGGGGTCTGGCTGGGGGAATGTACTCACTCGACGGCGGCCTTCCGTTCCAGTCCGCTCGGGGTACCGGACGATTTCTCGTCATGTTAACGCGATTGGTTCGAGGGCCGTTCGGCCATCCACAGGCTGTGGGTTTCCGCCGACCTCGGAGACCGGCCGTGCGCCGACCGCGTGAACGGGATTTCCGCAGGTCACCGGCGCGCGGAAATCGGGGTGACCGGCCGGGCGGGCTCGGGACATCATCCTGGGATGAGCGATACGGCGGCAGAGAGCGGTACGGAGCCTGCGGAGCGGGCCGGGGAGGAGACGGCGGAGCCGTCTCCCAAGGAACGATTCGAGCGGCGCGCCGCGGCCTGGAAGGCGGCGGAGCGCGTGCTGTGGCGGCCCAGCCACCAGCAGACGCTCCGCGAGCGCCTGACCTGGCTGAGCGAGGCCGCCGAGAGCGTGTGCGACCTCGACGAGCGGGTCGACATGTACGGCGACGGCCTCGTCGAGACCCTGGAGGAGCGGGTCGCCGAGCTGCTGGGCATGGAGGCGGCCGCGTTCTTCCCGACCGGCACCATGGCCCAGCAGGTCGCCCTGCGCTGCTGGGCGGGCCGCACCGGCGACGCGACCGTGGCCCTGCACGCCCTCAATCACCCCGAAGTCCATGAGCGGCAGGCCTTCAGCCAGGTCAGCGGCCTGCGCCCGGTGCATGTGACGGACGCGCCCCGGCTGCCGACCGCCGAGGAGGTACGGGACTTCCCCGAACCGTTCGGAGCGCTCCTGCTGGAGCTGCCCCTTCGCGACGCCGGTTTCGTCCTGCCGTCCTGGGAGGAGCTCACCGAGGTCGTGGAGGCCGCCCGGGAGCGCGACGCGGTGGTCCACTTCGACGGGGCCCGGCTGTGGGAGTGCACCCCGTACTTCGACCGCCCCCTGGAGGAGATCGCGGGCCTCGCGGACAGCGTGTACGTGTCCTTCTACAAGTCGCTCGGCGGCTTCGGCGGTGCGGCGATCGCGGGCCCCAGGACGCTCGTCGACGAGGCGAAGACCTGGCGGCACCGGTACGGCGGCATGATCATCCAGCAGTTCCCGACCATCCTGTCCGCGCTGATCGGACTGGAGCGGGAGCTGCCCCGGCTGCCCGAGTACGTCGCCCACGCGCGCGTGGTGGCCGGCGCCCTCCGCGAGGGCTTCACGGAGGCCGGTGTCCCCTGGGTCCGCGTCCATCCGGAGGAGCCGCACACCCACCAGTTCCAGATCTGGCTGCCGTACGACCCGGACGTCCTCGGGGACGCGGGGCTGCGGCAGACCGAGGAGACGAGGACGGGCCTCTTCGCCCAGGGCTGGGCCCGGGGCGGCCCCGGACTCGCGTACACCGAGATCACGGTGGCCGGGCCGGGCCTGGAGTGGACGGCGGACGACGTGAAGGCGGCGGTCCGGGCGTTCGTGGAGCGGCTGCCGGGCGAGAGCACCGAGTAGCCCGGCGGAGCGAGGCGGCGGCATGGTCGGCGTAGCGACGGCGGAGCACACCGGCCGGGGCGACCGGTCGCGCGACGGGTGGCGCGACCAGTGGCGACGGGTCCGCAGCGGGCCGCGCACTGGAGCCTCACCGGACCGGGGGCGGGGCCTCGGCGGACCGGGGGCGGGGCCTCGGCGGACCGGGGGCGGGGCCTCGGCGGGCCGGATGCGGGACCTCAGCGGGCCGGGTGCCGACGCGGTCCGTGCAGCCACCGGCCCAGAGCGCCGCGTATCCGGCCGTGGGCCGGATGCCCGGTCACGACGGCCCGGAACCGCCGGTAGTCGCGCAGCCCCCGCACGACCTCCCGGTCGTGGGTGCCGGGGGCCGGAGGGGCCGCTTCCCCGTGCTGAGAGGCCCGGTAGGTGTCCAGGAGGTACTGCTGGGTGATGCTCATGACGGATCGCCTCTCGGGACGAGGAATGGGATCCGAAGGCCCCGCGCGGACTGCCCCGGTGGTCCCACATTGCGCCTGATCACAACGGCTGTCGCCTCGATTGACGGCCGCGGTCAATCGACGGCGGGCGTTGTCGGTGGCGGGGTGCACCATGGGGGCATGAGCGTGCACATCGACATCAGCGGTCTGCGGCCGGAGCGGATCGCCGTCGTGCCGTCGCCGCTGGCCGAGCTGGGGATGGCGCTGCACGCGCTGGCGGAGCCGGGACACCACCCCGGGCTCCAGGGCTGGGTGACGGGCGTGACCGCCCGGCTCGACCCCCATCTCGCGGACCGGATGTGCGAGGCGGACTTCCTGTGGCGTACGACGTTCTCGGACCTGTTCCTGCCGTGTGCGGGCATCCCGGGCGTGGCCGCGCTGCCGGGGGCGACGCTCGCCGAGGACCTGGATCTGCTGGACAAGCTCACGGACGAGCAGTTCGTGGACGCGGCCCTGGAGTTCACCTGCGCGCTCGCCTACGGCACCGAGGGGCCGCACGCCCTCTCCGATCCGGAGGTGCAGCGGCGTGCCGTGGATCTGGCCGCCTCACGCGGGCCGCAGCAGACGCGGTTCACCGAGCGGCTGCTGGCGGACCCGCCGGGCGTGCGGGCCTGGCTGAGGCAGTTCCTGGAGGACTGCGACGAGGCCTTCTTCGCCGAGACCTGGTCCCGGCTGCGCCACCCGCTCGCCGCAGAGGCCCGTCACAAGACGGATCTGCTCCGGCACAAGGGCCTGCCCGAGGCGCTGGCCTCCGTCTCCTCCGCCCTGTCCCTCGACGAGACGGCGCGGCGCATCACCGTCGACAAGCTCACCGAGGGGCTCACGGTCACGGCGGACGGCGGCCTGCTCCTCGTCCCCACCAGCCTCGGCCGCCCGCACCTGATGGTGCTGCACCGGTACCGGTGGCAGCCGGTGCTGCACTACCCCGTCAGCTCCCCCGACCTCGCCACCCCGCCCTCGGTCGAGCAGCTCACCCTGCGGATGACCGCGCTGTCCCACCCGGTCCGGATGCGTATCTGCCGCCATCTGGCCAGGAGCGCGTACACGACCGGGGAGCTGGCCCAGGTGCACGGCATGACCGCACCGGAGATATCCCGGCACCTGGGTGTGCTCAAGAAGGCGGGCCTGATCACCACACGGCGCCGCGGGCGGTATGTGCTGCACCAGCTCGACGTCAGCGTGGTGGCCCGGCTGGGCAGCGATTTCCTTGAGGGCATCCTGCGCTGAGGGCTCCCGACGAGGTGCCGTCGGCTTCCGACGAGGTGCCCCGGGCTCCCAAGAGCTGCCGTGGTGGAGGTCGCTGACCCTGCGTGGTCCGGACGACACCCGCCGGTTCAGTCGAAGCGGATGTGGCGCGCGCTCGTCCACGCCCGCCGCAGGCGTCCGCGTACGGCCCCGTCGCGGTTCGGCGTGAGGGTCAGCCCCGCGAGGACGGCGATGCGGTCGGCGGTCTTGGCGACCGTCGTGTGGTCGGTCCACAAATGCTCGGCGAACTCCGGCTCGCGCAGCCGCTCCAGACAGTGGTCGAGCTGCCCCACGGCCCAGCTCTCGCGCCGCAGCGGGGCGTCCTTGCGGGCGACGTACCGCAGGAGCCGCCCGAAGCCGCGCTCGCGCAGCCGCCCCAGTACGGTCTCGCGCTGGGCCAGCAGCGTGAAGTGCCGTACGTCGTGGCCCAGTTCGCCCAGCCGTCCGACCGTCTCCGCGAAGTACCGGGGGTCCGTGACCGTCATCGGAGCGATGACCACGCCCCCGTGCTCGGCCAGCGCGAGGTCGAGCACCTCGACCACGCCCTGCCGCCAGGACACCAAGTCCTGGAAGTCGCCGCGGAGTTCGGGCGGAAGCATGCGGCGCAGACCGAAGCCGGCGTGTTCCGGATCGCAGATGACGCTGCCGGGCAGCCGTCGCTGGATCTCGTGTGCGGTCTGTGTCTTGCCGCCCCCGAAGGGGCCGTTGATCCACAGGAGCATGCGCAGACCCTAGTGGGCGCCGGTCACGCCCCGGTCACGCCCCCTCCGCCGGCCGCGCCTCGGAGCGCGTCAGCCGTGGCCGCCCGCCCGGACGATCCCCGTCTCGTAGGCGAGCACGACCACCTGGACCCGGTCACGCAGCCCCAGCTTGGTGAGAATGCGCCCGACGTGGGTCTTCACGGTGGCCTCGGAGAGGACGAGCCGGGCCGCGATCTCGCCGTTGGACAGTCCCTGCGCGACGAGGATCATGACCTCGCGCTCACGCTCGGTGAGCCGTTCCAGCCCCTTGTGCCGGGGCTCCTTGCCCGCGTTGGGCAGCAGCGGCGCGAAACGGTCGAGCAGGCGCCGGGTGGTGGACGGCGCGACCACGGCGTCGCCGCTGTGCACGGAACGGATGGCGGCGAGCAGCTCGCCCGGGGGCACGTCCTTGAGCATGAAGCCGGAGGCGCCCGCCTTCAGCCCGGAGAACGCGTACTCGTCGAGGTCGAAGGTGGTGAGGATCAGCACCTTCGGCGGGTTCGGGTCCGAACAGATGCGGCGGGTGGTCTCCACGCCGTCCAGCTTCGGCATGCGTACGTCCATCAGGACCACGTCGACCGCGGTGGCGCGCAGCACCTGGAGTGCCTCGACGCCGTCGCCCGCCTCGGCCACGACCTCCATGTCCGGCTGGGCGGCGAGCACCATCCGGAAGCCGGTGCGCAGCAGCACCTGGTCGTCGACGAGCATCACGCGGATCGCCATCGGGGTCCTTTCACTTCGTACGGATCACGTATGTACAGGTGTCAGTGGGCCGGTTTGAGCGGCAGCAGGGCGCTGATGCGGAAGCCTCCACCAGGCCGCGGCCCCGCGTCCAGCGTGCCGCCGACCATGCCGACGCGCTCACGCATGCCGATCAGGCCGTGGCCCTGCCCGTCGGCGCCGCCGTCCTCGTACAGCTCGTGGGGGGCGCCCTTGCCGTCGTCCTCGACGAGCAGCCCGAGGCCGTCGTCGAAGTAGACCAGACGGACGCTCGCACCCGCGTTCGGGCCCCCGTGCTTGCGGGTGTTGGTGAGCGCCTCCTGCACGATGCGGTACGCCGTGAGTTCCACGCCGCTGGGCAGGGGACGCGGGGTGCCCTCCACCTTGAAGTCGACGGGGAGGCCGGAGGTACGGCACTGCGCGATGAGGTCGTCGAGCTGCTCGACGTCGGGCTGCGGCACGTACTCGCCGCCCTCCTGGTGCTCGCCGGTGCGCAGGACCCCGAGCAGGCGGCGCATCTCGGCGAGGGCCTGCCGGCCGGTCCCCGAAATGGTCTCCAGGGCCTTCTTGGCCTGGTCCGGGGCGGTGTCCATGACGTACGCGGCGCCGTCGGCCTGGACCACCATCACCGAGACGTTGTGCGCGACGACGTCGTGCAGTTCGCGCGCGATCCGGGCACGCTCGGCGGCAACCGCGACCTTGGCCTGCGCCTCGCGCTCCTTCTCCAGGCGGGCGGCGCGCTCCTCCAGCTGCGCGAGGTAGGCGCGGCGGGTGCGGATCGAGTCGCCGAGCACCCAGGCGAGCGCGAACGGAACCGTCTGGAAGATCGCTATGAGGACGCCGCCCAGTCCGCCGGACTCGTTCGCGGGCCAGCGGAGCTGCGCGAGCGTGCCCGCGCACAGGCCGCCGATCAGCGCGAACCGGGAGGCCCAGCGGGCGCCGTCCGCGGCGACGGTGTAGATGATCACCAGCATCGCGAAGTCCGCGGTCAGCACCTCCACGTCGAGAACCAGCTGGAGGAAGCCCAGGGCCGCGGCAAGGATCAGCATCTTCTCCGGCATACGGCGGCGCAGCGCGACGACCAGGCACAGGAAGGAGGCGATCGTCAGGGACTCGGCGAACGACCCGTGGTGGTCCTCGGCCCCGTCGACAGTCGCGATGTTCACGCCGGTGACGCCGAGCAGGGCGACGGCCCAGAAGCTGTCGACCCATGTCGGGTACCTGCGGAGAAAGTCATAGAGGCGCTGCACGTAACCCAGAGTAGGGAAGCGTGCAGTGTGCAGGGGTCAGCCGGAGGATCGATCCGGGACCGCCCCTCGTACTCCCCAAGGTGGATGCCCACCGCTCCGCGGCGCTCGGGGACGGTCGTGCGGACCCCGCCGCGGACGCGGGTCCGGCCCGCGTGTCCCCCCGAAGATCCCCGCCGGCGAGGCACCGTCCGCACCCTGCGACCCGATCCGGACGACAGCCCCTAGCCTGGCCCGGTGAGACGTGAGGCGGCGGGCGAGTGGCGAGGGTGGCGCGAGGCGACGGAGGAGGCGCTGTACGGCCCCTCCGGCTTCTATCGCAGGCCCGAGGGGCCCGCCGGGCACTTCCGGACCTCGGTGCACGCGTCCCCGCTGTTCGCCGACGCCGTGGCGCGGCTGCTGTGCCGCGTCGACGCGGCGCTCGGCCGGCCGGACGCGCTGGCCTTCGTCGACATGGCTGCGGGCCGCGGCGAGCTGGTGACCGGCGTCCTCGCCGCCCTCCCGGCCGAGGTGGCCTCCCGCGCGCGCGGGTACGCGGTCGAGCGCGCCGACCGCCCGGCCGGCCTCGACGACCGGATCGCCTGGCTCACCGAGCCCCCGAAGGGGATCACCGGGCTGTTGTTCGCCAACGAGTGGCTGGACAACGTGCCCGTGGACGTCGCCGAGGCCGGCCCGGACGGAGTGCCGCGTCTCGTCCTCGTCCGCGGCGACGGGGCCGAACGCCTCGGGGAGGCCGTCACCGGGGCGGAGGCGGAGTGGCTGGAGCGCTGGTGGTGGCCCGGCGCGCGGCGCGCCCGCACGCCCGCACCGGGAGCGCGGCAGGTCCGCACGCCCCCACGAGAAGCTCCGTTTCCACAGGGAGCGCACGCGGCTGCCGGGGAGCCCCCCGCGCCCGCCGAAGGCGCCCGTGCCGAGATCGGGCTGCCCCGGGACATCGCCTGGGCCTCCGCCGTGTCCGCGCTCGACCGGGGTCTCGCCGTCGCCGTCGACTACGCGCACTTCGCGGGCGTACGGCCGCCCTTCGGGACGCTCACCGGTTTCCGGGAAGGACGCGAGACGGTTCCGGTGCCGGACGGGTCGTGCGACATCACCGCGCACGTGGCGCTCGACGCGTGCGCGCTGCCCGGGGGTCACGTGACGACCCAGCGGGCGGCGCTGCGTGAGCTGGGCGTGAGCGGCGCGCGCCCGTCGCTCACCCTGGCGTCCACGGACCCCTCCGCCTATGTGCGCGCCCTCGCGGGCGCCGGCGAGGCCGCGGAACTCACCGCGTCGGGCGGCCTGGGCGACTTCGGCTGGCTGCTCCAGCCCGTGGGCTTCCCGGACGCGCTCCCGGACGGCCCTGCCGACGAGAGCGCCCTCCTCCGCGGCGCCCTACTTGTCGATGTCCCCGACCACGAAGAACAGTGACCCCAGGATCGCCACCATGTCCGCGACCAGCGTCCCCGGCAGCAGTACGGCGAGCGCCTGGATGTTGTTGTACGAGGCGGAGCGCAGCTTCAGCCGGTACGGGGTCTTCTCGCCCTTGCTGACCAGGTAGTAGCCGTTGATGCCGAGGGGGTTCTCGGTCCAGGCGTACGTGTGCCCCTCGGGCGCCTTCAGGACCTTGGGCAGGCGCTGATTGATCGGCCCGGGCGGCAGCTCGGCGAGCCGGTCGAGGCACGCGTCCGCGAGATCCAGGGAGACGTGCGTCTGCTCCAGGAGGCACTCGAAGCGGGCCAGGCAGTCGCCCTCCTGGCGGGTGACGACCTTCAGGGTGTCCTGGAGCTCGCCGTAGGCGAGGTAGGGCTCGTCGCGGCGCAGGTCGAAGTCGACGCCGGAGGCACGCGCGATGGGGCCGCTCACGCCGTACGCGTGCACGGCCTCCGGCGCGAGGACGCCCACATCGCGCGTACGCCCCCGGAAGATCTCGTTGCCGAGCACCAGGTCGTCGTACACGCCCATGCGCGAGCGCAGCGCGGCGACGCAGGCACGCGCGCGTGCGGCCCATCCGGCCGGGAGGTCCTCCTTGAGGCCGCCGACGCGGTTGAACATGTAGTGCATGCGCCCGCCGGAGATCTCCTCCATGACGTGCTGGAGTTCCTCGCGCTCCGTGAAGGCGTAGAAGATCGGGGTGATCCCGCCCAGCTCCAGGGGATAGGAGCCGAGGAACATCAGGTGGTTGAGGACGCGGTTGAGCTCCGCGAGGAGCGTGCGCGTCCACACCGCGCGCGCGGGGACCTCCATGCCGAGCATCCGCTCCACGGCGAGGACGACGCCCAGCTCGTTCGAGAACGCGGACAGCCAGTCGTGGCGGTTGGCGAGCATGATGATCTGGCGGTAGTCGCGCGCCTCGAAGAGCCTCTCCGCGCCGCGGTGCATATAGCCGATGACCGGCTCCGCGTGCTGGATCCGCTCGCCGTCGAGCACGAGCCGCAGCCTCAGCACACCATGGGTCGAGGGGTGCTGGGGGCCGATGTTGAGCACCATGTCGGTGCTCTCGGCAGCGCCGCCGATACCGACCATGGTCTCCGTCGTGGGAGTCATGGGCACAGTCTCTCGTACGTACGCTTGCCCCATGGAGACGGGGAGCAAGCAGACCGCCGAGAACGCGATGCCGGAGCCGGTCTGGACCGGGCTGCCTCCGGGGCTGCTGCGGATGCGGCGGCTGCTGCTGGTGGTGTGGCTGGGACTCCTGACGATCGCCGTCGGGCTGCTCCTCGGCCTGTTCGCCGGTCCGGGCTGGGCGGCCTTCGCCCTGCTGCCGCTCGCCCTGATCGGATGGGGCTGGCCCATGCTCGGGCGCAACTGGCGCTCCTGGCGGTACGCGGAACGCGCGGACGACCTGCTGATCAGCCGGGGTGTGCTGTGGCGTGAGGAGACCGTGGTGCCGTACGGGCGCATGCAGCTGGTCGAGGTGACCTCCGGGCCCGTCGAACGGCACTTCGGGCTCGCCAGCGTGCAGCTGCACACGGCCGCCGCGGCGACCGACGCGTGCATCCCGGGCCTCGACCCGGCCGAGGCCGAGCGGCTGCGGGACCGGCTGACCGAACTGGGCGAGGCACGATCGGCGGGACTGTGAGCACGGCCTCCCCGGGCTCCTCGGACTCCCTGGGGAACACCCCTGCCGCCTCCCTGGAGAACACCCCTGCCGCGCCCCTCGGTCCGCCCGGTACGACGGCCCTGCCGGGCGACGACGGTTCCGTACGGGAGGAAAAGGCGCTGTCCGAGCGCCGGTTGCACCCCGTGACCCCGCTCCGGCGCGCCTGGGCGCCGGTCACGGTGATCGCCGGCTGGGCCGTCCACGACCCCAACCAGGCGCAGGAGCAACTGGCCAGACACACCACGACCGCGCTGCTCGTCGGACTCGCCGTGATCGTCCCGGGCGCCGCCCTCTACGGCTTTCTGAGCTGGTGGTTCACCCACTTCGCGGTGACCGACACCGAACTGCGCATCCGCACCGGCCTGTTGTTCCGCCGCACCGCGCACATCCGGCTCGAAAGGCTCCAGGCCGTCGACGTCACCCAGCCGCTGCTGGCCCGCGTCGCGGGCGTCGCCAAGCTCAAGCTCGATGTCGTCGGGGCGGACAAGAAGGACGAGCTGGCGTACCTGGGTGAGGGCGAGGCCCGGATGCTGCGCGCCGAACTCCTCGCCCGGGCCGCCGGTTTCGCGCCCGAGTCCGCCCACGAGGTCGGCGAGGCGCCGGTGCGGCGGCTGCTGCACGTCCCGCCCGGTGTCCTCGCCGTCTCCCTGGTGCTCACCGGCGCCACCTGGGGCTCCCTCGCCGCCGCTGTCGTCGTCCCCACGTTCCTGTGGCTCCTCACGCACAGCGTGTGGACGGTCCTCGCGACCGGACTGCCGCTGCTCGGCGCGGCGGGCGCGAGCAGCGTGGGACGGTTCGTCGGCGAGTACGACTGGACGGTGGGCGAGTCGCCCGACGGACTCCGCATCGACCACGGGCTCCTGGACCGCACGCACGAGACGGTGCCGCCCGGCCGCGTGCAGACCGTGCGGATCGTCGAACCCCTGCTGTGGCGGCGCCGCGGGTGGGTGCGCGTCGAACTGGACGTCGCCGGGTCCTCGAACTCGGTCCTCGTGCCCGTCGCTCCGCGCGAGGTCGCCGCGACCGTGATCGCCGCGGTGCTGCCCGGGGTGACCGTTCCGGTGTCCCTGGTCCGGCCGCCACGGCGGGCCGGCTGGTGCGTGCCGTTCTGGTGGCGCGGGTACGGACTCACCGTCACCGACACCGTCTTCGCGGCGCGCCACGGGCTGCTGCGGCGCAGCCTCTCCCTCGTCCCGCACGCGAAGGCGCAGAGCGTACGGCTGACGCAGGGGCCGTGGCAGCGCCTCAAGGGGCTCGCCGACGTCCACATCGACACCGGCGCCGACCAGACGGTCACGGCACGGCTGCGGGACGCCGCGGAGGCGGCGGAGCTCCTCCAGGCACAGGCGGACCGGTCCCGCACGGGGCGGCGGGAGGCCCGGCCGGACCGCTGGATGGCCTGAGGACGCACATGGCTGGACGGCCTGAGGACGCGCACGGCCGCGCGCCCATGAGCGGGCCGAGGCGGCGGACCGAAGGCCTGCGCCCGAAACGGAGTGAGGGCAGTGGCGTGATGCCACTGCCCTCACTCCGTCACGTCTGTCCGCCCGGGACACGGGCGGCTCAGGAAGCCGCGCTCCGCAGCCCCGTCAGGTCGATGTGCTCCGTCTCGTCGTGCGCGGTCAGGTCGATGACCTGGCGGCCGACTTCGCGGGAACCCTCGCTCGCGGGCTTGAACCCGGACTCGGCCTCGGCCTTGTGCAGGGCGAGCGCCTCCTGGCCGACCACGTCGGCCAGGTCCTCGTTCTGTACGGCTTCCATCGCGGCGGCGTCGGACGACTCCTTCTGCGTACCGAAGAAGTCGAACCCGCCCTCGACCGAGGGCCGTCGCACCGGCGCGGTGGGCGGCACGACGGCCACCGCCGTCGGCACGGTGAAGTGCCCGGACCGCTGGGCGGGCTTGGCGGAATGCGACGCCCTGGCCGGTTGCACCGCCTCGGCCTGGGCCGACCGGGCGGTTTCGGCGGCTGCGGCGGGCAGCGAAGGCTCGGCCTCGGCGGCCGCGCGCTGATGCTCGCCGGCCGCCTCGGGCTTCCCCTGCGCCCCACCCGCTTCCGCGACGGTGTCCGGGGGCGGACCCGCCTCGCCCGCCGAAGCACGCCTCGGGGGCTCACCGTTCACGGCCGCGTCCTTGGTCGCGGCCGCGTCCTTGGTCGCGACCGCACCCTTCCTCGCCGCCGCGTCCCTCTTCGCCGCCGCGTCCCTCTTCGCCGCCGCGTCCCTCTTGACGGCCGCGTCCAGCGCGGACTCGCCGCGCGCGGGCACATCGCTCAGGGGCTCGGCCGTCGCGGAGTCGGCGTCAGCATCGGAAACGGCATCGGAGTCCGGCTCCGGGTCCGAGTCCGAGTCGGGCAGCGCCAGGGCCACGGACCCCGGGGCCGTGTAGGCCTCGGCACCCTTCGCCTCCCGAGTGCCGCCGGCTATCCGGCTCAGCGCCGCACCGGCCCGCAGGAAGAGCGCCGACCCGGACGGAGAGAAGACCTCCGGAGACTCTTCGGCTTCGGCTTCGGCCTCCGCCTCGGCGCCGACCTCGGCCTCCGCCTTCGCGTCCGTGTCCGTGGAAGCCGTGTCGTCATCGGCCGTCGTGAAGGCCGCGATGGCGTCCGCTCCGCTCCCGGACACCGCGCCCTCGGAGTCACCCGACTCCTCGGACCCCTCGGACTCCTCCGGCTCCACGGACGCCTCGACGGCCTCGGGCGCGTCCGGCGAATCCACCGCGTCGGCGGAGCCCTCCGCGCCAGGGGATTCCGGCGTCTCCGAGGGATCCGGCGTCTCCTGCGCCTCCGGAGCCGTCCGAGCGGCCGGCAGGGCGCGCGTCGGCACCGCAGCCTCTATGGCGAGCTGCCTGCGGCCCTCCAGAGCGGTCGCCCGCTCCGTCTCCGCCGTCGCGTACCGCCGCAGCAGCGCCGCGTGTTCGTTGCGCAGGCCGGCCAGCTCGGTGCGCTTGGCGCGCAGCTTCTGCTCCAGCTTGACGCGCAGCTCCCGCGACTCGTCGAGGTCGGTCTCCAGTTCGGCGACACGCTCCTCATGGCGCCACTCGTCGCTCGCCCGCGCGCGCGTGAGGTCGGCGACGCGTTTACCCGCCGAGGTGTCCCAGCGGCGCATGACAACCGCACCGGCGACCGCCGTCGCCGCGGCACCCGCGGCCAGCACACGGAGCACGAACGCCTCCGTGAACAGCCAGGGCCCTACGGCGCAGACGAGCGACACGCCGGCGATCGCCGAAGGAGGCAGCACCCTGTGCAAGGGCGGGGAATGGCGGTGGCGTCCACGTGGCATGGCCAGAAACTTACCGCGCGTAGGCGAATCTTGGTGCCCCGCCCGGTAAAAACACAGTCACCCCGGAACGTTTGTCCCGTACCAGCCGTCGACAGGGCACACGTCTTGTCCCACAAGGCCCGTCACGACCCCCGGTCACTCCCGCTCCTCGATCAATTCCGCCGGCTCCGGACGGATCGCCGAATCGGAATCCTCGGGGCGCGGCATTGTCCCGAGGGGCGACATTTCTCCGTGCCCGGACGCCGAATTCGTCCGGCCCCCCGGCACGACACCACCCGCGACGCCGCCCACCCCCGCCCGGACCGCAACGGCCCGGCAGAACAGCGCAGGAGAGGCAGGTGAGGCGGGTGGCAGGTGAGGCAGGACAGGATCGGCAGGGCACGCGTCAGCGGTCGCTCAGCCGCCCGCTGATCCACTGGAGCGCCGCGGGGATCTCCCGCCGCCACGTGTTGAAGTTGTGACCGCCGCTGTCGAGGATGATCGACGAGATCCTGGTACGCCCGTTGGACTTCACGAGGTCTATGAAGTCCAGCGTTTCCTTGTAGTTGGATTCACCCGCCTTGCTGCTGCTGACGAGCAGTGAGGTGTCGGGTGCGGGCTTGTTCTTGAGATACCAGCGCAGGTCGGCGCTGTCGCGCAGTGCCTTGTCGCCGTGGAAGAGATCGCCCGTCGTCCGGTCGACCGCGGCCTTGTAATACGGCGACAGGCCCGCGCCGGCGGCGTACACCTCGGGGTGGTGGACGGCGAGCTTCAGCGCGCAGTACCCGCCCGTCGAGTCGCCGATGACGCCCCAGCTCCCGGGCTTCCGGCCCACCCTGTAGTGGGCCGATACGGCGTCGGGGAGGTCCTTGGCGAAGAAGGACTCGGTCTGCGGACCTCCGGGGACGTCCACGCACTCGGTGTCCCTCGGGGGCGCCACGGTCGGCCGCAGCATGACCAGGATCATCGGCTGGATCCTGCCGTCCTTGGCCAGCCGGTTCGCCGTCTGAGGGAAGTGCAGGGCCTTGATGAGCGCTTCAGCGGTGCCGGGATAGCCGGTCAGCACGGTAGTGGCCGGGAAGGTCCGGGTGCGGTACCGCGGCTGGAAGTACTCCGGCGGCAGATAGATGTACGCCGGTGTGGCGATATGGGTCGTACGGCCGATGATGTCGATCTTCTGGATCTGACCGCCGATCTGCGGCCGGGCCCCGCCCGAGACGCTCACCCGCCGGGTGTCCACCACACGGAGGGGACCGCCGCCCGGACCGCCCGCGCCGTTGTGGTCGACGACCACGCCCTCACCCCGCTCCCTGCCGAGGAGATCCGCCCAGCTGGCGTAGAACCCGAACGCCTGGTTGGCGCACAGCCCGACCGAGGCGAACAACGCCACCTGGGTGGCCAGCAGCAGGCCAACACGTCCGCCGACGGACCGCCAGGTGCGCCGGGCGAGCCGGGGCCACAACCACACCGTGCCGACGAACAGCAGCACGGCGAGCAGAACCGCCAGAACCAGCACCTTGTTGCTCGTGAGACCCATCGCCTGTTCCCGCCTGCGCTTTCCGTCCGGGCCCGTCCCGCTCTTCGCGAGTCCTTGCCCTGGACTTTCCTTGCCTTTTGAACCGGCTTTCCGGAGAGGAGTGAACCTGTCTCCCCAAGACACCGTCCTAGAGGGCGCAATGTCGCCGGATGCCGGATTGGCACCGGGTTCAAGGTCTCTCGCAGAACCACGGGATGCGATGTCTGTCAGGATAGATGGGGAATTGTCGGGCGAGGTTCCGGGCCGAACAGGCCGGACGCGGCGCATACTCCGCGGTCCGAGCCCCGAGGCCGTCCCCGCCCTGGTCGCCAGGGCCTGCTCACTCGTGGGTCTCCTGGACATCGCCGCGGGCGTGTTCCCGCGCTTCCGTCACAGCCGTATGCACGCCCTGGCCGAGGTGCTGCCCGGCTCGTTCGGCCCGTTCGCCGCGGCGCTCTCGCTCAGCGCCGGGGTGCTCCTGCTGCTGCTCGCCCATGGGCTGCGGCGCCGCAAACGGCGGGCGTGGCGCGCCGCGGTCGCGCTGCTCCCGGCAGGCGCCGTCGCGCAGTTCGCGTACCGCCACTCGGTGATCGGCGTCGTCATCTCGGCCGCGCTGCTCGCACCGCTGCTGCGCCACCGCGATGAGTTCACGGCCCTGCCCGATCCACGCAGCCGCTGGCGCGCGCTCGCCAACTTCGTTCTCATGGGCGCCGGTTCCCTGGCTCTCGGACTCGTCATCGTCAGCGTCCACGAGAACCGCATGATCGGCGACCCGAGCCTGGCCGACCGCATCAGCCACGTCCTGTACGGCCTGGTCGGCTTCGAAGGCCCCGTCGACTACGCCGGACCCACCTCCTGGACGGTCGCCTTCTCCCTGGGCGCCCTCGGCTGGCTGACCGCCGTCACCACCGTCTACTTCGCCTTCCGTCCCGAACACCCCGCCGCCCGCCTCACGGAGGACGACGAGACCCGGCTGCGCGTCCTTCTGGACAAGCACGGCGGCCGCGACTCCCTCGGCCACTTCGCGCTCCGCCGCGACAAGGCCGTCGTCTTCTCGCCCAGCGGCAAGGCCGCGGTGACCTACCGGGTCGTCTCCGGGGTGATGCTCGCCAGCGGCGACCCCATCGGCGACGTGGAGGCCTGGCCCGGTGCGATCGAACGCTTCATGGACGAGGCCAGGGCGCACTCCTGGACGCCCGCCGTCATGGGCTGCTCCGAGACGGGCGGCGAGGTGTGGACCCGCGAGACCGGCCTCGACGCCCTCGAACTGGGGGACGAGGCGGTGGTGGATGTCGCGGATTTCTCCCTCTGCGGACGCGCGATGCGAAACGTCCGCCAGATGGTGAAGCGCATCGAGCGGGCTGGTTACGAGACACGGGTACGGCGCATCCGTGACCTCGGAGAGGGAGAACTGGACCGGATACGGCGCGCCGCGGAGGACTGGCGCGGCACCGACACCGAACGCGGCTTCTCCATGGCGCTCGGCCGCATCGGCGACCCGTCCGACGGGAACTGCCTGGTCGCCACGGCGCACAAGACGGACGACCCGCCCGGCCCGTACGGCGACCTCAAGGCCGTCCTGCACTTCGTCCCGTGGGGCACGGACGGTGTGTCGCTCGACCTCATGCGGCGCGACCGCGCGGCCGACCCCGGCATGAACGAACTGCTCATCGTGGCGGCGCTCCAGGCGTCACCCCGCCTCGGCATCAACCGGATCTCGCTCAACTTCGCGATGTTCCGCGCGGCGCTCGCCCGCGGCGAGAAGATCGGCGCCGGGCCCGTGCTGCGCGCCTGGCGCGGACTGCTGGTCTTCCTGTCCCGCTGGTTCCAGATCGAGTCGCTGTACAAGTTCAACGCCAAGTTCCGCCCGCGCTGGGAGCCGCGCTTCGTCGTCTACGGCTCCTCCCGCGACCTCCCCCGCATCGGCTTCGCCGCCATGCAGGCGGAGGGCTTCGTGAACCTCGCCCTGCCGCGGGTGCTGCGCCGCCGCACACCGGCTCCGCGGCCGTGCTCGCACGCGGTGGCGGAGCGGGGGGTCAGAGCGGCGTAGCCGGCGTGCCGGGCGACGCCCCCGCCGAGGGGCCCGCTCGGACGGCCGGGACGGGTGGTGGGGCGGGAAACGGGCCGCGAAGCGGCCGAAGGCCCCAGCGGGCGGGCGACCCTCACCCGCGTACCGGGGACCGCTGAGACCGGCAGGGGGCGATTCCGCCCCTCGCAGGAGGCCTAGGCTGGACGTATGAGTATCGAGCGCGGGCGCGGCCGAGTCGCGGGACTGCCGACGTGGGACCGCTGCGCGGTCATGGGGGTCGTGAACGTCACCCCCGATTCCTTCTCCGACGGCGGCCACTGGTTCGACACGACGGCCGCGGTCAAGCACGGCCTGGAGCTCGTCGCCGAGGGCGCCGACCTCGTGGACGTGGGCGGCGAGTCCACCCGCCCCGGCGCCACCCGCGTCGACGAGGCGGAGGAGCTCAAGCGCGTCATCCCCGTCGTCCGCGGCCTCGCCTCCGAGGGCGTCACCGTCTCCGTGGACACCATGCGCGCCTCCGTCGCCGAGCAGTCCCTCGCCGCGGGCGCGGCCCTCGTCAACGACGTCAGCGGCGGCCTCGCGGACCCTGCGATGATCCCGGCCGTCGCGGCCGCGGGCGCCCCCTTCGTGGTCATGCACTGGCGCGGCTTCCTGGCGGGCGGGAACGTCCAGGGGGCGTACGCGGACGTGGTCTCCGAAGTCCTCGGCGAGCTGCACGCACGCGTGGAGGCCGTTCTGGCGGGCGGCATCGCCCCCGACCGCGTCGTCGTCGACCCCGGGCTCGGCTTCTCCAAGGACCCCGAGCACGACCTGGCCCTCCTGGCCCACCTCGACCGCCTCCGCGCCCTCGGCCACCCCCTGCTGGTCGCCGCCTCCCGCAAGCGTTTCCTCGGCCGCGTACTGGCCGGTCCCGAGGGCGCCCCGCCACCCGCGCGCGAGCGCGACGCCGCCACGGCCGCCGTCTCGGCGATCGCCGCCCAGCAGGGCGCCTGGGCGGTCCGCGTGCACGAGGTACGGGCCACCGCCGACGCCGTACGGGTCGCACGCGCCGTCGAGGGTGCCCGGACCGGCGGGGCATCGGGCTCCGCCGGCGGTCAGGCCGCAGAGGGAGCCCGGTGAGCACACCGCGTACCGACGTCGAGCAGGTCGAACTCGCCAACACCGCGTTCTACGAGGCACTGGAGCGGGGTGACTTCGAGGAACTGTCCTCGCTGTGGCTGGCCCCGCTGGACACGTCCGACGACGACTTCGAGGGCGAGGGCGCGGTCGTCTCCTGCGTCCACCCCGGCTGGCCCGTGCTCAACGGCCGCGGCGAAGTGCTCCGCTCGTACGCGCTGATCATGGCGAACACGGAGTACATCCAGTTCTTCCTCACCGACGTGCGCGTCTCCGTCTCCGGCGACACGGCCATGGTCACCTGCACCGAGAACATCCTCAGCGGCGGCCCGGCCCCCGACGACAGCGACGAGCTCGGCCCGCTCGTCGGCCAGCTGGTCGTCGCCACGAACGTGTTCCGCCGTACCGCCGACGGCTGGAAACTCTGGTCCCACCACGCCTCCCCCGTGCTGGCCGAATCCGGCGAGGAAGAGGACGAGGACACCGCCGGTTGAGTGGGGATACGGCCCGCAGGGACCAAAAGGTGGTTGGAATCACCAGCCCGGGGTAGGGGCGGCTACCAACCCGTGAGCCGCCGTGTTCCCCAGGGGAAACGCCCGGTGAAGCCTCGTTCCTTCGCCCGGGCGCCCGCCTCCGCGGGCGAACGTTGTCAGTGCCCGCAGGTAGATTCGTTCGAGGCCGGTGTGCCGACCGCATTCGGCGCATGACGGCCGTTACCGACGATTGCAGGAGTGATTCGCGTGGATCGTGTCGCGCTGCGCGGCCTCAAGGCCCGTGGGCACCATGGCGTCTTCCAGAAGGAACGCGAGGAGGGCCAGACCTTCATCGTGGATCTGACGCTGGGCCTGGACACCCGGCCGGCCGCGGCCGACGACGACCTGGCGAAGACCGTGCACTACGGCATCGTGGCGGAAGAGGTCGTCGCCGTCGTCGAGGGCGAGCCCGTCGATCTCATCGAGACGCTCGCCGAACGCATCGCCCAGACGTGTCTCAAGCACGACGGGGTCCTGGAGGTCGAGGTCTGCGTGCACAAACCGGACGCGCCGATCACGGTCCCGTTCGACGACGTGACCGTCACCATCATCCGGAGCCGGGTATGACCGCGTTCACCGAGGGTCAGAGCGACCCGACCGTACAGCCGGTGCCCGCCTCCGTGGTCGAGCAGGTGGACGCCGCGGACACGACCCTGTCCAACCCCAGGCGCGCGGTGATCTCCCTCGGTTCGAACCTGGGCAACCGCCTGGAGACGCTCCAGGGCGCCATCGACGCCCTGGAGGACACCCCCGGCGTCCGGGTCAAAGCGGTCTCCCCCGTCTACGAGACGGAGCCGTGGGGCGTCGAACCGGGCAGCCAGCCGTCGTACTTCAACGCGGTCGTGGTGCTCAGGACCACCCTCCCCCCGTCCTCGCTCCTGGAGCGGGCGCACGCGGTCGAGGAGGCCTTCCACCGCGTACGGGACGAGCGCTGGGGCCCGCGCACGATCGACGTGGACATCGTCGCGTACGCCGATGTCGTCTCCGACGACCCGGTGCTGACCCTCCCTCACCCGCGCGCCCACGAGCGGGCCTTCGTGCTCGCCCCCTGGCACGACGTGGATCCCGAGGCACAGCTCCCCGGCCGCGGTGCCGTCGCCCAGCTCCTCGCCGCGGTCACCCAGGACGGTGTCACGGCCCGCCCCGACCTGGAACTCCGGCTGCCCGAGTAGTCGTTAAGGTCAAGACGACCACACGCCGGCCGGCCCGACAGGGACCCGGCCACAGGCGGGCTACCGAAGGGGCAACGTGAAAGAGCTGCGCATCAGGACACTGGCCGCCGTGTTCGTGGTGGCCGGAGTGCTGTCCTGGGCGGGCGCCCGCCTGTGGAACGCGGTGGGCACGCTGCCCCGGGTCCCGCTGGCCGCCCCCATCGTCCTCGCCCTGATCGCGATCGTCCTTCTCGCGACGGCGCTCTCGCTGCGCGCCCGTCTCAAGGCGCAGCGCGAGCGCCGCCCCGGCGCCAAGGGCGTCGATCCGCTGATGGCCGCCCGCGCGGTCGTCTTCGGCCAGGCGAGCGCCCTGGTGGCCGCCCTGGTGGCGGGCATGTACGGCGGCGCGGGCGTCTTCCTCCTGGAATCCCTGGAGGTCCCCGCCCGCCGCGACCAGGCCATCTACGCCGGCCTCTCCGTCGTCGCCGGAATCGGCGTGATAGCGGCGGCCTTCTTCCTGGAGCGTGTCTGCAAGCTCCCGGAGGACGACGACGAGCACCACGGCGGCGCCGCTCCGGTGGCCTAGCCCCGAAGCAGGCGCGTCGACCCGTCCGCACCCGACCGGCGGCCCGTGTCCGGCGAGTGGACCGTGTGGGCCTGCCCGGCGTCCGTCCCCGGCTAGCGGGCCATGATGAGGCTCATCGCCTCGTTGCGCGTCGCGGCGTCCCGCAGTTGTCCGCGCACCGCCGACGTGATGGTCTTCGCGCCCGGCTTGCGGATGCCGCGCATGGACATGCACATGTGCTCGCACTCGACGACCACGATCACACCGCGCGGTTCCAGGATCTCCATCAGGGAGTCGGCGATCTGCGTCGTCAGCCGCTCCTGCACCTGGGGGCGCCGGGCGTAGACGTCGACCAGGCGGGCCAGTTTGGACAGGCCGGTGATCTTGCCGCTGGTGGCCGGGATGTAGCCCACGTGCGCGACACCCCTGAACGGCACCAGATGATGTTCGCAGGTACTGAAGACTTCGATGTCCTTCACCAGGACCATCTCGTCGTGTCCCAGGTCGAACGTCGTCGTCAGCACGTCCTCCGGCTGCTGCCACAGGCCCGCGAATATCTCCTTGTACGCCCGCGCCACCCGCCCCGGCGTCTCCCTCAGTCCCTCGCGGTCCGGGTCCTCGCCGACCGCGATCAGGAGCTCCCGTACGGCGTTCTCGGCACGCTTCTCGTCGAACTCACCGACAACTCCCTCGCCGTCCAGCGTCACGGGGTCGGTCATCTGGTCCTCGTTCCTGTGGATCCTGCGCGTGCCTCGACGCGTCCAAGATGTGCGGGCGCATGAAAATGCCGCGCCCCCCAGGCTAGAACCTGGGGGGCGCGGCATCCATTCCGGGCCTGGTGAGGCCGCCGGGAGCCGAACTATGTCAGCTCTCGGTACGGTCCTCCGGGGCCGCCTCCGTCGCCGGGACGGACTCCGTCGCGGTGGCGATGGCCGCCGTCGAGCCGTTCGCCCCGTTCGTCAGTGACAGCTCCTTGGGGGAGAGCACCGGCGGGCGGGTGGACGGCGTGCGACGGGAGGAGCCGGTCCACGCGGGACGGGCCGGGCGCTTCACGATGGGAGCGAAGACCTCGGCGATCTGCTCCTTGCTCAGCGTCTCCTTCTCCAGCAGCTGGAGCACGAGAGCGTCGAGGACGTCGCGGTTCTCGACCAGGATTTCCCAGGCCTCGTTGTGCGCGTTCTCGATGAGCTTCTTGACCTCTTCGTCGACGAGCGCGGCGACCTCTTCCGAGTAGTCGCGCGGGTGCGACATCTCCCGGCCCAGGAAGGGCTCGGTGTTGTCGCCGCCGAACTTGATCGCGCCGAGACGCTCGGTCATGCCGTACTGCGTGACCATCGCGCGAGCGGTGGTCGTGGCCTTCTCGATGTCGTTCGCGGCACCGGTGGTCGGGTCGTGGAAGACAAGCTCCTCGGCCGCGCGCCCGCCCAGCATGTATGCCAGCTGGTCGAGCATTTCGTTGCGGGTCGTGGAGTACCTGTCCTCGTCCGGCAGGACCATCGTGTAGCCGAGGGCACGGCCGCGCGAGAGGATCGTGATCTTGTGGACCGGGTCGGAGTTCGGGGAAGCCGCCGCGACGAGGGCGTGGCCGCCCTCGTGGTACGCGGTGATCTTCTTCTCCTTGTCCGACATGATCCGGGTCCGCTTCTGCGGGCCCGCGACCACACGGTCGATCGCCTCGTCCAGCATGTTGTTGTCGATCAGCTTCCCGTTGGCGCGCGCGGTGAGCAGCGCCGCCTCGTTCAGCACGTTCGACAGGTCGGCACCCGTGAAACCGGGGGTCCGACGCGCCACTGCGGACAGGTCGACGTCCGGAGCGACCGGCTTGCCCTTCTGGTGAACCTTGAGGATCTCCAGACGGCCCTGCATGTCCGGGCGGTCGACCGCGATCTGGCGGTCGAAGCGGCCGGGGCGCAGGAGGGCCGGGTCGAGGATGTCGGGCCGGTTGGTGGCGGCGATCAGGATGACGCCGCCCTTCACGTCGAAGCCGTCCATCTCGACGAGCAGCTGGTTGAGGGTCTGCTCGCGCTCGTCGTGACCGCCGCCGAGGCCGGCACCGCGATGGCGGCCGACCGCGTCGATCTCGTCGACGAAGACGATCGCCGGGGCGTTCGCCTTGGCCTGCTCGAACAGGTCACGGACCCGGGAGGCACCGACACCGACGAACATCTCGACGAAGTCGGAACCGGAGATGGAGTAGAAGGGAACGCCGGCCTCACCCGCGACAGCGCGTGCGAGCAGCGTCTTGCCCGTACCAGGAGGCCCGTAGAGCAGGACGCCCTTGGGGATCTTCGCTCCGACGGCCTGGAACTTCGCCGGCTCCTGGAGGAACTCCTTGATCTCGTGGAGCTCTTCGACAGCCTCGTCCGAGCCCGCGACGTCCGCGAACGTCGTCTTGGGGGTGTCCTTGGTGATGAGCTTCGCCTTGGACTTCCCGAAGTTCATGACCCGGGAGCCGCCACCCTGCATCTGATTCATCAGGAACAGGAAGACGACGACGATGAGGACGAAGGGAAGCAGAGACAGCAGGATGCCCACGAAGGGGTTCTGCTTGGACGGAGCGACGGTGTAGCCGTCCGGGATCTGCTTGTTCTCGTACTTGTTCTGGAGTGTGTTGGCCAGGGTCACGCCCTGGTCGCCGATGTAGCTCGCCTGGATCTTCGAGCTGTCGTCAACCTTCTCGCCGTCCTTCAGCGAGACCTTGATGACCTGCTCGTCGCCAGTGGTGATCTTGGCCGACTCGACCTGGTTGTCATTGATCGCCTTGACGACCTGGCCGGTGTCCACCGTCTTGTAGCCGCCGGACGAACCGACGACCTGCATCAACACGACCACGGCAAGGACGGCCAGCACGATCCACATGACCGGCCCACGGAAGTATCGCTTCACGTCCATCCATACGGAGCGGTGTCGCCCCGTCCCTCCTGCCATAGTGAGTTTGATAAAGACTGTTCTTCGGACGGTACCCCAGCATTGTCACCCGAAGCCGCAGGGGACTGCTGGCAATCCCCTCCATGCATGCTCCAACGGCGCGAACCCCGCTGGGGTTCCCGAACGTCCTACAAGGACTGAGCCGCCCTCAGAAAGGGGGCGCTCAGCCGCCGTAGACGTGAGGCGCGAGCGTACCGACGAACGGGAGGTTGCGGTACTTCTCGGCGTAGTCGAGGCCGTACCCGATGACGAACTCGTTCGGGATGTCGAAGCCGACCCACTCCACGTCGATCGCGACCTTGGCCGCGTCCGGCTTGCGCAGCAGCGTGCACACCTTGAGCGAGGCGGGCTCGCGGGAGCCGAGGTTGGAGATCAGCCAGGACAGGGTCAGCCCGGAGTCGATGATGTCCTCGACGATCAGGACGTGCTTGCCCTTGATGTCGGTGTCGAGGTCCTTGAGGATCCGCACCACGCCGGAGGACTGGGTGCCCGCGCCGTACGACGACACGGCCATCCAGTCCATGGTGACGGGGGTGGACAGCGCACGCGCGAGGTCCGCCATGACCATCACGGCGCCCTTGAGCACTCCGACGATCAGCAGGTCCTTGCCCGCGTACTCCGCGTCGATCTTCGCGGCCAGCTCAACCAGCTTCGCGTCGATCTCTTCCTTGGTGATGAGCACCGACTTGAGGTCGGTGCCCATGTCTTTCGCGTCCACCCGCATCACTTTCGGTCGTCCGTCCCACTTTTTTGGGCTCGTTCACCTACGGGGCGCCTCTGCAACTGGCGGTCCCCTTCGGCTCACCCGCGCACGGCCGCTCGGACCGCCCGCGACCCGAGTGAAGGGGTCCCGGGGAGCCGCGTGAGCGGCCCCGGTGCAGGGTCCGGTTTCAGCCTTGCCGAATCACCAGTCTGCCACCCTGGCGCTGAGCGACGACTTTGCCCGGGAGATTGATGGCCCCCTGACCGCGCCATCCGGTGATCAGCCGGTCGATTTCCTCGATGTGGCGGGCGAACAGCGAACCGGCCGGAGCGCCCGCCTCGATGGCCGCGCGGCGCAGGATCCGGCGGCGTACGGCGGGCGGCAGGGCGTAGAGCTTGGCGCACTCCAGGAGGCCGGCGGCGTCGCGCACGGACGCCTCCGCCTGGCTGGCCCACGCGTCGAGGGCGTCGGCATCGTCCCGGGAGAGCTGGGCCGTACGGGCGAGTGCCTCGACGACTCCCTTGCCGAGCGCCTTCTCCAGGGCGGGCAGGCCCTCGTGGCGGAGCCGGGAGCGGGTGTAGGCCGGATCGGCGTTGTGCGGGTCGTCCCAGACGGGCAGCGACTGGACCATGCACGC
The DNA here is from genome assembly GCF_053599975.1 of Streptomyces sp. NPDC005141. Classification (NCBI taxonomy): domain Bacteria; kingdom Bacillati; phylum Actinomycetota; class Actinomycetes; order Kitasatosporales; family Streptomycetaceae; genus Streptomyces; species Streptomyces sp. NPDC005141. The sequence continues at coordinate 31,639 of NZ_JBSFYW010000032.1, read as the reverse complement.
CTTGCGGGCGGTCTGCCGGTCCAGGTGCAGGAAGGGACGGCGGTAGCGGCCGTCGGCCCCCGAGACCGCGGCCATTCCGGACAGGGAGCGGATGCCGGAGCCGCGGGCGAGGCCCAGCAGGACCGTCTCTGCCTGATCGTCGCGGGTGTGGCCGAGGAGGACCGCGGTGGCGCCATGGCGCTCGGCGGCGGAGTCCAGGGCGGCGTACCGGGCGTCGCGGGCGGCGGCCTCGGGGCCTCCGTCGCGGCCGACGGTGACGGCGATGGACTCGGCCGGGGCGAGCCCCAGCTCGGTGAGGCGCAGCACGACTTCGTCGGCGCGCAGGTCGGAGCCGGGCTGCAGACCGTGGTCGACGGTGATGCCACCGGCGCGGATGCCGACTTTGGGGGCTTCGAAGGCGAGGGCGGAGGCGAGCGCCATGGAGTCGGCGCCGCCGGAGCACGCGACGAGCACGAGCGGCGCGGGGGGCGCCTCCCCGCCCGGTCGCGGCAGGGAGCTCGCGACAGGTTCGCCGTGCGGGGGCCTGGCGGGCGCGGGCATGCTGCGTCGTGTTCCGGGCGCGGGTACACGCTCCGCGTCGGGCGCGCAGGGGCGCGCGGCACCGCGTGCGGGCGTGCGCCGGGTGTCGGGGGTGGGCGGTTGCTCGGTGAGGATGTCGTGGAGTACGCGGCGGACCGCCAGGCGTATCGCCGCGACCGCAGGATGGGGACCCATGTCCGGTTCCCTTCATGAAGTTTTCGGGGGGTTAGCCCGGGATCGGTCACTCAGAGTGTGTCGATGGTGACAGAACCGGGGCGTTCCCCGAGCATTGCACGCCTACCCATGCCCCACGGTCCCTCGGACGGGTGATTGGAGGGGCGTTTGCCTGCCATCGGCCGGATTCGTTTCACGACCGTCCCGTAAGGTTCACGACTCCGCCTTGCGGTGCACCCGCGCGACCCAGTCCGCCGGTTTGGCGATCTCCGCCTTCGTCGGGAGCGTGTTCGGAGAGGTCCACACACGGTTGAAGCCGTCCATGCCGACCTCGTCGACGACCGCCCGTACGAACCGCTCGCCGTCCCTGTACTGCCGGAGTTTGGCGTCCAGGCCGAGCAGCTTGCGCAGGGCGAGGTCCAGGCGGGAGGCGCCCCTGGCGCGGCGCTGCTGGAATTTCTCGCGGATCTCGGCGACGGAGGGCACCACGGCGGGTCCGACGCCGTCCATCACGAAGTCGGCGTGGCCCTCGAGGAGGGACATGACGGCGGTGAGCCTGCCGAGGATCTCCCGCTGCGCGGGCGTCTGGACGATTTCCACAAGGGAACGGCCTCCGTCGTCCTCCTCGGTGTCCGGGCGGGAGCCGGCGAGCGACTGGGCGGCTTCCCGGATGCGTTCCAGGACGGTCATCGGGTCGACTTCGGTCTCCCCCAAGAAAGACTGGATTTCGCCCTCCAGGTGGTCGCGCAGCCAGGGCACGGCCGTGAACTGGGTGCGGTGCGTCTCTTCGTGGAGGCACACCCACAGGCGGAAGTCATGTGGCTGGACGTCGAGTTCGCGCTCCACGTGCACGATGTTCGGGGCGACCAGCAGGAGCCTGCCGCCGCCGTTGCCCGAGCCGGTGGGGCCTCCGGCGGGCAGGTCCCGGGTCGCGGGGGCGAACGTCTCGTACTGCCCGAGGACCCTCGACGACAGGAACGACAGCAGCATGCCCAGCTCGACACCGGTGACCTTGCCGCCGACTGCGCCGAGGACGGCTCCGCCCGGGGAGCCGCCGCGCCGTTCCTGCATCTTGTCCAGGAGGGGCTTGAGGATCTCCCGGAACCCGGCGACGTTCGCCCGGACCCAGCCGGGGCGGTCGACGACGAGGACGGGGGTGTCGTGCACGATGTCGTCACCCATACGGGTAAAGCCCCGGACGTGTTCCTCCGAGGCCTTGGCGTGCCGGCGCAGCTCCGCGACGATGGCGCGGGCCTCGTCACGGCTCACCTCGGGGCCCGGCCGTACGAGTCGGGTCGCGGTCGCCACCGCGAGATTCCAGTCGACCATCCCAGTAGATGCAGCACCACCGATGCTCGTCATGCGTCAACCGTACGTGAGCGGGTCCGGCTGCGGTGAGGGGTACGGCGCCGTATGCCCCCGGGCGAGGGGCCGATGGTGCTCCTGGTGCTCGCGGGTCGGGCGGGTCGCACTCTCCCGGCGTGCGGCTACCGGCAGCCGCACGCCGCCAGTGCCGTCGCCGTGTGGTCCAACGCCGCCCGCGCCTCCAGGGGGTTCGGGGGGTGGGCCTCGTCGGAGGTCAGGAAGGCGAAGGCCAGGAGCCGGCCGTCCTTGTCGACGACGGTGCCGGCGAGGGTGTTGACGCCGGTCAGTGTCCCGGTCTTGGCCCGGACGAGGCCGGTGGCGGTGGGGGCGTCGGCGTACCGGGTGCTGAGGGTGCCGGTGAAGCCGGCGACGGGCAGACCGGTGAGGACCGAGCGGAGTTCGGGGTGGGCCGGGTCGCCGGCCTTGGCCAGCAGGGCGGCGAGCAGGTCGGCGGAGAGCTTGTCGGCGCGGTTCAGACCGCTGCCGTCCGCGAACTGCGCGCCGGACAGCGGGAGTCCCAGCTTCTTCAGCTGGGCGCGGATCGCCTTCGCGTCGCCCGCGAAGCTGGGTTCCTCGCCGGTGGCGAGGGCGACCTGGCGGGCCAGTGCCTCCGCGATGTCGTTGTCGCTGTTGGTCAGCATCCGCTCGACCAGGGCGGACAGCGGCGGCGAGGAGACGGAGGCGAGGGCCTGCGAGCGGCTCGTCGCCTTCGAGGGGCCGGGCGATGTCGTCCTGATGCCGCGGTCGTGCAGCAGGTCCGCGAACTTCCGCGCGGCGTCCGCCGCCGGGTCCGGGGCACGCCCGGCCGTCCCGCTGGTCGTGTCGTCCTGGCGGCCCTCGTCGACCATCAGCGCGGTGACCTTCGCGATGTTCTCGTTGACGCCGATGGGGTGAAGGTCGGGGCCGGTGTACAGCGAGGTGTCGTAGGAGAGCGTCACGTGGTCCATGTGACGGGCCTTCAGGGCGGTGGCCGTCTTCTCGGCGAGGGTGCGCAGGTCCGCCCAGCCGTCGGCGGGCTTGCGGGCGGTCAGCGTCGGGTCGCCGCCGCCGACGAGCACGAGCTCCTTGGTGTCGGGCTCGAGGACCGTACGGGTCTGGATGCGGTGGTCGGGGCCGGGCGCCGTGAGGGCGGCGACGGCGGTGGCGATCTTCGTGGTGGACGCCGGTGTCTGGACCTCGTCGGCGCCCTTGCCGTAGAGCCGCTCGCCGGTCGCCACGTCGACCACGACGGCGGTGCGCAGCGAGCCGAGGACCGGATTGTCCAGGAGCGGGTCGAGGACGGCCGCGAGGGCCTTCTCGGCGGGCGCGGGCACGGCGCTCGCGGAACCGCCGAGTCCGGCCAGGACGGAGGCGGCACTGGGGGCGGGCCGGGGTGACGTTCGGGGCGTACCGGATTTACGTGCGTGATCTGTGCCACCCTCCGGCGCCCGCGATGCGGCCCAGTCGCGCTCGGCCGTACGCTGACCGGTGGAGTCCCAGGGACCGGCCGCGGTCACCGCCCCGGCCGCGAGGGCCAGGCCCACGGTGGCCGCGACGGCCGTGAGCTGCGGTGTCGTGAACCGAACGGCACGCGGCCGCATGGCTCGGGTGACCCGCGCCACATGCGGTTTCACCGTTCGCGCGACCCGCACCACATGCGGTCTCGCGGCCCGCCAAGCCCTCAGCTCTGGCACGACCACCAGCCCCTTTCGCGATCACCCACCTGCGTGAGGGACACTTAACCACCAGAACTATGTGCTGATCATGGAGGAGCCACCGGTGGAGTTCGACGTCACGATCGAGATTCCGAAGGGTTCACGGAACAAGTACGAGGTGGACCACGAGACCGGTCGGATCCGTCTGGACCGTCGACTCTTCACCTCGACCAGCTACCCGGCCGACTACGGCTTCGTCGAGAACACCCTCGGCGAGGACGGCGACCCGCTGGACGCCCTGGTCATCCTGGACGAGCCGACCTTCCCGGGTTGCCTCATCCAGTGCCGCACGATCGGCATGTTCCGTATGACGGACGAGGCCGGCGGCGACGACAAGCTGCTGTGCGTCCCGGCGCACGACCCGCGTGTGGAGCACCTGCGCGACATCCACCACGTGTCGGAGTTCGACCGCCTGGAGATCCAGCACTTCTTCGAGGTCTACAAGGACCTGGAGCCGGGCAAGTCCGTCGAGGGCGCCAACTGGGTCGGCCGCACCGAGGCCGAGGCCGAGATCGAGCGTTCCTACAAGCGCCTCAAGGATCAGGGCGGTCACTGACCTCCCCCCTCGGGTGGTCACTGACCTCCCCCGCTTCCGAACGGGCCGCGTGATCCCCATGGGGGTCGCGCGGCCCGTTCGTGTATCCGTACGCATACTGAGGCATACGGAAGGCAAGTAGGAGAACCACACAGACGCGAAAGGCGAGGCTGGAGTTGGTGGCGGACCCGGAAGCGGAAGACCGCAAGCCGCAGTCGGACGAGGCGAGGAGTGCTTTCAGCCCGCCCGCAGGTATGGCGGCGCCGGGACCGGCGGTGGCCGACGAGGAGTCGTCGACGACGTCGGAGTTCGCGCTCCCCCAAGGCCTCGACGCCCTGCAGCCGCCCGGGGCGGAGCAGGAGGGCTCGGCGTTCAGCACCCCGCGCACCTACAGCGCCAGGCAGGCGCCGCCCGCCTTCACACCGGCGACCGGAATACCCCTGGTCAGCCTGACCAAGGACGCGCCGTGGCAGGACCGGATGCGCACGATGCTGCGTATGCCGGTGACCGAGCGGCCCGCGCCCGAACCGGTGCACAAGGAGGACGAGTCGGGGCCCGCCGTCCCGCGCGTGCTCGACCTGACCCTGCGCATCGGCGAGCTGCTGCTCGCGGGCGGTGAGGGCGCCGAGGACGTGGAGACGGCGATGTTCGCCGTCTGCCGGTCCTACGGGCTGGACCGCTGCGAGCCGAACGTCACCTTCACCCTGCTGTCGATCTCGCATCAGCCGTCCCTGGTGGACGACCCGGTGACGGCGTCACGGACCGTGCGCCGCCGGGGCACCGACTACACGCGCCTGGGGGCCGTCTACCGGCTCGTCGACGATCTGAGCGACCCGGAGACCGCGATCTCCCTGGAGGAGGCCTACGGGCGCCTCGCGGAGATGCGGCGCAACCGTCACCCGTACCCCGGCTGGGTGCTGACCGCCTCCGGCGGATTGCTCGCCGGCGCGGCCTCCGTCCTCGTCGGCGGTGACGCGATCGTGTTCGTCGCCGCGGCGCTCGGCGCGATGCTCGGCGACCGGCTCGCGTGGCTGTGCGCGGGGCGCGGGCTGCCGGAGTTCTACCAGTTCACGGTGGCCGCGATGCCACCCGCCGCGATAGGGGTCGCGCTCACGCTGGCGCACGTCGATGTGAACGCCTCCGCGGTGATCACCGGTGGGCTCTTCGCGCTGCTGCCGGGGCGGGCGCTCGTCGCGGGGGTGCAGGACGGGCTGACCGGCTTCTACATCACCGCGTCCGCGCGGCTGCTCGAAGTCATGTACTTCTTCGTGGGGATCGTCTCCGGCGTCCTGCTGGTGCTCTATTTCGGCGTGAAGCTGGGCACGCAGCTCAACCCGGACGCGGCGCTGAGCCTCTCCGAGCGGCCGTTGCTCCAGATCGCCGCTTCCATGCTGCTGTCGCTCACCTTCGCGATCCTGCTCCAGCAGGAACGGTCGACGGTCCTCGCGGTGACCCTCAACGGCGGCGTGGCCTGGTCGGTGTACGGGGCGATGCACTACGCGGGCGGCATCTCGCCGGTGGCCTCCACGGCCGTCGCCGCGGGCCTGGTGGGTCTCTTCGGGCAGCTGCTCTCGCGCTACCGGTTCGCGTCCGCGCTGCCGTACACGACCGCAGCGATCGGGCCCCTGCTGCCCGGTTCGGCGACCTACTTCGGTCTGCTGTCGATCGCCCAGAACGAGGTCGACAAGGGCCTCGTGTCGCTCACCAAGGCGGCGGCCCTCGCCATGGCCATCGCGATCGGCGTGAACCTGGGTTCGGAGATCTCCCGGCTGTTCCTGCGCCTGCCGGGCGGCTCCGCCGGGGGGCGGCGGGCCGCCAAGCGGACACGCGGCTTCTGAGAACCGGACGCGCGAGGACCGGTCGTGGGAGGCAGGGACCCCGGAGGGCGGGACCTCAGTTCTGCGCGGGGCCCTGGCCGTAGGGGTACTGCTCCGAACCGTACTGCTGCTGCGGGTGGCCCTGGGGGTGCTGCTGGGGCGGGTAGGTCCGGCCCTGGTCGTAGCCCTGCTGGTAACCCTGGTCGTACTGCTGGTCGTAGCCGTAGCCCTGATCCGAGCCGTACGGCTGCTGGTACGGCTCCTGGTGCTGCTGCTGGTGCGGGTGGCCGTTGCCCTGGTGGTCGCCCTGATGGCCGTAGCCCTGGCCGTGCCCCTGGTTCCCGTACGACCCGTCGTGCCCCTGGTTCCCGTACGACTGGCCGTGCCCCTGGTTCCCGTACGACCCGTCGTGGCCCTGGTTCCCGTACGACTGGCCGTGTCCCTGGTAGCCGTACGACGAGTCCTGGCCCTCCTGGACCGGCGGCACGCGCAGCGGCCTGGTCGCGTCGTCCATGACGGGCGCGGCGGGGCGGGTGTGCGCGGCCGCGGGCTGGGCCGGGACGGACTCCTGGGGCGGGTTCTTCCTGGCCTGGGAACGGGCGCGCAGGAACTCGATGATGATCGGGACCACCGAGACGAGGACGATCAGGATCAGGATCGCCTCGATGTTCTTGTTCACGAAGTCGATCCCGCCGAGCCAGGAACCGAGCAGCGTGACGCCCGCGCCCCACAGCACGCCGCCGATGATGTTGAAGATGAGGAAGGGCCGGTACTTCATGCCGCTGACGCCGGCGATGATCGGCGTGAACGTGCGCACGATGGGCACGAAGCGGGCCAGCACCAGGGACTTGGGCCCGTACTTCTCGAAGAACTCGTGGGCCTTGACCACGTTCTCCTGCTTGAAGAGGCGGGAGTTCGGGCGGGTGAAGAGCGAGGGCCCGACCTTCTTGCCGAAGAGATAGCCCGCCTGATCGCCGAGGATCGCGGCGAGGCAGATCAGCGGGATCGCCGCCCACAGCGGGTAGTCCATGGTGCCCGCGGTGATCAGCAGACCGCAGGTGAACAGCAGCGAGTCGCCCGGCAGGAAGAAGCCGATGAGCAGGCCGGATTCGGCGAAGACGATGAGCAGCAGGCCCCAGATGCCGAAGTTGTCCAGGAGCGTGTTCGGATCCAGCCAGCTGGGACCGAGGGCAAGCGTCGTCACGGTTCCGGGCTCCTGAGGGGTGAAGGGAGGTGCGGCGGTCCTGTACGGCCGACCAAAGCTATCAACGCAATGGGTCCACGCCAGGTTCCACCCGTGACTCCAGGATGCACTGTGCGGCGACTCGGACAAAGCTGTGAGCCATGGGCATCGATGAATACGGCGGCGGCCAGGGTCCCCACTCGGACGTCCTGGTCGTGACGACGAACGACGTACCCGGCCATCGCGTCGAGCAGGTCATCGGCGAGGTCTTCGGCCTCACCGTGCGCTCGCGTCATCTGGGCAGCCAGATCGGCGCGGGTCTGAAGTCGATGATCGGCGGTGAGCTCAAGGGGCTCACCAAGACGCTGGTGGAGACCCGCAACCAGGCCATGGAGCGGCTCGTGGAGCAGGCACGCGCGCGGGGCGCCAACGGCGTGCTCATGTTCCGCTTCGACGTGTCGGAGGCGGCGGACGTGGGCACGGAGGTGTGCGCCTACGGCACGGCCGTGGTCCTGGTGAAGGAATAGCGCGTACCGGTAAGGGGCGTCCGCAATGGCGGGCGCCCCTTACCGTCGCCGACGGCACCCGCCCCGCGCGGGCGGCACGGTGGCGTGTGCCCTGCGTGAGCGGCACGGTGGCGTGTGCCTGCGTGGGCGGCGCTCGACCGGGCCGGCGCCCGTCGCCCTCACGGACGCCTTCCGGGTCAGGTTTCCCGGGGGTGCCGGGCGGCGTTGGCCGTGATCGCGTCTCTCAGGTGCTCGGCCAGTCCCGGCCGCATGGAGTCGTAGAACTCCTTGAACCGCTCGTCGGCGACGTACATGCCGCCGAGCCCCTGGTGGATCTCGTAGGTGCACGCGTAGAACCACCGGGTGATGTGCAGCCGGTGCTCCTCGGCCATGTCCATGGCCCGCTCGCCGTCCGGCAGCTCCCCGGCCTCCATCAGGGCGTCGTACCGCTCGCCCCAGGAGGCCACCTCGGCCTGCATGCGCTTCCAGTCGTCCTTGGTGTAGCGGGCGGCGCGGCGCTGCGACTCGGCGTACGTGTCCGTGCCGCCCCAGCGGCGCTCGGCCTCCTCCGCGTGCGCCTCCGGGTCCTTGTCCCCGAAGACCTCGAACTTCTCCTCGGGCGTGAGGTTGATGCCCATCGTGCGTGCCTCCATGGCGTGCTCCACGGCCGCGGCCATCTTCTGCAGCTTCTCGATCCGGGCGGTCAGCAGGTCGTGCTGGCGGCGCAGATGCGCGCGCGGGTCCGCTTCCGGGCGTCGAGCAGGGCGGCGACCTCGTCGAGCGGGAAGCCGAGCTCTCGGTAGAACAGGATCTGCTGCAGCCGGTCGAGGTCGGCGTCGTTGTAGCGCCGATGCCCCGCACGGCTGCGTTCGCCGGGCGCGAGGAGACCGATCTCGTCGTAGTGGTGCAGGGTGCGCACCGTGACGCCGGCGAACCCGGCGACCTGGCCCACTGAGTAGCTCACTTCCGCTCCTTCCTCGGTACGCCCCTCACGATGAGGCCTGACGCCACGTGAGGTGCAAGCCCGAACTCCGGGGTTCGGCGGAAGACGCTCGGGATGTTATGTCCGATTCGCGCGCTTAGGGTGAGCCCGTGACCCACGAAGCGGCTCCCCCGGGACCGGCCCCCGCCCGGGCGGCGTCCGCACGGACTCTGCTGCCGCTGTTCCTCCCGGCCGTGGTCGTCGGCGCGGTCGCGAGCCTCCTCTACGTAGGGGTGAGCAAGCTCGCCGACCAGCTCAAGGACGTGTTGTGGACGGACCTTCCCGACGCGCTCGGCATCGGCGGGTACTCCTCCCTGTGGATGATCGTCATGCTCACCAGCACCGGCATCCTGGTCGGTCTGGTGGTCTGGAAGGCGCCGGGGCACGCGGGACCCGACCCGGCGACCCTGGGGCTCCAGGCGGAGCCGATGGCACCGGTCGTCCTGCCCGGACTGCTGGTGGCGACCGCTCTGATGCTGGCGGGTGGTCCGAGCCTCGGCCCCGAGAACCCGATCATCGCCACCAACGTCGCGCTGGCGTTCTGGGCGGGCCGCAGGTTCGCGCCCGCGGCACCCGGCGTGCTGTGGGTGACCCTGGCCGAGGCGGGGACGATCGGCGCCCTGTTCGGTACGCCGGTCGCGGCGGCGCTGGTCATCTCCGAGGCGCTCGCCGGACGGCAGGTGAAGGGCCTGCTGTGGGACAACCTCTTCGCGCCACTGACGGCGGCGTCGGTGGGCTCGATGACCACGGCGCTGATCGGCCATCCGAGCTTCGACCTGGATCTGCCCCCGCTCGGTGATCCCGGCTGGACCGATGTGCTGTCCGCGCTGGTGATCGCCTCCGCCGCGGCGGTGCTCGGCATGGCCGCGGTCTACGCCTTCCCCTATGTCCACAAGCTCTTCTCGCTCCTGCGCCACCCGATGGCGGCGCTTCCCCTCGGCGGGCTCGTCCTTGGCCTGCTCGGCTGTCTGGGCGGCCCGCTGACGCTGTTCAAGGGCCTGGACCAGGTCGCCGAGATCGCCCGGAACCCGGACGGCTATTCGGCGGGCCGGTACGCGCTGATGGCCGTGGTGAAGCTGGCCGCGCTGGTCGTCGCGGCGTCCTGCGGGTTCCGGGGCGGCCGGATCTTCCCGGCCGTCTTCGTGGGCGCCGCGTTCGGCCTGTGCGCCCACGCGCTCGTGCCCTCGGTCCCGGCGTCGCTGGGCCTGGCCGCCGGAGTGCTGGGCACACTCCTCGCGATCACCCGGCAGGGCTGGGTGAGCCTGTTCACGGCCGCCGTTCTGGTGTCCTCGCCCTCGATCATCGCCCTGCTCTGCATCGCCTCGCTGCCGGCCTGGCTGCTGGTGACCGGACGGCCCCAGATGCAGCTGCACAAGGACGGAAGTCCGATCCGATGAACCACCGGGAAGCCCGCATCCGATGAACCAAGGGGACGACCCGTCCCGCTGAACGTTGGGAGAAGCCCATGCCGCTCCATCAGGGCCGCCAGACGCCCGATGAACGCCCCGTCTCCGTCAACCCGTTCTACGGGGAGGCCAACCCGGTCAGCGGCATGGTCGAGGCGCCGCCGAAGCACCGGCTCCCGGACGGCCCGCTGCCGCCCACGACGGCGCTCCAGCTCGTCCACGACGAGCTCATGCTGGACGGGAACTCCCGGCTGAACCTGGCCACCTTCGTCACCACCTGGATGGAACCGCAGGCCGGGATCCTGATGGCGGAGTGCCGGGACAAGAACATGATCGACAAGGACGAGTACCCCCGCACGGCCGAGCTGGAGCGGCGCTGTGTGGCGATGCTCGCCGACCTGTGGAACGCGCCGGATCCGTCCGCAGCTGTGGGCTGTTCGACGACCGGGTCGAGCGAGGCGTGCATGCTCGCCGGCATGGCGCTCAAGCGGCGCTGGACGCAGCGCAACGCGGACCGGTACCCGGGCGCGCGGCCCAACCTGATCATGGGCGTCAACGTCCAGGTGTGCTGGGAGAAGTTCTGCAACTTCTGGGAGGTCGAGGCCCGCCAGATCCCCATGGAGGGCGACCGGTTCCACCTCGACGCCCAGGCGGCGGCCGATCTGTGCGACGAGAACACCATCGGGGTGGTCGGCATCCTCGGCTCCACCTTCGACGGGTCGTACGAGCCAATCCAGGAGCTGTGCGCGGCACTGGACCGGCTCCAGGAGCGCACGGGCCTGGACATCCCGGTCCATGTCGACGGCGCGTCCGGGGCGATGATCGCGCCCTTCCTCGACCAGGACCTGGTCTGGGACTTCCGGCTCCCCAGGGTGTCGTCGATCAACACCTCGGGGCACAAGTACGGCCTGGTCTACCCGGGTGTCGGCTGGGCGCTGTGGCGGACGGCGGCCGAGCTGCCCGAGGAACTGGTCTTCCGGGTGAACTACCTGGGCGGCGACATGCCGACCTTCGCGCTCAACTTCTCGCGCCCCGGAGCGCAGGTCGTCGCCCAGTACTACACGTTCCTGCGGCTGGGCCGGGAGGGCTACCGGGCCGTGCAGCAGACCACCCGGGACGTGGCACGCGCGCTCGCCGAACGCATCGACTGTCTGGGCGACTTCCGGCTCATCACCCGGGGCGACGAGTTGCCGGTGTTCGCCTTCACGACGGCGCCCGAGGTGACCGCGTACGACGTCTTCGACGTGTCCCGGAGGATGCGCGAGAGCGGCTGGCTGCTGCCCGCGTACACGTTCCCCGAGAACCGCGAGGACCTGTCCGTGCTGCGCGTGGTGTGCCGCAACGGCTTCTCGTCGGACCTCGCCGACCTGTTCATCGAGGACCTGGGCCGGCTGCTGCCCGAACTGCGCCGCCAGCCGCACCCGATGACCCACGACAAGAGCGCGGCGACGGGTTTCCATCACTAGGGAGGTCGTTCGGGCCGCGGGCGGCGCTCCGGGAGAGGCGGGGAGCGCCCGCCCGGTCCGCGGCGCCGGGCGGGCGAGGTGTTCCGCTAGCGGCTCAGGCGGGCGAATCTCCGTACCGCCAGCGGGAAGAAGACCGCGAGCAGGGCGAGGGGCCAGAGAACCGCCGCCCCGATGTGGCCCGGCTCCCCGCCCGGTCCGCCGAACAGGTCGCGTACGGCCGTGGCCGTCCGGGACATCGGGTTCCACTCGACCACCGTGCCCAGCCAGCCGGGCATGGAGCCGGGGACGGCGAAGGCGTTGGACAGGAAGCCGACGGGCCAGACCAGGATCTGCACGGCCTGCACCATCTCCGGCCTCCCGGCCACCATCGCCAGGTGGATGCCGATCCACAGCATGGCGAAGCGGAAGAGCAGGAGCAGGCCCATCGCTCCGAGGAACGCGCCGGGCGTGCTGTGGGCGCGCCAGCCGATCGCGTACCCGACCCCGGTCAGCACGGCCAGGCCCACGGCCGACTGGAGCATGTCGGCGGCCGAACGGCCCACCAGAACCGCTCCGTTGGCCATCGGCATGGAGCGGAAGCGGTCGATGACGCCCTTGTTGAGGTCCTGGGTGACGGCCAGCATCGTGCCCTCCAGGCCGAAGGCCATGGTCAGGGCGAGCATCCCCGGCACCAGGTAGTCGACGTAGTCGCCCTCGACGCCCCGGCCGCCGCCGACCAGGTAGCCGAACATCAGGAGCAGCATCACCGGGAAGACCAGGCCGACCGCGGCCTGGACCGGTTGCCGTGCCCAGTGGGCGAGTTCGCGGCGGGTCATGGTCCAGCAGTCGGAGAGGAGACGGCCGTCCTCGCGCGGTCCCCGGGGTCCCCCGTGCCGCCAAGGTCCCCGGTTCTTCTCGCGGGTGGTGTCGTACGTCGTGCTCACACGGCCTCCTTCACTCGCTGCTCGTCCCCGGTGAGGCGCAGGAACACCTCGTCCAGCGTCGGACGCCGCAGCGCGATGTCCTCCGCCTCGATCCCGGCCTCCGCCAGGGCGCGGACGACCGCGGCCAGGGCCGCCATGCGATCGGTGACCGGGGCGCTCAGCAGTCGGCGGTCCGTGTCGACCGAGACGCCCTCCCCGGCGAACGGCAGCAGGGCCACGGCGGCGCCCAGCAGGCCCGCGTCCCGCAGCACCACGTCGATGCGGTCGCCGCCAGTCCGGGACTTCAGTTCGTCCGCCGTGCCGTCCGCGATGACGCGTCCGCGGTCGACGACCGAGATGCGGTCGGCGAGCTGGTCCGCCTCCTCCAGGTACTGCGTGGTGAGCAGCACCGTCGTGCCGCCGCCGACCAGGGAGCGCACCGCGGCCCACACCTCGGCCCGGCCGCGCGGGTCGAGCCCGGTCGTCGGCTCGTCCAGGAACAGCACCTCGGGGTCGGTGATGAGGGAGGCGGCCAGGTCCAGGCGGCGCCGCATGCCGCCGCTGTACGCGCGGACCGCCTTGCGGCCGGTGTCGGCGAGGCCGAAGCGCTCCAGGAGTTCGCCGGCCCGCACGCGCGCGCCGCGGGCGCCCAGGTGGTGGAGGCGCCCGAACATCTCCAGGTTCTGCCGGCCGCCGAGTTCCTCGTCGAGCGCCGCGTGCTGGCCGAGCAGGCCGATGCGCGACCGCACCCGGCGGGCCTCGCGCAGCACGTCGTGGCCTGCGACCTCCACCCGGCCGCCGTCCGGCCGCAGCAGGGTGGACAGGACCCGGACCAGGGTCGTCTTGCCGGCGCCGTTGGGGCCGAGCACCCCGTGCACCGTGCCGCGCCCGACCCGCAGGTCCAGTCCGTCCAGCGCGTGTCTGTCCCCGTACCGCTTGCGTACGCCTTCGACGACGATCGCCTCGGTCATCCCGCTCCTTTCGCTCCGGCCCGCCCCCGGCCCACTCTCCGGGAGGCAGTAATCAAACTTGACTACTTATCTGCCGCGGAGGGTATGCCCGGCCGTGCCATTAGTCAAACTTGATGAGTGAGGGGAGCCGCGAGCGGATCAGCGCGCGTCCTCGGGGTGCCGCTCCCCCGTGGCGTACGGGTTCTCCTCGCCCTCCCCGAGGACGCCGACGAACGGCTCGCCCTCGCCGGCGAAGGTGTACGCACCGCCCTCGACGCGGGCGATCAGACCGCGCGTCCACGCGGCGTCCGCGTCGGCGGTGTGGACCCAGAGGTTCATGATCTCGCCGATGTGGCCGAGCTGCGCGGGGCCGTCCTCGGGCACATAGTGCTCGGTGACGGCCGCCCGCCACTCCTCGATCCTGCGGATCCGCTCCTTCAGGAGGGCCACCGCCTCGTCCCTCGACAGGTCGACGATGAAGCCGATGCCCGCCGACTGGACGTCCATCTTCTGGTCGTAGGACGTCAGGGACTCGCGCAGCAGCGTCAGGAACTCCTCGGTGCCCTTGTCCGTGATCTCGTACTCGGTGCGCGGCGGTCCGCCGGCCGTGGACGGCGCGATCTCGTGGGCGTGCAGCAGTCCCTGCTTGGCCATCTGCTTGAGCGCGTGATAGATCGAGCCGGGCTTGGCGTTGGACCACTCGTGCGCGCCCCAGTACTCCAGGTCGTTGCGCACCTGATAGCCGTGGGCCCGCCCGTGCTGGCGGACCGCGCCGAGCACGAGGAGACGGATCGCTGACATCCGTCCAGCCTAGGGGGTGTCCGCGGGGCCCCGTCGTCCGGTCAGCTCCAGGATGTGCCCTGTTCCATCGCCACCAGCTCGAAGGCGGTCCTGCCGTCCAGGGACTCGCGGATGATGTCGGCGTGCCCGGCGTGACGGGCCGTCTCGCGGATCAGATGCAGGGCCAGCCAGCGCATCGAGACGCGGCCCTCCGGCGGGAACCAGGGGTCGTTCGGAAGCGCGAAGGTGTCGTCGAGACTCGGCACCGAGCGCAGGAACGCCTCCGTCTCGGCGGCGACCTTCTCCCAGTACGCGAGCTGGGAGGCGACCGTCTCGCCCTCGGTGAGGACGAAGCACTCGTGCCAGTTCGACTCGTCCCGCTTCACCGCGGGCTGCTCGCCCTTGGCCCGCGCGACCCAGCCCTGCTCGACCTCGGCGACATGCTTGAGCAGCCCGCCGAGCGAGAGTTCGCTGGCGCTCGGCCTGCTCGCCGCCTGCTCCTCGGTCAGCCCGAGCAGTGCCCTGCGGATGCCGCCGCGCTGCTCCTCCACGAAGGCGAGCAGCGCTCCGCGCTCGTCGCCCTGCTCCTCGGCTCGCACGTGCGTGACCATGACCGTCCGCCTCTCATCGGCTCCTCTTGCCTGACACCGATGACGCTACGGACCCTTGCGGTCAGCTTCTGTCCGCAAGGGTCCGGGCGCGAAGACGTGTCAGAAGAGCCGGACAGGAAGGCGCGTCAGAAGGGGAAGAAGCTCCGCCCGTGCTGCACCGAGATCCACTTCGTCGTGGTGAAGGCGTCGACCGTCGTCTCGCCGTTCAGGCGGCCGATGCCGGAGTGCTTCTCGCCGCCGAAGGGGACGAGGGGTTCGTCGTGGACGGTGCCGTCGTTGACGTGGAACATGCCGGTGTCGATCTGCTTGGCGAAGTTCACGCCGCGCTCGATGTCGGCCGTGTGGACGGCACCGGAGAGGCCGTACGGGGTGTCGTTGACGATCCGGACAGCCTCCTCCTCCCCGTCGAAGGGGACGAGGAAGACGACCGGGCCGAAGATCTCCTGCCGGAGCAGGCCCGAGTCGGCGGGGAGGCCGGTCAGGACGGAGGGCTCGACCAGGTTGTCGGTGGTCGAGCCGTGCAGCAGGGCGGTGGCGCCCTCGGCGATCGCCTGCTCGACGGCGCTTGAGAGCGCGTCCGCCTGCGAGGAGTTGATGACCGGGCCGATGACCGTCTGCGGGTCGCTCGGGTCGCCGGTCTTCAGCGTCCTGACCTTGGCGACGAACTTCTCGGTGAACTCGGCCTCGATCGACCGGTCCACCAGGACACGGTTCGCGGCCATGCAGACCTGGCCCTGGTGGACGTAACGGCTGAAGACCGCCGCGTCGACCGCGTAGTCGATGTCCGCGTCCTCCAGGACCACCAGGGCGCTGTTGCCGCCCAGTTCGAGCACCGAGCGCTTGAAGTTCGCGGCGCAGACCGTGGCCACGTGCCGGCCGACCTTGTCGGAGCCGGTGAAGGAGATGACCTTCGGGACCGGGTGCTCGATGAAGGCGTCGCCGATCTCGGCTATGTCGGTGATGACGACGTTGAGGAGGCCGCCGGGCAGGCCCGCGTCCTCGAAGATCTTCGCGACCAGCGAACCGCCGACGATCGGGGTGTTCTGGTGCGGCTTCAGGACCACGCCGTTGCCGAGCGCGAGGGCCGGGGCGACGGACTTGATCGACAGCAGGAAGGGGAAGTTGAAGGGGCTGATGACACCCACGACGCCGACCGGGACGCGGTAGAGGCGGTTCTCCTTGCCGTCGACCGGCGAGGGGATGATCTTTCCCTCGGGTCGCAGCGCCAGCTGGACCGACTCGCGCAGGAACTCCCGGACGAGGTGCAGCTCGAAGGCCGCCTTGAGGCGGGTGCCGCCGAGCTCGGCGATGATGACCTCGGTGATCTCCGCCTCGCGCTCGTCGATGATGGCGAGCGCCTTCTCGAAGACCGAACGCCGCGCGTACGCGTTCGTCGCGCCCCACTTCTTCTGGGCTCGCTCGGCGGCGCGGTAGGCGTCATCGACCTCTTCGACCGTGGCTATCGTGATCGACGCCAGCTTCTCGCCGTCGTACGGGTTGAAGTCGATGATGTCCCAGGAGCCCGTTCCCGGGCGCCACTCGCCGTCGATGTACTGCTGGGCCAGGTCGGTGAAGTAGGACGACATGTGCTCCCTCAATCCCTGTGCTGCCGAGGCAGTCCTGGCCCGGGTCAGCAGACATCCGATCACGGTCTGATCACACGTCATCGTACTTGTGTTTCAAGGGAGTTGAAGAAGGCCTGGGAAGTCTGTGGAGACTCTCAGGAGAGCTGGAGCAGCCCCCGCAGCAGATCGCGGCTCTCGGACGGCCCGGGGCTGTCCTGCTGCAGCTGCTTGAGCGCGCTCTCGTACTGGGTGACGTCCTCGCGCTTGTCCAGGTAGAGCGCGCTGGTGAGCTGCTCCAGATAGACGACGTCCGACAGGTCGGACTCCGGGAAGCTCAGGATGGTGAAGGAGCCGCTCTCACCGGAGTGCCCGCCGAAGCTGAACGGCATGACCTGAAGCCGTACGTTGGGCTGCTCCGAGACCTCGATCAGATGCTGGAGCTGTCCGCGCATCACCTCGCGGTCGCCGTACGGGCGGCGCAGCGCAGCCTCGTCGAGGACGATGTGGAACTCGGGGGCGTTCTCGGAGACGAGGTACTTCTGGCGCTCCAGGCGCAGGGCCACACGCCGGTCGACGTCGGCGGCGGAGGCACCCTTCATCCCGCGCCGGACGACCGCGTGGGCGTACGCCTCGGTCTGCAACAGGCCGTGCACGAACTGCACTTCGTACACCCGGATCAGGTGGGCCGCGCCTTCGAGGCCGACGTAGGTGGGGAACCAGCTGGGCAGGACGTCGGAGTAACTGTGCCACCAGCCCGCGACGTTGGCCTCTTTGGCGAGCGAGACCAGGGAGGTGCGCTCGGCCTCGTCGTTGATGCCGTAGAGCGTCAGCAGGTCCTCGACGTCGCGCGTCTTGAAGCTCACCCTTCCCAACTCCATGCGGCTGATCTTCGATTCGGAGGCGCGGATCGAGTAGCCGGCCGCTTCACGGGTGATGCCACGCGCCTCACGCAGGCGCCGCAGATGTGACCCCAGCAGCATGCGCCGCACCACCGAGCCGCTCGACTCACCAGCGCTCACGTTCGTCAGCCTCCCCAACCGTCTTCCAGACGCCGAAGTCTGCCACTAAAACACTTCAAGCAGTACTCGTTCGGTTACGGAAACGGAAAGTAGCCAAAGGAGCCGCACAGGAAAGGAGCAGTACGGCGTCAACAACTGGGAATAAGGTGACAGAAGAAATGAGTAAGAAGTAGGAGAGGAAGGTTCAATTCGGGCGCGTGCACGTGCATCTGCCCTTGCATCTGCTGTACGCATTCGGAACCATGGTCCCCGCGCCACCGCTGCATCGCAACGACCGCGAACACCCGGGAGTGCCTCGCATGGGGACGAATGGATCGACCATGCTCGAACCCTTACGGCAGGGACTTCCGCCTCTCGATCCCGCGGCCGTGTCCAGCGCCGCCTCGTGCGCCTTGCCCGCCCGCTACGAAGCGGTGCGCGAAGCCCGGCAGTTCACCCGCGGAACGCTGGACCAGTGGGAGATCGGCGACCGTTTCGACGACGTCTGTCTGGTGGTCTCCGAACTCGTCACCAACGCCCTGCGGCACGCGCTGCCCTCGGACACGCCCCGCAAGGACGATCAAGGGCCGCCCGTACGGCTGCACTTGATGCGGTGGACCTCGCGTCTGGTGTGCGCGGTGCGCGACCCCAGCCACGACAGTCCGGTCGCCGGCGACTCTGACGACTTCTCGGCGGAGTCGGGACGCGGTCTCTTCCTTGTCGACTCGTTCGCCGACAGCTGGGGCTGGCATCCGCTCGCCGGAACGCTCAGCGGCAAGGTCGTGTGGGCGCTGTTCCGGGTGGGACCGCAACCCCCGGCCGCGCTCCCCTCCGAATGACGAACCGCGGCGCCTTTCGGCGCCGCGGTTCTACGCGCGTTACTGAACGACAAGTGAGGATTGCCCTCGTTTGACGCCGATGTGCCCGCCGGCACTCCCACGGCCGGCACTCCTGCGGTCGGCGCTCCCTCGGCTGGTTCGCTCGAAACGGCCCGCGATCACGGCCGTCAGCCCGCGATCAGATGATCGAACTCGCCGTCCTTGATGCCCAGCAGCATCGCCTCGATCTCGGCACGCGTGTAGACGAGTGCGGGCCCCTCGGGGAACCGCGAGTTCCGCACGGCCACGTCACCGCCGGGCAGCCGCGCGAACTCCACGCAGGAACCCTGTGAGTTGCTGTGCCGGCTCTTCTGCCAGGCGACGCCGTTCAGCTCGGTCGCGGCCATGCCGTTGTACACGTCTTCAGCCATGCCGTCGTACACGTCATCCACGTCGAACACGTCGTGGTCCACAGGTCGCTCCCCGGTCGTGCAGTGGCTGAGGTGGCCATAGATGCAGTAGTCAACTGACTCGGATCATAGCTCTGTTCATGTGCAAATGCATGGGCAGATGCACGTGCACGCGGGGTGGTCCTGCGGTTACAGCTTTTACCGGCACTTGACTACCGGCTGTCGTTCTACCGACTACGGCCTGCAGCTCACCGGAGTGCGGAACGGACTACATTCGGTCCAGCGCATTCCCCGGAGATCGCGTCACATGCGATCTCCAGCCCCCGTGCGTGATCTTCCGCGCCATCATCTGTGCGGGATCGTCCGGATCGGATCCCTCGTGTACTAGAAAGAGACGCATACCGCGCCCTTCCTGTTCCAGTGTCCAAGTAATGGTCCACCCGGCGGGACGGGAGGCGTCCCCGTCCGCCCACCGGACGCTCGGCATCCGCTCCCTCTCATGGGTCCTCCTGATAGCTTGCTGCGACCGTCCGGGCGACCCGCATCCATCCCACCCTTGGGGGCTTCAGTGACTACGGCGACCTTCCCGTTCCGCCAGGCGCGCACCGCGGGAGCGGCCGTGGGTCTGGCCGCGGCGCTCATGCTGACCGGTTGCAGCAGCGGCGGCGACGACTCCGGGGACCCGTCCGCGAGCCCGAGCGCGTCCCCCACGGACGGCGCCGGTACGGGCGGTGGCTCCGGGAACACGTCCGCGGCGGGCGGCAAGCTCCAGGGCAGCTGGCTCACCACCGCGGGCGGCAAGGCCGTGGTCCTGATGATCAACGGCGGGCAGGCGGGCCTCTTCGCGACCGGCGGCACCATGTGCAGCGGCACCTCGTCCGAGGAGGCGAACATGCGGATGATCCGCCTCACCTGTACGGACGGCAGCAAGAAGCGTGCCGTCGGCATGGTCGACTCCGTCGGCGGTACGACCCTGAAGGTCACCTGGAAGGGTGACCTCGGCCAGGAGACGTACACCAAGAGCGAGGGCGGGGAACTGCCCAGCGGACTGCCCACCGCGAGCCTCGGCTCCTGACCCGGCCTGGCTCCCGATCCGGGCGCACCTACACGAGCGGGCCGCCCTCTCGGGCCCGGACGCCGACTCGGGCTCGGACTCGGACGATGGCCGGGCCCGAAAGAGCGATCCCCTTCGGCCCGGAGTCGGCTCATTCCGTCAGCGCGGGGAAGGCCTTAGGACAAAAACGGGCGATATCGGTCCGGGGCGGGTGAACGGCCAGGGGTGCGCAACCTAGGTGGACCCGCGTGCGTGATGATCCATGCACATCGTCACGACCCCCAGGGGAACCCATGCGCGCTCTGCCCATCGCCGTCACCGTCCTCGCGGCGGCCCTCGCCCTGACCTCCTGCGACGACGGCGGTTCCAGCGACTCCGGGAAATCCGGAGGCTCCTCCGCCCCCGCGAAGAAGGCCGCCGTCGCGGCCTGCGGGATCGGTGACACCGGCATCCAGGTCGGTCCCGCGAACGCCGCCACGGCCGCCGGGGACACGGGCAACATCCCGGTCACCCTCACGAACAAGGGCGCCCCCTGCACCCTGAAGGGCTTCCCCGGCCTCTCCGTACAGGCGGGCGGCACCTCCGCGGACATCGTCGCGGACGAGTCCGCGCAGCCGGCGCAGCTGACCCTCGCCAAGGGCGACACCGCGTCCTTCACCATCACCTACGTCCGGGGCGCGGACGGCGACGCGAAGACCCTCGCCGCGAAGACCCTGAAGATCGCCCTGCCCGGCGCCGACACCACCCAGGACTTCCCGTGGTCGTACGGCCCGGTCGCGGGCAAGGGATCGGCGAGCGAGCCGAACGCCTCCGTGACGGCGTTCCAGCACGCGGGCGACTGACGACGAACGAACGCCCTGCCGGGCTCTACGGGAGCGGGCGCCGGCCTCTGACCTGCGCCCGGTCCGCCGCCGCGGCACCCTCGTGCCATCCGGCCTCGTCGGTGACCCCTCGCATCCGGGTCGTCACGGTCTCGGGGAACATCCGGTCCAGGTGGTCCGCGACCGCCACGTCACGGGCCGCGAGCACCGGCAGCAACTCCCCCTCCGCAGCGGTCACCTGGCCCTCGGCGACCGACGCGAGCCGGTCGCCGATCCGGTGCGCGTAGGCGGCGAGGAACGACTGCCGGAAGGTCTTCGTGCGCTTGCGGCCGCCCGCCCGCTGCGCCGCCTCCGCCTTCGTCATCGCCGCCGTGGCCTGCACGAGGAGCGAGGTGTAGAGCAGCTCGACCGCCTCCAGATCGGGTTCGAAGCCGACCACGGTCGAGAAGCCGAGGGCCTCGTTCCACACGGCCCGGCAGCGGTTCGCGCCGGCCACCGCGTCCAGCAGCACCGCCTTGGCCGTCTCGTACGGCGGCTCGACGCCGATCCGGCAGGCGCCGGGCGCGTCCTTCGCGTGGGTCCGGGCGGCGAGCAGCGCCTCGTCGATGCTGTGCCGCGCCATCAGCTCCTGCGCCTTGGCGCTGAGCGCCTCCGCCTCCTCCGGGAACCCGGTCGCCTCCGCCTTCGCGAGCAGGGCGCGGATGCGGGTGAGCATGCGCGTCTCCTGGGGAGCGGCCGCCGTGGTCGCCGCCCGGGGCACGTCCAGCGGCTCGATGGCGGGCAGGCGCAGGAGCAGACGGTAGAGCTCCAGGACGGCGGTGGCGCGGGAGAAACGGTCGGTGCGGACGTCGTGGGGCTCGGCCTCCAGCTCGTCGAGCTGGGCCGCCCAGCGCGCACCCCGGGCCATGCGGTCCCCGTCCCGCTCCTCGAGGATCGAGGACGTCACCAGGCGTACGTGTACGTCGTCCAGGTCGCGCCGCACGATCCGTACGACGTCGGCGGGCTGCCAGCCGCGCCGCCAGGCCGCCGCGACGAACTCCGCACCGCGCCGGGCGAGTTCGGGGTCGGAAGCCGGATCGGCGGCGAGCAGGGAGGCGCCGGTGTCGAGGGCTGATGCGGAGTCGGCGTAGAGGGCGGCCCCGAAGGCGCGCTCCACGGTGCTGGACGTACTCATTCCCCGATCGTGTCACGGGCCGACCGGGCCCTGAGGTATGGCCTGCCCCACCCCCGGGACGCCCCCTGGTGGTCGTGCCCGGGCGGCCGGAGGACGGTTCGCTGGAGCCATGCCGAACACCGCCGCACCTCTCCCGTCCACCGCAGGCCTGCCCTCCTCCCCCCTCCAGCCCTCCGTACGTCTCCGGTCCTCCGTACGTCTCCGGTCCGCGAGCCGGGATCGCCGGGGCACCGCCCCGCCGGGCGATGTGAGCGCGGATCGCCCGGCCGGGGGGACCGGGAGGAACAAGGAGGCCGGGGAGAGCTGGGCGACCGGTGCGACCTGGACGACCGGGGAGACCGGGGCGGAGTGGGTGACGTGCTGAGCATCGCGTCGCTGCGGTCGCGCTGGCCGTCGCTTCTCGGGTGTCTTGTCGCCGTCACGCTCGGAGTGGCGGTGATGACGGCCATGGGGCTGGGCCTCGCCGCCGCGCTCGATCCGCCCGCGCGCCCGCCGACCCGTTTCGCGGCCTCGCCGGTCGTGGTGATGGGCCAGGACACTCTCACGATGGAGGTCCGTAGGGGGCCGGGTACCGCCCTGGTGTCGAAACCGCTGGCGCATCCACACCCTGTGGACAGCGCGCTGATCGCCGAACTCGGGACGCTGGGACGGGTCCGGACCGACGGCGCGGCCCGGGACGCGGTCGGCGTCGACGCTCCTGTCGCGGCCGTAAGGCGGCTCGTCGGCGACCGCGCCAGCGTGCTCACCGGCGACGAACGGCACCGGGCCGACCCCTCCGCCGCGCGGGACGCCGAGGCGCTCGTCGGAGTCGGCGCGCTGCTGGGCACGGCGGCCGGAGTGACGGCCTTCGTCTCGGTCTTCGTGACGGCGTCGACCTTCGCGTTCGTAGTGGGTTTGCGGCGAAGGGAGTTCGGGCTGCTGCGGCTGGTCGGCGCCCTGCCGGGGCAGGTCCGGCGGACCGTGTTCGGGGAGGCGCTCGCGGTGGGGCTCACGGCCTCGGCGGCGGGCTGCGTGCTGGGCGGCCGTGAAGCGCCCCTGCTCGTACGGTCGTTGGTGGACGGCGGGGTGGCGCCGCCCTGGTTCGCACTGCGGGACGGGACGTACTGGCCGTACGAAGTCGCCTTCTGCACAGGGGTGTCGGTGGCCCTTGCGGGGGCCTGGGCCTCCGCGCGGCGGGCGGGGCGGACCGGCCCTCTGGAGGCGCTGCGCGAGGCGTCGGTGGACACGGGCGTGATGCCGCGTTCCCGGCGGGTGACCGGGGTGGTCCTGCTGGCGGCCGGACTCGGGCTGACGGCCTGGACGCTGTACGCGGACCCGGCGGCGCTGCTGAAGCGCAAGACCTACGCGACGCAGCCGATGGTGCTGATCACGGCGGTGGCCGTGCTGGCGCCGATGCTGGTCGGTCCGGCCGTACGGCTGCTTCCGCTCCGGCGGCTCCCTCGCGCGTACGGGCTGCTGATCCGCGAGAACGCGGCGGCCTCCGTCCGGCGCACCGCCGCCGTGGCGGCTCCCGCCCTGGTGACGGTCGCGCTGGCCGGATCGCTGCTCGGCTCGGCGGCGACCGTGACGGGGGCGCGGGCGACGGAGGCACGGGAGCGGACGCGGGCTCAGTTCGTCGTCACCGGTGAGCATTTGAAGAAGGTGACGGTGCCCGGCGCGACAGTGTCCGGGACCGCGTCGACCGCCGTCTTCGTGCGCGAGGAAGGGACCGCGCTCATACGGTCGGACGCACGGGCGGTGAGCGACGTGGCGGCGTTCGTGTCGGTGACCCGGCTGCCGGTGGTCGCGGGCGACGTGCGCGATCTCGACGACCGCTCGATCGTCGTCGGCGAGGAGTGGGAACGCCACGAGGTGGGCTCCTGGGTCTCCGTCCGGCTCGGCGACGGGCGGCCCGCCCGGCTGCGGATCGCGGCCGTACTGGCGCGCGGCACCGGCGACAACGGGGCGTACGTGACGGCGGCCAACGCGCCGGGTGCGACCGTCGACCGCCTCGACGCGCGGGTGCTGCGCGGAGCCGACCCGGCGGAGGTCGCGAAGGCGCTGCGGCTCTCCGGCGGCACGGTGCGCACCGCCCCGGCCTGGCTGGCCGCGACCCACCCGCGCAGCGGCCCGCAGACCCGGCTCGGGTTCTTGGTGGTCCTGGGTATCGCCCTCGTCCACGCCGGGATCTCCCTCGCCGGCACCTGCCTGATGGCGACCTCCGCGCGGGGTGCGGAGCTCCGGTCCCTGCGCCGGGCGGGCGCCACCCGGGCTCAGGTGCTGGGCGTGGTCGCGGGCGAGGCGGCGGTCACGGTCTGCGTGGGCGCGGCACTCGGGGCCGCCGTCGCCGGAGTGAATCTCGCGGGACTGGCGGGAGCACTGGGGCGCTTGTCGGCACCGGTGGGCGTGGTGGTGCCCTGGGGACCGCTGTCCGGGTGCGTGGGGGTGTGCCTGGTGATCGGGGTGGGGGCTTCGGTGGCGGGGGCGTGGCGGCGGACGTGACGGAACGACCCCGTCGCCCGACGCGACCGCTCGGCCCAACGCGGCTCCTCGGCTCAGCGCAACTCCTCGCCCGACGCGACTGCTCGCCCGGCGCGACTGCTCGGCAAGGCCTGACTCCCGGGGCGGCGCAACGCCCCGAGGTCGACTCAGCCCTCCCCCGGTCGGCGGAACCCCGGGGTGAGGCGGCCTTCCCCGGTCGGCGCAACGCCCCCGCCCGACGCAACGCTTCCCCCGGCCTGCCCATGCGTCCCCCGACTCGCGGGCGCCGCCGCCCCGGTCGAGTGTCAACCTCGGGTTGACACTCCGAGCCTGTCAACCTACCGTTGACACATGACGACGAATCCACCCGGCAAGGCATCCGTGCGTCTCGACGACCTCATCGAGGCCATCAAGAAGACTCACAGCGACGCGCTCGACCAGCTCCAGGACGCGGTGATCGCGGCGGATCACCTGGGTGACGTGGCCGACCACCTGATCGGGCACTTCGTGGACCAGGCGCGGCGTTCGGGGGCGTCCTGGACGGACATCGGCAGGAGCATGGGAGTCACCCGGCAGGCCGCGCAGAAGCGGTTCGTACCTAAGGCGGAGGCGGACCTCGACCCCAGCCAGGGGTTCGGCCGCTACACCGAGCGGGCCCGCAAGGTGGTCATGGCCGCGCACAGCGAGTCCAAGGCCGCCGGCGGCACCGAGGGACTGCCCGCGCACCTCGTCCTCGGCCTGCTCAGCGAGCCCGACGCGCTCGCCGCCCGGGCGATCACCGCCCAGGGCGTCTCCCTGGACACCGTCCGCGAGGCGGCCACCGCGGCACTCCCGCCCGCCGCCGACGAGGTCCCCGAACTGGTCCCGTACGGCCCCGCCGCCAAGAAGGTCCTGGAACTCACCTTCCGCGAGGCCCTCCGCCTCGGCCACAACTACGTCGGCACCGAGCACATCCTGCTCGCCCTCCTGGAGTTCGAGAACGGCGAGGGCGTCCTCAGCTCCGCCGGCGTCGACAAGGCGGCGTCCGAGGCACACATCGGACGCATGCTCGAGGAGATCGTCAAGCAGAGGGCGGCGGAGGGGAACGGATAGCGGAGGGCAACGAACAACGGGAGGCGGCGGGGCCTGGTCCTCGTGTCCGCGGCGTCGGGCCGACGCGCCGCCCGCCGCGTCGCCGCGTCGCCGGACGGCATTGTCAGACCCCCCTGCGAGACTCGGAAGCATGACCGAGCGCTGGGCTCTCGCGCCGGCCGAGGACGGTGGCGCGGAGATCGCCGCCCTCGGCCCGGACGGGCTGCCCACGGGGCCGGTCCGCCGGGAGGCGGACCTCGCTGAGGCCGTGCGCACCCGGCCGGACGTGAGCCGGTGGGTGTGGCGGTCGACGGCCGATGTCTATCCGAGACTGCTCGCCACGGGGGTGCGAGTGGAGCGGTGTTACGACATGGAGGCCGCCGAGACCCTGCTGCTCGGACACGAGGGGCGGCTCGGCGAGCCCCGGTCGGCGGCCGCCGCGCTGGCGAGACTGCGCGGCGGCCCCGTGCCGCCGGATCCGCCGCAGCGTTCCGCCGAGCCCGGTTCGCAGTCCTCCCTCTTCGAACCGCGCCCGGTCCACGTACCGCTGGCGGATCTCCTCACGGTGTACGCCGACCAGCAGCGCCGCCACGGCACCACCGCGCACCCGGAGCGGATGCGGCTGCTCACGGCCTCCGAGTCCGCCGGGATGCTGGTCGCCGCCGAGATGAACCAGTCGGGGCTGCCGTGGAGCGGGGACGTCCACCGGGACGTGCTGCACGAACTGCTCGGCGAGCGGTACACCGGAGGCGGTGAGCCCCGGCGCCTCGCCGAGCTCACCGACGAGGTCTCCGCCGCCTTCGGCAGACGGGTCAGACCGGATCTGCCCGCCGACGTCGTCAAGGCGTTCGCGCAGGCCGGGATCAAGGTCAAGTCCACCCGGCGGTGGGAGATCGAGTCGATCGGCCATCCGGCCGTGAAGCCGCTGCTCGAATACAAGAAGCTGTACCGCATCTGGGTCGCCCACGGCTGGTCCTGGCTCCAGGACTGGGTGCGTGACGGCCGGTTCCGGCCCGAATACCTGCCGGGCGGGACGGTCACCGGACGCTGGGTGACGAACGGCGGCGGCGCCCTCCAGATCCCCAAGGTGATCCGTCGTGCCGTCGTCGCCGACCCCGGCTGGCGGCTGGTCGTCGCCGACGCCGACCAGATGGAGCCCCGCGTCCTCGCGGCCATCTCGCGCGACCCCGGCCTGATGGAGGTCGCGGGCCGCGAGAGCGACCTCTATCAGTCCGTGTCGGACCGGGCCTTCTCCGGCGACCGCGCTCAGGCCAAACTCGCCGTGCTCGGCGCCGTCTACGGCCAGACGTCCGGCGACGGGCTGAAGAACCTCGCGCTGCTCCGCCGCCGATTCCCCAAGGCCGTGGCCTACGTCGACGACGCGGCCCGCGCGGGCGAGGAGGGGCGCCTCGTGCGGACCTGGCTCGGGCGGACCTGCCCACCGGCGGCCGGGACGGGCGAGGACAGCGGGGAAGAGGCGGGCATCCCGCAGGACGCCCCCGTCGAGACCGCCGTCGACCAGGGCTGGGTGCCGGGTTACGCCTCTTCCAACTCCCGTGCCCGCGGACGGTTCGCGCGCAACTTCGTCGTGCAGGGCAGCGCCGCCGACTGGGCCCTGCTGGTCCTGGCGGCACTGCGCCGCACCTGCTCCCAGCTCGCCGCCGAGCTGGTCTTCTTCCAGCACGACGAGGTGATCGTGCACTGCCCCGAGGAGGAGGCCGAGACCGTGGTGGCCGCCATCCGCGACGCGGCCGAACTCGCGGGCCGCCTCACCTTCGGGGAGACGCCGGTCCGCTTCCCGTTCACGACGGCGGTGGTGCGCTGCTACGCGGACGCCAAGTAGCCCGCCCGCGCGGCCTCCTGCGTTCTCGGCCCCGGATTCCGTGCGGAACGGCGAAGACGGTGATGTCGGCGTCGGCGCCAGCGGTCGCGTCGGCGGCGCCAGCGGTCGCGTCGGTTCCAGCAGTGGCGTCGGCGACAGCGACGGTCTCGGCAGCGGCAAGTGCGCGGGGACCGAGGGTGGGCAGCGCTACGTCGCGAGCAGCTTCCGCAGTTCGCCCGCCACCGGGCTGTCCGTCTCCTCCAGCGCCTCCAGCGCCGACGCCCACTCCTGATACGCCGCTTCGGCGTCGCCCCGATCCCGCAACAGCAGCCCCCGCTGGTGACGGGCGAGGCCCCCGGTGTACCGGTCGGCGCGACGGTCGGCGCGGCACCGCAGGAGGTCGCATTCGCGCGCGGCCCGTTCCCAGTGGCCGACGCCACGCAGGGCGCGCACCAGGCCGAGCCGGGTCTGTGACTCGCCGTGCCAGTCGCCGTGGCCGCCCAGGATGCGCAGGCTCTCCTCGAAGTGCGGTACGGCGGCGGCGGGTTCGCCGAGCGTGAGGTGGGCGTAGCCGATGTTGCAGTGCGCGGAGTGCCGGATGATCACGTCCTGCACGGCGTCACCGATCGCGAGACTGCGCTTGTGGTGGTCGATGGCGGCCCGCGGATCGGTGTGCTCGTACAGGTTGCCGAGGTGGCTGTAGGTGATGGCCTCCATGTGCGGGTCGCTCAACTCCCTGGAGAACTGGAGGCTTTGGAGCAGGGCTTCACCGGACTCGGCGTAACGGCCGAGGCTTTCGAGCAGCATGCCCCGGTTGTTCAGCCCCCGCCGCATCCAGGACAGCACCCCGAGTCGGCGCCAGATCGCGAGCGCCTGGTCGTTCAGGGTCAGAGCCTCGCCCACACGGCCCGTCACGAAGTGCAGACCCCCGAGATCGCCGAGCGCGTACGCCTCGGCGGCCTCGTCGCCGAGCCGCCGAGCCGCTTCGAGGGCGGCCAGCTGGAGGACCTCCGATTCGGCCACGCGGCCACTGCGTTGGATGTAGGGGTTGAGCATGCGTGCGAGCAGGGGGACGTACGGCGAGGTCTGCGCGTACCGCTCCGCCAACGCGACCACGTTCGCCAGTTCCGTGTCGCACCAGGCGAAGGCCTCTCGCGCCGAACAGAACGGGGGCATGGCCGCGACGTCCGCCGCGTGCCCAGGCGGCTGCGAGGAGGTCGGCCGGCTGCGGTCCTCCCGGTCGAGACCGGGTTCGAGGATCACCTCCAGCGAACGGGCGGCGACACCGGCGTACCAGCGCAGGGCGCGCTCCGCGACGACCGCGTCGTGACCGGGGGGAACGGCGGCGACCACGTCGTGACCGGGGGGTACGGCGCTGCCGTTGCTGTCCGGGGCGGCCGTCCCGTCACCGCCGGAGGCGACGACACGGTCCCCGGGGACCCCGCCGACCCCGGCGACCCGAGCGCCTGCGCCCGCTGTCGCGACGACGCACTCCGCCGCGCCCGCGATCTCCCGGGCGAAATCCCGTACGAGGTCGTGGGGCGCGTAGCGGCCGTAGGCCGTCTCCTCCAGGAGGGCGACATCGACGAGGCGGTCGAGCGCGGCCTCGGCGCGGCGCTCGTCGGTGCCGGTGAGGCGGGCGACGAGGGCGGCTCCGTAGACGGGCAGGTCGAGCGCGCCGATCCGGCACAGGGCGAGCGCCGCGTCCCGGTCGGCCTCACGCTCGGAGGCGCGCAGTGCGTCGTGCGCTACGGCGAGCGAGCGGCGCACGCTCAGGTCGTCGTACTCCAGATGATGCAACCGTCCTTCCGTGGCGGCCAGTTGACCGGCCAGGACGTCCGGGGTGAGCGCGCGGCGGGCGGCCAGGCGGGCCGCGACGACACGGAGGGCGAGCGGCAGCCGGCCGGTGAGTTCGACGAGGGGGTGACCGCCGTCGAGTCCGTCCCGGCGGCCGGAGACCGCGCGGAGCAGTGCCGCGCTCTCCTCCTTCGTCAGCGGAGCGAGCGGGAATCGGTCGGCGCCGTCCAGGGCGGTGAGCGGCGAGCGGCTCGTCACGATCACCGCGCAGCCCGCGCCCGCCGGCAGCAGTGGCCGCACCTGCGCGGCGTGCCCCGCGTCGTCCAGCACCATGAGGGTGCGGGTGGGTGCGAGCATCGAACGGAGCAACGCCGCCGCCGCGTCCGGGTGTTCGGGAATGCGCCGGGGTTCCGCGCCCAGGTCGCGCAGGAGCGCGGCGAGCGCCTGACCGGCGGTGAGAGGGGTCATGCCGGGGGTGGCGCCGTGCAGGTTGACGTACAGCTGGCCGTCGGGGAAACGTTCCCTCAACCCGTGGGCGACGTGCAGCGCGAGCGCGCTCTTGCCGACGCCGGCCATCCCGCTGATCACCGCGACAGGGGGCATCCCGGCGATCGCCCCCGCGCTCTTCCCGTCGCCGGGCGCGCCTGCGGACACAGCCCTGCCGGACGCGGCCGTGGCGGACACAGCCCTGCCGGACGCGGTGCTGCCGGACGCGGTGCTGCCGCGCTCGCCGCCAGGATGCTCCGGACTCTCCGGGCTCTCCGGGTCCACCGGGCGGCCCGGGTCCAAGATCAGTCGCAGTTGATCGTGGACGTCCTCGCGGCCCGTGAAGTACGCCGGGGGCGGAGGGAGTTGAGCCGGGCGAGGAGCCACATCCGTGTCCAGGCCCCTATCCCCTTCCTGAGCCCCGTCCTCGAAACCGTCCGGGTGCCCGTCCTCGAAACCGTCCCGGCCCCCGCCCGCGTCACCGTCCCGGCCCCCGCCCGGACCCCGGTAGCTGTCCCGCAAGATCTCCAGGTGTGCCCTGCGCACGGCGGGTCCCGGCTCGATGCCGAGTTCCTCCACCAGGCGGGCCCGCAGGTCGCGGTGGACGGCGAGGGCCTCGGCCTGGCGTCCGGTGCGGTGCAGGACCAGCATCAGAAGCCGGTGGAAGGACTCGCGGAGCGGATGCTCGGCCGTGCGGGCGGCCAGCTCCGGTGCCAGCCGGTCGAGCCGGGAGGCCGTCGGGGCGAGGCACAGCTCAGCCTCGTACCGCCACTCCAGGACCAGCAGCCGGGCCTCCTCCAGACGCTGGACGAAGGCGTGTCCGCCGGTCTCGGGCGGCAGGCCGCTCAGCGGGGTGCCGCGCCACAGCGCGAGCGCGGCGGTGGACTCGCGCAGCGCCCGTTCCCAGTCCCGCTCGGCGTGCGCGTCGCGCGCGAAGGCGGCGTGCCGCTCGAAGACGCGGACGTCCAACTCGCCCTCACCGACCCGCAGGACGTACCCCGGCGGTACGGCGCGCAGCCGTTCCGGATCGTCGAGGAGACGGCGCAGCCGGGTCACATGGTTCTGCAGGGATGCCTGGGCGGAGGCGGGTGGTGCCCCGCCCCACAGCGCGTCCTTGAGCACGTCGACGGAGACGACCCGGCCCGGTTCGAGGAGCAGAGCGGCCAGCAGGGCGCGCATCTTGCCGCTGCCGATCGAGCCGACCCCGCCGTCGGCGTCGTACAGGACCGGCGGCCCCAGCAGCCCGAACCGCAGCCCGTTCCGCATCTCGCCGCCCCACTGCCTCTCCGCCCGGCGCTCCGGCCGCGCACCACGGCGGGTTCCCGCCTTCTCGAGACGATTTCCCGCCGACCGACTGATCGTTCCCGAAGGAACCGTTGGCCCCATGTTAGCGATCCGTTGGCGGGGACTGATGTGATCAATACATCGGATCTGGCCCGACGGTGCGCGCGTACTACGCGTAACTCGGGGGAGTGTCGCCGCCGTGGCCGGATCCGGGGACGTGAGAGGCCCCGTCGTCGAGGTGATCGACCGGGGCCTCCGTCCGTTCCAGGTCCTACAGGGCCGATGAGCCGGGTCCAGGACCCGGCCGGTCCCAGGACCTGCCTAGATGACCGGCGGGCGCCCGAGCCGGGTGAGCCGCCACACCGTCCGCCACCGCATCGGGCGTCGCTCTCCGCCGGACTGCCGCAGCCCCTCGGCGAATCCGCCGAACCAGGCCTTCAGCCCGCCGGCCGACCGCGTCCGCAGGAGCGTGAGCACGATCCAGATCCCCAGGTGCACCGGGATCAGCGCCAGGGGCAGCCTGCGGCGGGTGAGCCAGACCCGGTTGCGGGCGGTCACGCGGTAGTAGATGGCGTGCCGGGCGGGCGAGGTCTTGGGGTGCTGGAGGAGCAGTTCGGGCTCGTACAGCACGGTCCAGCCGGCGTCGATGGCCCGCCAGGCGAGGTCGGTCTCCTCGTGCGCGAAGAAGAACTCGGCGGGCCAGTCCCCGGTCTCGGTGAGCATCGGCATGGACAGCGCGTGACCACCGCCGAGGAAGCCGGTGACCGGACCGCCGCGCATCGGGTCCTTGGCCCCGACCCTGGGCACATGGCGGCGCTGGGTCTCACCGTGCTCGTCGGCGATGCGGAAGCCGACGATGCCGAGCCGCGGCCGGGCGGCGTACAGGTCGCGCACCTTGCGCAGCACGTCGGCGTCGACGAGCAGCCCGTCGTCGTGGCGCGGGAGGACGCCCTCCACCTCCCCCTCCTCTCGCAGCTTCTCTGCAGTGA
>NZ_JBSFYW010000031.1:0-103004 GCF_053599975.1 Streptomyces sp. NPDC005141 | reverse complement strand
TTTCTTGCCCCCACCCCCCCCTACTAAACACTTGCTTTTTCTATCACAAGCTATTCTGGTTGTTTTTTACTCCCCGCCCGCTCACCGGCCACTCCCGGTTGAAATCCCGGTCAGGCGCCGTTCCGCGGGCGTTTAGAAGAACCCGAGCTTCTTCGGTGAGTAGCTCACCAGCAGGTTCTTCGTCTGCTGGTAGTGCTCCAGCATCATCTTGTGGTTCTCGCGGCCGATCCCGGACTGCTTGTAGCCACCGAACGCGGCATGTGCCGGATACGCGTGGTAGCAGTTCGTCCAGACCCGGCCGGCCTGGATGGAGCGGCCGGCCCGGTAGGCGGTGTTGATGTCCCGCGTCCACACGCCCGCGCCGAGTCCGTACAGCGTGTCGTTCGCGATCTTGATGGCGTCGTCGAAGTCGTCGAACGACGTCACCGAGACGACCGGGCCGAAGATCTCCTCCTGGAAGATCCGCATACGGTTGTCGCCCTCGAAGATCGTCGGCTGGACGTAGTAGCCGCCCTTCAGCTCCCCGTCGTGCTCGATGCGTTCACCGCCGGTGAGCACCTTGGCGCCCTCCTGCCGGCCGATGTCCAGATAGGAGAGGATCTTCTCCAGCTGGTCGTTGGAGGCTTGGGCGCCGATCATGGTGTCGGTGTCGAGCGGGTTCCCGGGCTTGATGAGCTCGGTGCGAGCGACCGCCGCCTCCATGAACTCGCGGTAGTGGCCGCGCTGGACGAGGGCGCGCGAGGGACAGGTGCACACCTCGCCCTGGTTGAGCGCGAACATCGTGAAGCCTTCGAGCGCCTTGTCGCGGAAGTCGTCGTTCTGCGCCCAGACGTCGTCGAAGAAGATGTTCGGGGACTTCCCGCCCAGCTCCAGCGTGACCGGCTTGATGTTCTCCGAGGCGTACTGCATGATCAGCCGCCCCGTGGTGGTCTCACCCGTGAACGCCACCTTCGCCACCCGGGCGCTGGACGCCAGGGGCTTGCCCGCCTCCACGCCGAAGCCGTTGACGATGTTCACCACACCCGGCGGGATGAGATCAGCGATCAGGCTCATCCAGTAGTGGATGGACGCCGGTGTCTGCTCGGCCGGTTTGATGACGACCGCGTTGCCCGCCGCCAGCGCCGGAGCGAGCTTCCACACCGCCATCAGGATGGGGAAGTTCCACGGGATGATCTGCGCGACCACGCCGAGCGGCTCGTGGAAGTGGTACGCGACGGTGTCGTCGTCGACCTCGCCGAGCGAGCCCTCCTGGGCGCGGATCGCCCCCGCGAAGTAACGGAAGTGGTCGATCGCGAGCGGGATGTCGGCCGCCAGGGTCTCGCGGACCGGCTTGCCGTTCTCCCAGCTCTCGGCGACCGCCAGCTTCTCCAGGTTCGCCTCCATCCGGTCGGCGATCTTGAGCAGGATGTCGGCGCGCGTGGTCACGGAGGTGCGACCCCAGGCGGGAGCCGCCGCGTGTGCCGCGTCGAGCGCGCGTTCCACGTCCTCCGCGGTGCCTCGCGCGACCTCCGTGAACGGCTGCCCGTTCAACGGGCTCGGGTTCTCGAAGTACTGCCCGCGAGCCGGCGGAACGTACTCCCCGCCGATGAAGTGGTCATACCGCGCCTGGTAGGAGACGATCGCGCCCTCGGAGCCGGGCGCCGCGTAACGGGTCATGCTGTCTGCCTCCCGGAGAAGCGCTGCCCGCCGTTGGGCAGCTCTCGCCGCGAGGCTAGGAACCCGGACGTTGCAACCACGTTGCGCTTCCCCGGAACCGCCCGTCGCGCCCCGCGGACGGGGCTGCGCCCTCTCCGTCAGCGCGGCTCCGGTCGCATACGGCCCTTCCGCGCGGAGCGCGCCCATCCGACCGGTGCGGCCTGCTCGGACTCCAGCTCCGCCAGGCGCGCGTGTACGGCCGCGGCCGGGCGCACCGCGGACAGTGCCCGCCAGACGTCGAGATCGTCCTCGCCCCACGGCGCACGGACCCAGTCGGCGAGCAGGTCGGGGTCCCGCCGGGCGATGAGCGCCGTCCGCAGCCCGTCGGCGATCCTTCGCCGCAACCGCACCACCGCCGGCGCCGTCGAGGCCGGCAGCAACGGACCGGCGTACACCGCCGCGGCCGCCGTCACCGCGCCGGTGCCGAGTCGTCGCTCCACCACCGTCACGTCGGACTCGACCGGCAGGGTGAGCCGGTAGGGCCGCGAACCCAGCATCCCCGGACCGAGGATTCTGCGCAGCCGCGCCAGCTCGGCGCGCAGCGTCACCGGCGTCACCGACTCGTCCTCGTACAGCGCGCACAGCAACTCGTCGCCCGTCAGGCCCTCGGGATGACGGGCCAGCAGCACCAGGATCTCGCTGTGCCTGCGGCTGAGTCTGATCTTCCGCCCCTCCGCGACGAGTTGAGCCTCGTCGCGCCCCAGCGCGGTCAGTTCGAGGGCGCCGGCCATGGCCTGCGGCGGTGCGAGCAGCGCCAGATGGGCCTCGGCGGCCCGTGCCACCGCCTGCACGAAGGCGAGGCTGTGCGGATGCGCGAGCCCGTCCCCGCCGGTGATGTCGACCGCGCCGAGCACCCGCCCGGTGCGCGGATCGTGCACCGGGGCCGCCGCGCAGGTCCACGGCTGTACCCGCCGGATGAAGTGCTCGGCCGCGAACACCTGCACCGGACGGTCGACGGCGACCGCCGTGCCCGGCGCGTTCGTACCGACCGCCGTCTCCGACCACCGCGCGCCCGGCACGAAGTTCATCCGTCCGGCCTGCCGCCGCGTCCCCGGATGGCCCTCGACCCACAGGAGCCTGCCCTGCGCGTCGCACACCGCCAGAAGGTGCTCCCCGTCCGACGCGAACGTTCCCATGAGCTCCCGGAACAGCGGCATCACCCGGGCGAGCGGATGTTCCGCGCGGTAGGAACCGAGCTCCCCGTCCATCAGTTCCACGCTCGCGGTGCCGTCCGGGACGACACCCGCCCGCGCCGAACGCCGCCATGAGTCCGCCACCACGGAACGCACCGGCCGTGGCACCGTCCCGGCCTCGGTGAACGACTCGTATGCGCGACGCAGCAGCCGAACCCGCTCGGCGGGGTCGGTCCCCGGTTCCAGGGCCACCCAAGGATCGGTCAACTCGGCCTCCCGGAAGGCGATGCGGCTGGGTCCCATCGTCACTCCCGGTGCGGGCCCCGACAACCCGTGTGACGCGCACCTTCCGGTCGGTGCCTCCGGTCGGGCCTCGCGGCGCCCGCCCGGGCCCACCGCGAGGCCTCCCCGGGTCAGGCGAAGTTGACGAGCCTGATGTAGCGCGTCCAGTCCCAGTTCGGCCCGGGATCGGTGTGATCCGTGCCCGGCACTTCGTAGTGACCGAGGATGTGGGCGCGGTCCTTGGGAATCCCGTACTGGTCGCAGATCGCGGCGGTGAGCTTGGCGGACTCCTCGTAGAGGGCGTTGGTGAAGTAGGCGGGCTTGTCCACCCAGCCCTCGTGCTCGATGCCGATGCTTCTGGTGTTGTAGTCCCAGTTGCCCGCGTGCCAGGCGACATTGCGCTCTCTCACGCACTGGGCGACATGGCCGTCGGCCGAGCGCACGACGTAGTGCGCGGACACCTTCTTCTCCGGATTCTGGAAGATGGCCAGGGCGTTGGCGTACGCCGTCTGTGTCACATGGATGATCACATAGTCGAGCTGGTAGGTGTCGGGGCGATCGGACACCGTGTAGTTGGAGCTGGTCGCCGGAATCCACTCGGCGCCCGGATAGTCGACGGCCGCGGTCTGCGCCGTCGCCCTGACCTCCGGGAGTAACGCGTAGGGGAGGGCGGCGAGGGCAGCGCCCTTGAGCAGCCGCCGCCGGCTGGGGAACGACCGTGCTCGCTCCATGGAGTGCTGGCCTTTCGTCTGTGGGGGTGGGGTGGGGTGGGGTGGTGGGGGTTGTGAGGACGGATGTCGGGGGCTTGAGGGTGGATGTCGCTGGGAGCTGGGAGCTCGGGGCCGGGAGCTGGAAGTTGGGGGCCGGGGCCCGAGGCGGGAGGCACAAGTCGGGTTCGGAGCCCGGAGCCTGCGGCTCTCGGCCTCGGGAGATCGGAGCCCTGAGCCGAGGCCCGGAGCTCTGAGCCGAAGCCCGAAGCCCGAAGCCCGAAGCCGGGAGCCCGGAGCTCGGAGCCGGGAGCTCGGAATCGGGGGCCGGAGGCCCGGAGTCGGAGCGTCGGAATCGGCGAGTCGATCCGGGTTCCCGCGCGGGCCGCGCGATCAGTGCCGGAGCGCCGCGGCCGTCTCGCGCAGTCGGGCGTGCAGTCCGCGATGGGTCTCACGCGCGGGCAGCCATTCCTTGCGCAATTTCGCGACGCACGTGTAGTTCGTGTCGCAGACGTTGGCGACGGGTGACTCGACCGTCTGCGTCGCGAACTGGTACGCGTCCAGCTCGCTGAA
The DNA here is from genome assembly GCF_053599975.1 of Streptomyces sp. NPDC005141. NCBI lineage: Bacteria > Bacillati > Actinomycetota > Actinomycetes > Kitasatosporales > Streptomycetaceae > Streptomyces > Streptomyces sp. NPDC005141. The sequence goes on along the minus strand of NZ_JBSFYW010000031.1, from coordinate 98,614 downwards.
CCCGTAGTCGCGTACCAGCCACTGCACGAGGTCGAGCTGAGATATCCGGAAGGCGTCCTCCAGGGGCCGTGCCGAGCCGGTCGAGATGATGTGGGTGTCGGACTCGATGCGCGGCCAGGGGGTGGCGACTCCCTTGAGGAGCTCGACGATCACCACCGTGTTCATCGCGCACTCGACGGCCACTCCGCAGGTCTCGCCCTCGCCCTGCCGTGCGTGCCCGTCACCCAGACTGAGCAGGGCCCCCTCGACGTTCACCCCGAGATAGCAGGTCACCCCGGCCCGCATCTCCGGCGTGTCCATGTTCCCGCCGTGCGCGTCGGGGACCAGGGCGGAACGCACCTCCAGGTTCGCGGGCGCCACACCGACCGTGCCGTGCATCGGATCCATCGGCAGCTCGATCCGGATGTCGCTGTCCCGCGCGCTGAACAGCGCCGTTCGCCGCTGCCGGTCGAGCTGCCAGATCCAGACCGTCTCCGGCAGCGCCGGCTGAAGCGTCGCGGTGGTGTGAGTGGAGGTCAGGGCCCCGAAGAGGGGGACAGTCGTCGACGCCGCCCAGTCACGGGCCGGTTCGATCGAGACGAAGTGGACCGCGACCGTGTCACCCGGTTCCGCGCCTTCCACATGGAAGGGACCGGTCTGCGGATTGAGGAACGGGAACTCGCACACCTCGGACACCAAGTCCTTCTCGGAGCGCACCCGTCCGGCGAAGCAGTCCTCGGTATAGAGATCCAGCACGGTGCCCGGCTCGATCCGTGCCACGGGCGGTGCGCCACCGAACGTCCAGGCGAACTCGCCCGGTGCGGGCCGCACGGTCAGGATCCGGGGGTCGCTCATGGCTGCACAGCTCCGCTCTGCCGAGGGGCGGGGGTGAAGGTCTCGAGGTGGACACGGGCGGTGCCGGCTATCCGCCCGGGGTGGCGGAGCAGGATGATCAGTATCACGACACCGGCTGACATCCGGACCGCCACGACCGGCCCGGCGTACGACAGGGGCGCGGTCGGCCCGGTCATGAAGGCGCGGACCGGCAGGCCCGCAACCGTCGGCGGCGCGAGGACGAAGAAGATGACACCAGCCAGCGGGAAGACCCGGATGCGGCCCAGCGCGAAGGTCGTTCGCGTGGAGAGGGTGGTGCATCTGTCGGCATCGGCGATCGTCGAGCCGACCACCGTGAGGAAGACAAGCATCCAGAACAGCGCCTCCGACATGTGCCCCCCCGATCCGCCCGGAATGCAGCCATCGGCAGGACGGCTGCGCCTCGCGTGAATTACGGTACGGCGCCCGCCGGTTGGGCTGGAAGAACGAGGTGTGAATCGGTGGACAGCCCGCTGATTGTGGACAAGGCGATCACCCGCTAGGGGGAACGACTCGACTTTCGCCGCCTACGACCGTCCGGCCACCGCAGCCGGGTCGTCGAGCACCCCTCGCACCACCGAGTGAGCCGCACCCAGCAGTGGTCCCTCGGATCCCAGTCGGGAGACGGACACGGCGCAGGCGGGACCCGCTGTGCGTCGAGCCAGTTCGCCCTCCAGCGAGGGAAGCAGCCACGGTGCGAGACCGGCGAGCGCCCCGCCCAGCACGACCGTCTCCGGGTCCAGCAGGTTGACCGCTCCCGTCAGGGCGATTCCGAGCGCGGTTCCGGCGTCGCGCAGGGCGCCGCGTACGTCCGGATCGCCCTCGGCGGCACGACGGCCCAGCAGCCCGACCCTGTCCTCGCCCGGTTCCAGGCCGGCGGCACGCAGAACGGCCTCCTCGCCCGCGTACTGTTCGAGGCACCCGCGTCCACCGCAGGGACACTCCGGTCCCTCCGGACGTACGGGCACATGCCCCAGTTCGCCCGCGAAACCACGGGTCCCGCGCAGCAGCCGCCCGTCCACGAGCACCGCGGCGCCGATGCCGATCTCCGCCGAGACGTGCAGAAAGTCGCGCGGGGTCGCGTTACCGAGCCAGAGCTCCGCGAGACCGCCGAAGTTCGCCTCGTTGTCCACGGTCAGCGGCAGTTCCGAGGGCAGCAGCGCGCCGAGGTCCGTGTCGTGCCAGTCGAGGTTCGGGGCGCGGACCACGGTCCGGGCGTCGCGTGCCACGAGTCCGGGGACGGCGACGGCGAGGCCCGCGGGCCACAAGCCCTCCCGCTCGGCCTCGGCGACGACCTGGCGTACCAGCGTGGTCAGCTCGCGGATCACCGGCTCGGCCGGCCGGCCGCGGTTCGTGCCATGGCGTACAGCCCGGGCCCGCACGGCGCCGCGGAGGTCGACCGCGCACACCGCGAGATGGTCGACGCCCACCTCCGCGCCGATCCCTGCGGGACCGTGCGCGCTGACGGCGAGCGCGGAGCCGGGGCGCCCCACTCTGCCCGGCCGCTCGGGTCCCAGTTCTTCGAGGAGCCCGCCGCGGATCAGTTCGTCGACCAGGGTCGACACGGCCGCCCGGGTCAGACCGATGTGGGAGGCGACGGCGGCCCGCGACAGCGGCCCCTCGGCGCTGACGGTGTGCATGACCCGGGAGAGGTTGCGGCGGCGCATGCCCTGCTGGGTGTCGGGCAGCCGCCGGCCGGAACCGGCGGGGTGGGCCTCGTGCAGCGGTGCGGTCATGCCTCCGTCAATCCTCGTCCGGCCGTTCCAGTCGGCCTCTCGGTGCCGGTCCCCACATGGCGGTCCCTCGTCGTGCGGGGGCCAGTGGGGTGGCCTCACCGCCGGTACCGCTCACGCGGGACCGGTACTCGTGGGAGCCGGTCCCGCCGGGGCGGCATGATCGGTCCTGGTCAGTTCCTGTTCGGCTCCCGTTCGAGCAGTGGGGCCGCGTCGGAGAGTACCCCGGTGATCCTCGCGAGTGTCTCCTCGTCCCGCTCCACGGCGTCGAGCACCGGCCCGTGGGCGGTGCCCCAGCGACGGGCGACGGCCGCCGGGTCCTCTCCCGTCAGCAGGCCCGCCGCCTGGGCGGCGGCGCCGAGCGCGACCAGTTCCCTGGCCTCGGGCACCTGAACGGGCCGACCCGAGAGTCGGCGCACGGTCTGCTGCCAGGCCTTGCCCCGCGCGCCGCCGCCGATCAGCAGCAAGGGCGCCGAGAGGTCGGCGTCCGCGTCCAGCACCAGATCCAGGGCGCCCAGCAGGGCGTGCACGGCGCCGTCGTACGCGGCCTGGAGCAGCTGTCCGCCCGTCGTGTCGTGCCGGAGCCCGTGCAGCAGTCCCGAGCCGTGCGGCAGGTTCGGTGTGCGCTCACCGTCCAGATAGGGCAGCAGCGTCACCGAGGCACCCGGCTCGACGGCCTCGCGGTCGAGACCGAGCAGCGCGGCGATCCGGTCGACGGCCAGCGTGCAGTTCAGCGTGCAGGCCAGCGGGAGCCAGTCGCCGCGCGCGTCCGCGAACCCCGCCACCGTGCCGCTCGGGTCGGCGGGACGACGCGTCGAGACGGCGTACACCGTGCCCGAGGTGCCGAGGCTCACGACCGGGGTGCCGGGGCGCAGCCCGAGGCCGAGCGCGGCGGCCGCGTTGTCCCCGGTCCCGGCCGCCACCAGGGTGCCCCGGGAAAACGGGAGCTCGCCCCTGGCGTGCACCGTTCCGGCAACCTCGCCCGGCCGGACGACGCGGGGGAGCAGGGCGGGGTCGAGACCGATGTGGGCGAGGACCTCCTCGTCGTACGCCTCCGTCCCGGAGGACCACCAGCCGGTGCCCGAGGCGTCGCCGCGATCGGTGGTGCCCTGCCCCGTGAGCCGTTCGGTGAGGTAGTCGTGGGGCAGGCGGACCGCCGCCGTCGCCCGGACGGCGTCCGGCTCGTGTTCGGCCAGCCAGGCCCACTTCGTGGCCGTGAAGGACGCGGCAGGCACGCTGCCGGTCCGATCGGCCCAGGACTTCGGGCCGCCGAGCTCCTCGACGAGCCGACGCGCCTGCGGTGCCGAGCGCACGTCGTTCCACAGCAGCGCTGGGCGTACGGGCTCGCCCCGCGCGTCGAGCGTCACGAGCCCGTGCTGCTGCCCGCCGATCGACACCGCCGCGGCCTCGTGCGCGGCGTCACCGCACTGGCGCAGCGCTTCGCAGAGCGCGTCCCACCACTGGCGGGGGTCGCTCTCGCGGCCCGCCCCGGTGGAGACGGTGTGCGGCGCCTGTCCGCTCGCCACCACCTGGCCGGTCGACGCGTCGACGACCAGGGCCTTGGTGGACTGGGTGGACGAGTCCACCCCGACGACGAGCGGACCCTCGGCTGCTGACATCGGGCTCTCCCTCTTCCGCGGCTCCGCGGGATCTGTCCTGGTCACGGGGCTGTCCGGGCTGCCACGGCCCGGGTCCCGCGCTTCGTCCCTGGACCGACGTGACCAGGGTTTCGTACTTCGTCTCTTCCCAGAGAAGCGTCCGCATACTAATTTGTAAACTGCCATGACGAAATAGTCGGAGCTAGCAAGGAGCCGCGACATGAACTACCAGCCCACCCCCGAGGACAGGTTCACCTTCGGCCTGTGGACCGTCGGCTGGCAGGGAAGGGACCCGTTCGGCGACGCCACCCGGCGCGCCCTGGACCCGGTCGAGACGGTGCAGCGCCTGGCCGAGCTCGGTGCCTACGGAGTGACCTTCCACGACGACGACCTGATCCCCTTCGGATCCTCGGACAGCGAGCGCGAGTCGCACATCAAGCGGTTCAGGCAGACCCTGGACGCCACCGGCCTCAAGGTGCCGATGGCCACCACCAACCTGTTCACGCACCCCGTCTTCAAGGACGGCGCGTTCACCTCGAACGACCGGGACGTGCGCCGCTACGCGCTGCGCAAGACCATCCGCAACGTCGACCTGGCGGTCGAGCTCGGCGCCGAGACGTACGTCGCCTGGGGCGGCCGGGAGGGAGCGGAGTCCGGGGCTGCCAAGGACGTACGCGCCGCCCTCGACCGCATGAAGGAGGCTTTCGATCTCCTCGGCGAGTACGTGATCTCGCAGGGCTACGACCTGAAGTTCGCGATCGAGCCCAAGCCGAACGAGCCGCGCGGCGACATCCTCCTCCCCACCGTCGGCCACGCCCTCGCCTTCATCGAGCGCCTGGAGCGCCCGGAGCTGTACGGCGTGAACCCCGAGGTCGGTCACGAGCAGATGGCGGGGCTGAACTTCTCGCACGGCATCGCGCAGGCCCTGTGGGCGGGCAAGCTCTTCCACATCGACCTCAACGGCCAGACCGGCATCAAGTACGACCAGGACCTGCGGTTCGGCGCGGGTGATCTGCGGGCCGCGTTCTGGCTGGTCGACCTTCTGGAGAGCGCCGGTTACGTGGGCCCGAAGCACTTCGACTTCAAGCCGCCGCGGACCGAGGACTTCGACGGCGTGTGGGCGTCGGCCGAGGCCTGCATGCGCAACTACCTGATCCTGCGCGAGCGTTCGGCCGCGTTCCGCGCCGACCCGGAGGTCCAGGAGGCGCTGCGCGCCTCGCGTCTGGACGAGCTGGCGCAGCCCACGGCGGAGGACGGCCTGGCGGGGCTGCTCGCCGACCGCGGCGCCTTCGAGGAGTTCGACGTCGAGGCCGCGGCCGCGCGCGGGATGGCCTTCGAGCAGCTGGACCAGCTGGCGATGGACCATCTCCTGGGCGCACGGGGCTGATCGGGCCCGCTCTCCAGGGCACGGACCCGCCTTCGGGCGGGTTCCGGTCCGCCCCTTCGGCCACCGGTCTCCGCGTGGATTTCACCGGAATCATGCGATCCACGGCATGAGTCCGTATCAACTTCCGCACAGGGGTCGCGCCATGACCGGTTCGAGGCGACTCTTGGCGGTATGGCCATGCCGCCCGTACCGCCTCAGCCTCCACGGTCGCCGGGAGGCACGCCGCCTCCTGGAGGTGATGTTCCGGACCCGCCGTCCGGGGTCTACGGCCCTCCGCCCTCAGGTGGTTACGGTCCTCCGTCCTCAGGTGGTTACGGTCCCCCGCCCTCGGGTGGCTACGGCCCGCCGTCCTCAGGCGGATATGGTCCGCCCCCGGGTGGCTACGGCTCTCCTCCGGCGGGAAGCGGCCTTCCCTCGGGGGACCACGGTTCGCCGTCACAGGGAGGCGATGGGCCCCCCGGCCAGGGCGGCGGGGGGTGGCCGCCACCGCCACCGCCGCCTCCAGGACCGCCGGGCGGGCCCGGCGGTCATCGCGGAGGGCGGCGCCGCAACACCCTGGCCCTCGTCATCGCCGTGATCGTCGGCGTCGGAGTCATCGTCGCCGTGGCGGTGGCGGCCGCCGGTGGCGGTACCAAGGACAAGAAGTCCCCCACCGAGAGCACAGGGCGGTCGCCGAGTCCCTCGCTGAGTCTGCCGTCCGCACTGCCCTCGCTTCCCTCGGGCCTGCCCAGCGTCGTGCCGTCGCTGTCCTCGGACCTGCCCACCGAACTCGTGCCCAGCGACCTGGAGTCGTTCCTCCCGTCGCTCGCGGACGACGAAGTGCCCTACTACATGCTCCAGCAGGGCGATTGTTTCGACATGGACGACGGCCTGCCCGGGCAGGCGGTCAAGCGCCCGTGCACCGAACCGCACGACGCCGAGGTCGTGAAGGTCGCCGAACTCAACGGCACCTACACGACGAACGCGGCTCTCAAGAAGGCCGCGTCCACGCTGTGTCAGGGGCCTCTTGAGCGCAAGGCGGCCCGCCAGGCCGCCGGGACGGTGCGGGACACGTTCGTGCAGTACCCGGACACCGGCGGCTACAGGATCGGCATCGACAAAGTCGCCTGCAGCCTCGCCGCGGACATCGGCAAGGGCACCCACAAACTCACGAAGCCGCTGAAGTGACCGGCACGCGCGCGTGGCCGCTGTCCATCCTCCACGCGCGCGTGCCGAGCCCAAGGGACCCGGGATCAGATCCCGCGTGGCAGTCGTACGTAGGTGACGCTCGTCTCGATACCGCTGTCCACGAGCCGGCCCTGCGCGTCGAAGGCACCGGTCCCGTCGGTCATCCCGAAGTCGTTGTCGTTGATGAGGGCGAGTGTGTCGTGGTCCACGCGCGCGACGCCCTCGATCTTGCCGGGGACCCCCGCGACGGTGCCCAGGTCGACGACCAGACGCTTGCCCAGCACCGGAACACCGGCCGATGCCGGGTCGTCCAACTGCTCCAGGGAGGGCGACGTCGTGTCGCTGTCCCACGGGCCGCCGAGGATGTCCGCGTCGCGCGTGAGCCGTACAGTCTGCAGACGGGCCGCCTTGTCGGTGCGCTCCTCGACGAGCAGCCGGTCGCGGCCGACGGCCACCACGGAGGAGATCTTCAGCTCGGAGGTGTCGTCCTCGCTCGGGTCGACCACGTTCACCGGGTCGAAGCGGTACGCGTACTCGGCGGTCACGGCCCGCTTCCTGGGTGAGAAGCGCAGCAGCCGCGTCGTGCGCGAAGCGTCTCCCGCGTTCCCGTCCGGCAGCGAGAGCGGACTCTGCAGGGCCATCACCAGGTCGCCGTCGGGGAGTTGGGCGAGCCCTTCGAGGCCTCGGTTGATCTTCCGGTGGAGCAGAATGGCGGGCAGCGCCTCGACGACCGGGTAGTCCGTGCCGGTGAGGCCGAGCCCCTTGGGCACATGGCGCATGAGCACCTTCCCGCGCGCGGAGACATGGATCAGCGACGGGCCGTACTCGTCGATGAGCCAGAACGAACCGTCCTTCGCCCGCACGATGCCCTCGGTGTCCACGCCGTTCGGGTTGTACGCGAGCGGGGTCTGCGCGTCGTAGGAGTACGGCGCCTCGTCGCGTCCCGCCTGGTTGGACAGCCCGGTGACCGGCTTCCCGGAGGACGTGGTGATCGGAATCGCGTCGAGCACCTTCACGCTGTCCCCGCGCACCCGGATCTTCACGATCGCCGGGTCGAAGCCCGGCACCGGGAACGTCCGTCGCTTCTTGCCGTCCACCTTGATCTGGCCGTTGGGCCCCCGGTCGGTGACCGTCCAGAACTCGCCCTTACGTCCGGCCGGGTAGAGGTCGCTGCCGATGCCGCCGAGGTCGACACCGCGGTCGTCGTTCACCGTGCCGGGCAGCAGTGTGTTGCTGAACGTGCCGAGGGGCAGGTCCCCGAGCGTCGCGGTGTGCGTCACCCGCGGCTGAGCGGGTCCGGACGTCGCGCTCGCCGTGCCGGCCACCACGAAGGCGGCCAGCACGGCGAGCGGCATGCCCAGCGCGACGGATCGGTGGACGTGGCGCCGGCCGACGGCATGCGGGGACATCAGGCCTCCTGAGGCACAAGTTCGTTGACAGCGGCAAGAGTTGGCCCCGGCGTCGAACGATGTGCGACCTGAAGGTGAACGCCAGGCGTCAACCACTCATCGGGTCTTCCTCGGCCGTGGCGAGGGCGGTCGCCGGGTCCCTCACCGCCGGCCCCGCGGGGGTCCAGTGGTCCCGCTCCTCGCGGTAGGGCCACCACCTGCCGTCGCGTCCGAGCCGCAGCTGCGTGGAGGTGCCGACCGCCGTCCAGCGGTTGTGGGCCGCGCGCAGCCTCGGGCGCTCGCCCTCGTCCCAGGCCGCCTCCAGGGCGGCACGCGCGCGTGCCAGTGTTTCCCCTTCGACGGGCCACTCGTCCTCGAGGACCGACAGCGCCGCGACACCCCCGTACCGCCAGGCCTGTACGGCGAGGCGCAGTTCCTCGCGTTCGCGCCCCGATCCCTCGGCGAGCCGCCGGGCGGTCTCCTCGTCGGGGTCGCCCGCCGCCAGCCGCACCGCGTCCTGGGCGAGGGTCGGCGCCGCCTCCACCGGATGCTCTTCGTGTCCCGACGACAGTGCCTCGGCCAGCAGTCGGTGTGCCTCGCCCGCGGTCGCGGCGGCGACGAACTCCAGGGCGGCGGGATCGATTCCGGGAGCGGGTGCCGCCTCGGTGTCCAACGAGGGGGGATTTCCGGGTTCGTCGGGCAGCCGGGGAAGGGCGGGCAGCGGAGGCAGGATGTCACCGGCCGCGTACGCCTCGGCGGCGTCCACGCCTTCCTCAAGGTCCTCGAGCGGCTCGTGGGCGGGCTGCCTGCCGCGCTCCTGGAGGTCGTCCAGGAGGGTGCGTTCACCGCGCCCGCGCATCAGCAGCAGTACGAACGGATCCTCGTCGAGCAGCCGGGCCACCTGATAGCAGAGCGCGGCCGTGTGGCCGCAGTGGTCCCAGGCGCCGCAGTCGCACTCCGCGTCGAGATCGCCGAGCCCCGGCAGGAGTTCGACTCCGGCGGCCGCCGCGTCCTCGACCAGGTGCGGTGGCATGTCGCGGTCGAGGAGCGCCGCGATGTGCCCGGCGCGCTCCACGGCCATGTCCAGGAAGCGTTCCCACTGCTCGCCGGACAGTTCCTGCAGCAGGACGTCCGCGCGATGGGCGGTGCCGTCGCGGTCCTTGACCACGGCGGTGACCCGCCCGGGCCGCACCGAGACAGCGCCCACAGCCCCGGCGCGCGCGAGCCTGCGCCCGGTCTTCAACTGTCCCAAGTCCAGCGCCGCGTCCTCCAGGGCCGTCAGCCAGGCCCGGCCCCACCACGTCTGCGCGAAACCGCGTCCGTGCGCGGGCGGTAGCGCTTCGAACGTGCGTTCCTGGTCGTGATCCGTCATCGTGCGCCCCCTCGCAGTTCCACCAGGTCGGCCAGTTCCGCGTCGGTCAGCTCGGTGAGCGCCGCCTCGCCCGCGCCCAGGACGGCGTCGGCCAGCCGCTGCTTGCGGCGCAGCATGTCGGCGATACGGTCCTCGATCGTCCCCTCGGCGATGATGCGGTGCACCTGGACCGGCCGGCTCTGGCCGATGCGGTACGCACGGTCCGTGGCCTGCGCCTCGACGGCCGGGTTCCACCAGCGGTCGTAGTGCACGACGTGCTCCGCGCGCGTCAGGTTGAGCCCCGTTCCGGCGGCCTTCAACGACAGCAGGAAGACCGGGACTTCGCCCTCCTGGAAGCGCTCCACCATCGCCTCGCGTTCAGGGATGGGCGTCCCTCCGTGGAGGAACTGCGTCGGCACGGCACGCGCGCTCAGATGGCGCTCGATGAGGCGTGCCATCCGCACGTACTGCGTGAAGACCAGAACACTCGCCCCTTCCGAGAGGACGGTGTCGAGCAGTTCGTCCAACAGCTCCAGCTTCCCGGACCTGCCGGGAATCCTCGGCCCTTCCTCCTTGAGGAATTGCGCGGGGTGGTTGCAGATCTGCTTCAGGCCGGTGAGCAGCTTCACGATCAGACCCCGCCGGGCCATGCTGTCCGCGCCCGAGATCTCCGCGAGGGTCTCGCGCACCACCGCCTCGTACAGCCCGGCCTGCTCCTTGGTGAGCGTCACGGCATGGTCGGTCTCGGTCTTCGGCGGCAGTTCGGGTGCGATGCCGGGGTCCGACTTGCGGCGGCGCAGCAGGAACGGGCGTACGAGCCGGGCGAGTCGCTCGGCGGCCGCGGGGTCCTGACCGCCCTCGACAGCCTGTGCGTAGCGGGTGCGGAAGGTGCCGAGCCGGCCCAGCAGGCCCGGTGTCGTCCAGTCGAGGATCGCCCACAGTTCCGAGAGGTTGTTCTCCACCGGGGTGCCGGTGAGCGCCACGCGCGCGCGTGCTCCGATGGTGCGCAGTGCCCGCGCCGTCGCCGAGTACGGGTTCTTGACGTGCTGGGCCTCGTCCGCGACCACCAGGCCCCAGGCCACCTCTCCTAGCCGTGGCGCGTCGAGTCGCATGGTGCCGTACGTCGTCAGCACGAACTCGCCGTCGCGAAGGTCCTCCAGGCCGCGCCGGGAACCGTGGAAACGGCGTACCGGTGTGCCGGGGGCGAACCTCTCGATCTCGCGCTGCCAGTTGCCCATCAGGGAGGCAGGGCAGACGACGAGCGTCGGGCCCGCGGCCGATTCGTCGGTCTGCCGGTGCAGATGCAGCGCGATCAGCGTGATCGTCTTGCCGAGGCCCATGTCGTCGGCCAGGCAGCCGCCCAGGCCCAGGGAAGTCATCCGGGCCAGCCAGTTGAGGCCCCGGGCCTGGTAGTCGCGCAGTGTCGCGCGGAGCGCCGCGGGCTGCCCGACCGGCCGTTGCCCTTCCGGGTCGGCCAAGGCCTCCCGCAGCGCCGCCAGCCATCCTGTGGGCTCGACGTCGACCCGGCTGCCGTCGACCTCCACGGAGCCCGTCAGAGCGGCGCTCAGCGCCTCGACGGGTGTGACCCGGCGGTCCCGCTGCGCATGTGCGCGGCGTACCTCCTCAGGGTCGACGAGCACCCACTGGTCGCGCAGGCGCACGATGGGACGGTTCGCCTCGGCCAGCCGGTCCAGCTCCTGCCGCGTGAGGTGCTGGTCGCCCAGTGCGAAGCACCAGTTGAACGAGAGCAGGGCTTCCGCCGACAGGAACGACGGGGCGTCCGAGGACGCTTCGGCACCGGAGCCGCCGTCGCTGCCCGACGCGATCCCGCCCGGGGCGTCGGCGTCCTCGTGCGGGCCGACGACCGCCCGGGCCGTCAACTTCCGTGCGAGCTCCTTCGGCCAGTGCACGTCGACACCGGCGAGGGCCAGCAGCCGGGCGCCCGCTCCGAGGAGTTCACCGACCTCCTCGTCGGCGAGCTCGACGGAATCGGGCACGGCGGCCGAGAGCAGCGGAGCCAGGGGCGGCCAGGCCCGGACGGCGCGCCGCAGCGCGAGCAGGGCGTCCATCCGCGCGCGCGGGCCGAGGGGCGAGGCCCCCGCCCACACGGCCGCCGCGTCCGCGACGAGAGCGGGATCACTGACGCTGTGCAGTTGCAGTACCGCCCGGAACGGCATCCGCGTCTCCTCCGACACGGCCGACGCCAGCCCCGGCACCTCCATACGCAGAGAGATCCGTACGTCCGCGTCGTGAACCGCGGCCACCTCCCTGGCCCACGCGCGATGCTGCGGTACGCGCTGCGGCTCCGGCGCCGCGAAGGCCGGACCACCCGCCGCGATCGCCGCCGCCGGAGAGCGCGGAAGGGCGTCGGCGACGGCGTCCAGGAAGGCACGCACCAGTCGTTCCGGATCGGGCAGCAGCGGTGGTTCGGTGCCCGCCACCGGCACCGCGTGCGCCTCCGGCGGCATCGCGGCGGCCAGTTCGCGCACGCGCTCCAGGTCCTCCGCGCGCAGGGGGCCGGCGCGCCAGACGTCCTGGTCCTCGGCCGTGAGCCCGGGCAGCAGCAGCCCGCGCGCGGCGAACTGGAGGGCGAGGACGGCCGCCGCGCCCCAGAACGAGGTCGCCCGATGCGCGTGCGCGGCGGCACGCGCGCGCGTGAGGACCGGCAGGGCGGCCCTCACCGGCAGCAGCACGGCGGGCACGGACACGGCCTCGACGCCTCCGCCCTCCGCGGGCAGGACCACCGTGAGGTCCTCGGCGGAGCCGGACGCCACAACGGAAGGCCCGTCGCCGGACGGGTGCCAGAACGCGATGCCGCCCGTACGCGACGGACCGGCGGGCACGAAAATGGCGCGGCAGCGTGCCAGCTCGGAGATCTCGGCGGGTGTGGCCGCGGGAATCCTCTGCTCAGCGATGATGCATTCCTCAAATTTGACTACTGGAGCCGGGTCGCCGAGGTTACAGCACGCCCGGTGGTGTACGAGAACCGGTTCCGGCCATGATCCGCAGATTCGGCGTGTACTTTCCGCACTCGTTCGCAACGCCAGGGCGCCACGCACCCGGCCGTGTTCAACCCCTGGTGCGCGGGCGCTGCCTGGAGTTGGCTGTTCCCTACGCTGGGACCGGACTCTTCGACTCCTCGCCGGGGCCACGTTCCATGGGCGCGAGGCCGGGGCTTCTCAGGGTCGCGTAGGGGGCGCGCGTCAGGGACGTATCAGGGTCGCGGTCCGGAACCGTGGGGCACGGGGACCCGTTCTCAGGACAGAGAGCGGCAGCAGCCGCGGAGGAGGCGACACATGTCGAAGAACGCGAAGATCGCCGCAGGGGGTGTGGCGGTCGGCCTGATCCTGTTGATCTGGCTGCCCTGGTGGGCCGCCTTCTTGATCGTGCTGGGAGTCCCGGCGGCCGCGTACCTGGCGCTGGACCCCTCGCAGCGGCGGAGGCTGCGCCGTGCCACCCGTAAGGAGCTCGGTCGCTGAGGAGCGACCGCCGCAGCGTCGACCGCCCCGCGGTTCACCTTGGCCGGTGAGGTCCGGAGAGGCCGACACAGAGGACGGACAAAGGCCGCGCCACGCGGATTCCGCGTGGCGCGGTCACTCAGCTGGGGCGGACCGCCATCTTGTCCAGGGCCTCCAGGAGGCCGGGCAGCTCCGGTCCGCGGCCGACGGGCAGGACCTCGCCGGGTTCCTCGTCGAGCAGGACGAACGCGATGTCGTCGGTCCTGGCGACGAGAGACCAGCCCGGGCCGTCGGCCCGCAGTGTCCGAGCGTCGCCCGTGGCGAAGGACGAGCGGACACGGCCCAGCGGGGGCGGTGTGTCCACGTACGAGCGCGCCTCGGCGAGAACCCTACGAACGCCGGTGCGGTCACCGCCGCCACCGCTCTCGCCCTCGACGTCGCCCGAGGACTCTGCCCCCTCGGCGCCGTCCGAGGACGCGAACTCGCTGTCGTCGATCTGCTCGCGCCACGTCGCCCACTGGAGCGCGATCTCGTCCGCGCCGAGGCGTCGCTGTGCCGGCCCCCAGGTGGTGGTGTCCGGCGGGCTGAGCGGGGGCCGCTCCGTGAGCTCGGTCGACGGATCGTGCGGAGCCGGAACTCCGGGGGCCGAGACGGCCACGTCGAGGGGCCAGCCGGGGAGCGCGGCGACGACCGTCCGCTCGTCCGGCGACAACTCGTGCTCCATCCCGCAGTCCCAGGAGGCGATGGCGACGGCGACCAGTGAGACGTCGTCGATGACGACGGTCCACCGCGCGCCGTCTCCGTCCTGGCCGAGCACCAGTCCGTACCCCTCGGCGAGAGGGGCGAGGTCGAGCGTCGTGCAGGCCTCCGGATAGTCGTCACCCAACGCGCTGGGGAACTTCGCCGGTGTCAGCAACACCGCCGTCAGCACATACAGTGCGTCGTCGTCCCCGGTGGCGACGGCGTCTTCGTCCGTCCCGGCCATTCCAGCCTCCCGATCGCTCCATCTGTCGGCGCACCTTAAGCGACCGGAAGGCGCTTGTCACGGGCCCGAAACGCATGCGGAGCTGCAGGTATCCGGCTGGACGGGGGCGAAACGCCCTCGCGGACCCCGCCCCGGTCAGGCCGCGGGCAGTCCGAGCAGTGTTCGGGCGACCGCCTGCGGCGACTCGTCGCGCTCCCGGGCGAGAGCGATCACGGCCCGGCAGGCCAACTCGTTCACACCGAAGGACAGTGCCTCGGGCGACACCCAGGCGGCCGCCTCGTCGATCTGCTCCTGATTGTCCTCCGCGCACCCGGACACGTACACCGCAGCCGCCTCGAAGAGGTTGTATGTGCGCTTCCTCTCCTGCCGTGCCCCTGCCGGCGGGTTTCCTTCGGGCAGCTCGGCCGTCTTCTTGCGCCCCATCGTGCGGAGCCTGCCGAATATGCCGGACATCGGGTCACCTTCCCCCTGTGTGATCGATCGCTGACCGTCCATGTGCTGCTACTCAACGTAGAGTTGGAGGCGCGGAGACAGAAGGGGGCGGATCGGTGAAGCGCTACGAGCGACTCGAACAGGTCCGGCGGATGGATCCGGAGAAGGAGGCGTCGGAGATCTACCGGCTCACCTCCGCGTACGAGTTCCCCTGGGACTTCACCCGCGCCCTGTAGCCGGCGCTCTACCGCACCTACGCCGTGCCGGGCATCGGCCGGCTGCTCGCCGAGACGGCGGAGCTCACGGAACGCGGCCAGAAGGGTTACGACGACACCGCGCTGCTCCTCGACGCGATCGTCGAGCACGGTTTCGGCGCCGAGGAGGGCCTGACCGCGATCCGCCGCATCAAGATGCACCGCAGCTACGACATCGGCAACGACCACATGCGTTATTGCTCTGCACGTTCGTGGTGATGCCCAAACGGTGGGTCGAGGCCTACGCCTGGCGCAGGCTGTCGCGCCACGAGATCGTCGCGTCCGCCGGGCGCTACCGCACCCTGGGCCGGCATATGGGGATCAAGGACGTCCCCCAGACGTACGAGGAGTTCGAAGCGTGCCTCGACGCCTACGAAGAGGCTCACTTCGGCTGGGACGAGAGCGCCCGACGGGTCTCGGACGCGACGCTGGACCTGATGGCCTCCCGGTACCCGCGTCCGCTCGCGCCCCTGCTGCGCACCACCCCCCTCGCCCTGCTCGACGAGCCGCTGCTCCGCGCCTTCCGCTACGAGCCCCCGGGTGATGCCCCACGCGCGCTGGTCCGGCGGGCCGTACGCGCGGCCGGCTGCTGCCGCCTCGTCGCTCCCCGCAATTCGCCCGGCAGAACCGGGAGATCAACGGGTACCGGACGGCTACCGCGTCGCCGAGCTGGGCACTTGCCCCGTGCCCGGCGTGCGGGGCTGTCCCGCCTCACCCGACCGCGTCGAGTGAGTCGAGGGTGGTCCGCAGCCAGGTCAGTTCGGCCCGGCTCGTGGCCCGCGCGATGGTGAGGATGCCGCGACGGAAGGGGTCGTCCAACTCCTCGGCGCGCAACGGCCGGTCACCGTCGTAGAAGAAACTCGCGGGCTCCTCCAGGAAGGCCAGTCTGCGCCGCAGTACGGCCGCCTGCGCCTCGGGGTTCTCCAGGTGTCTCAGGAAGGCGAGCACCGTGAACCAGCGGTTCTCGTCCGTGATGTCGCGTCGCGCCGGTTCCGCGAGCCTGCGGCGCAGTTCGCGACCGCCCTCCTCGGTGAGTGTGAGGACGTGGCGCGGGGCGGCCACCGATCCGGGCTGCGTGGCCCGTTCCAGCAGATGGGCGTTCTCCAGCCGCTTGATCGCGGGATACAGCGTGCTCTCCGCCACGGGCTTCACGTGCCCCGTCAGGGCGGTGATGCGTTTGCGCAGCTCATAGCCGTGCAGTGGGGCGTCGTACAGAAATCCGAGGATGGCCAGCTCCAGCATGACCCACATTCTGACGCACCCGCGTTGTACATCGCTAACGCTATACATCGGAACCGATGTATTCTTCTGGTGCTGGGAGAACCGAAGGAACGGCGAACAGGGGAGAGTGCTGTGCGACAGGCAGAGTTCGACGGCAGGGGAAGCCGCATCCGCTGGACCGAGGCGGCGGGCGCCGGACCCGCACGCGTGTACGTGCACGGACTCGGATCGGCCTCGACGGTCTACAACGCCCATATCGCGGCCCGGCCCGAACTGGCGGGCCGGCGCTCCCTGTTCGTCGACCTGCCCGGCCACGGCATCAGTGACCGGCCCGCGGACTTCGGCTACACCCTGGAGGACCACGCCGCGGCGCTGGCGGTCGCCCTGGACGAGGCCCGTGTCACCGCGGCGGAACTCGTCGCGCACAGCATGGGCGGTGCCGTCGCCATCGTGCTCGCCGACCGGCGGCCCGACCTCGTCTCGCGGCTCGTCCTCGTGGAGGCCAACCTCGACCCGTACCCTCCGGCCACCGCGGGCAGCAGCGGCATCGCCTCCTACGAGGAGCACGACTATGTCGAGAACGGCGGGCACGCGCGCGTGCTCGAGAAGGTCGGCCCCTCCTGGGCCGCGACGATGCGCCTCGCCGATCCATGCGCCCTGCACCGCACGGCGAAGGGGCTCATGCGGGGCACCAGCCCCACGATGCGTCAGCTGCTCGTCGGGCTGACGGTGGAGCGCGTCTATCTCCAGGGCGAGCTGAGTGGTGAACTGCCGGGCGCGGAAGGCCTGGAGGCGGCAGGGGTGCGTGTCATCACCGTGCCGGGTGCCGGACACAACATCATGTTCGACAACCCCGATGCCTTCGCCGCGGCCGTCGCGGGCCCAGTCTGACGGCTGACGGGCAGTCTGACGGGCAGTGTTCCACCGGTGATCATCCCCGGCGGACGGCCAGGGCGAGGAAGCGGGCGTCCTCGTCCACGTACGAGGTCATGTCCCAGCCCGAACCGGCCAGCAGGGGAGCCAGGTTGGCCTCGTCACGCAGGTCGTCCGGCGTGATCTGCCGTCCCTGGCGGGCCGCGAGTGCGGCCCGGCCGATCGGGTGGAAGAGGGCCAGCGTGCCGCCGGGCCGCACCACCCGGGCCAACTCCCGCAGATTCTCAGCAGGGTTCGGCAGATGTGCGACGAGTCCGGCCGCGAACACCGCGTCCAGCGACTCCGTGCGCAGGGGCAGTCCGGTGACATCGGCCAGCAGCAGCTGCCCGTCGCGGTCCCGTCCGGACCGGACGGCGGCCTCCAGCATGTCCGGGGTCAGATCGGCTCCGACGACCATCCCGGTGCCGCCCACGGCCGCTCGCAGCGGAGGCAGGGCGCGCCCGGTGCCGCAGCCCGCGTCGAGCACGCGGTCACCGGCGCGCAGTCCCATGTGCGCCACCGCGGACGCGTACGCGGGCCCGTCGTCGGGAAACCGGGTGTCCCAGCCGGCGGCGCGCGCGGCGAAGAACTCCTGGACGCGTGTGTGGTCGTTGCTCATGCGCCGCATGATCTCTCACCGACATGAAGGATGACGCGGTGCACACGTTCGAGCTTGACGCGATCGCTCTGGTGCACCTCTTCGTCACTTTGCAACAGCTTTCGAAATGCGCTCCAGTTGTGCGCCCCCACGCGCACTAGCGTCCCTGGGTCATGGGACACCTGGACCACGCCGCCTTCGGCTGGCTGACCCCCGTACTGTCGTACGCGATGGCCTGCATCGGTGCCGCACTGGGACTGCGCTGCACGGTCCGCGCGCTCGACTCGGCCGGACGGTCGCGCCGCAACTGGCTCCTCGCCGCGGCCTCCGCGATCGGCACGGGCATCTGGACGATGCACTTCGTGGCGATGCTGGGATTCGGCGTCACCGGCACGGAGATCCGCTACAACGTGCCGCTGACCCTCTTCAGCCTGATGGTCGCCATGGCCGTCGTCGGCGCGGGCCTCTTCGCCGTCGGATACGGCCGCGACAGGCGGCGCGCCCTCCTGTTAGGCGGGCTCACCACCGGGCTCGGCGTCGCGAGCATGCACTACCTGGGCATGGCGGCGCTGCGCATGCACGGCCAGGTGCGCTACGACCCGGCACTCGTCGGGCTCTCCGTCGTGATCGGCGTGATCGCGGCGACCGCCGCCCTGTGGGCCGCGGTCTCCATCAGGTCGCCCGTCGCAGTGGCCGTCGCCTCACTTGTCATGGGCGGTGCCGTGAGCAGCATGCACTACACCGGAATGATGGCGGTGAGCGTACGCGTCAACCCCTCCGGCGGCGCCCTGCCCGGGGCCACGGCGATGCAGTTCATCTTCCCTCTCGCGGTCGGTCTCGGGTCCTACCTCTTCCTGACAGCGGCGTTCGTCGCGCTGTCCCCGATGTCCGACCGGCGCGATGCACCCGCGCCGGCCCAGCGGCCGGTCGAGAGCGTCGCCCGCTGACGGCGGGCCGGAGCCACGCGGCCCGGACTGCACGCCCCGAACCTCTCCGATCGAGGAGGCCATGCGTACACCCCGTAGGACCACCACATCCGGCGGCCAGCCACCGCCCACGTTGCGCGGTCGGCGCGCGCACGCGGGACCGCCGGCCGACGAGGGCGCCGGCATCGGCGAGCCCGTCGCCGGGCCTTCGACGGAAACACTCGCCCGCGGGGGGCGGTGGCACATCAGGCCCCGCACCGTCCGGGCCAAGATCGTCAGCCTGCTGATGGTGCCGATCGTCTCCCTGCTCGCTCTGTGGGCCTTCGCCACGGTGAGCACGGCGCAGGACATCGCGCGGCTGCGGCAGCTGCAACGCGTGGACTCGACGGTCCGAGCCCCCGTCGACGACGCCGTCGCCGCGCTCCAGGCGGAACGGGCGGCGGCCGTCCGCTACGCGACCGACCCCGCCACGGTGCGGCCGAGTGAGTTCAAGGAACTCTCACGGCTCACCGACCGTGCCGTGGTGAAGCTGCGCCTGGGGGACCACAACACCGTCGCCGACGGTGCCGACCTGCCCGACGGAGTCGCCGGGCGCCTCGGCACCTTCGTCACCGAGGCGGAGCGACTGCGGCCGCTGCGCACCGCCGTACTGGACCGCCGTACCGGATGGGACGAGGCGTACGGCCGGTACACCAGGACCATCGCGACGGCATTCGGCGTCGACGGAGCGCTCACCGGCATCCCCGGCACGGGCCTGCGCTCCGACGACCGCGTCCTGCTCGAACTCTCCCGGGCGGGAGAGGCGCTCGCCCAGGAGGACGCCGTGCTCGGCACAGCCCGGCTCGCCGGGACCCTCGACGGTGAGCGGCTACGGCTGTTCACGGGGGCCGTCGACACCCGCAGGACACTGACGGACGCCGCCGCGACGGATCTGAGCGGGCCCGAACGAACCGCCTGGAACGACCTCGTGAAGGGGAGCGCGTACGGGGATGTACGCGTCGTCGAGGACAAGGTGCTCGTCTCGCGCCCCGGCGCCAAGGCCCTCGACGCCGCGCCGGAGACCGTCTGGAACATCGCTCACGCGCGCGTGCAGGACGCCATGCGCACGATCGATGCCGAAGCGGGCCGTGGTGTCGCGGACCGGACCGACCCGTTCGGGAAGGCTCTGCTCACCCCCGCCGGTGCCGCGGTCCTCTTCGGCCTCGCCGCCGTCATCGCCTCGCTGATCATCTCCGTACGCATCGGACGCGATCTCGTCGTCGAGCTCGTCGGCCTGCGTGACAGCGCCCTGGACATCGCCCGTCGAAAGCTCCCCGCGGCCATGCGCAGACTGCGCGCGGGCGATGCGGTCGACGTGGACGCCGAGGCCCCGCTGGGGCGGCCCTCGGAGGACGAGACCGGACAGGTCGCCGAGGCACTGAACACCGTGCACCGAGCCGCCCTGCGTGCCGCCGTCGAGCGCGCGGAACTGGCCGGTGGCATCTCCGGGGTCTTCGTCAACCTCGCCCGGCGCAGCCAGGTTCTCGTGCACCGCCAGCTCAATCTCCTGGACACCATGGAGCGCAGGTCCGACGACCCGGACGAGCTGAGCGACCTCTTCCGGCTCGACCACCTCACCACACGGATGCGACGTCACGCGGAGAGCCTGATCATCCTCTCCGGAGCCGCGCCCGGCCGGGCCTGGCGAAGGCCCGTCCCCCTGACGAACGTGGTCCGGGCGGCCGTCTCCGAAGTCGAGGACTACGCGCGCGTGGAGGTACGGCAACTCCCCGAGGCGGCCGTGGTCGGGGGAGCGGTCGCCGACCTCACCCATCTGCTGGCGGAAGTCGTCGAGAACGCCGCCCAGTTCTCGCCCCCGCACACCAGGGTGCGGATCACCGGCGAACCGGTCGGAAACGGCTACGTGATCGAGGTAGAGGACCGGGGCCTCGGGATGGGCAAGGAGAGGCTCGCCGAGGCCAACCGGCGTATCGAGCAGTCCGAGGCGCTGGACCTGTTCGACAGTGACCGGCTCGGCCTCTTCGTGGTCAGCCGGCTCTCGGCCCGGCACGGCATCAAGGTGCACCTGCGGACCTCGCCCTACGGGGGCACCACCGCGGTCGTTCTGCTGCCCACGGCGCTGCTGCACGACGGTCCGACGGAACGTTCCCTCCGTCAGGCCGACGCGGACAGGCCGGTGGAGAGGGAGTACGCGCGCGTGTCGGCCGTCCCGGAGCAGGACGCCGTCCAGCCCGTCACCGAGCGGCCCGCACTGGTCTCCCCGAGACCGAAGGCCTCCGAAGCCCCGGCGAACGGTTCGCGGGAGACCCCGCCTTCGGGAGTCGCGGCGCTCCGGCTGCACCGTCCCCCTGACGATCCCGAAGACTCCGACCAGCTTCCCCGCCGCGTCCGCCAGGCGAACCTGGCCCCCCAGCTGCGCGGACAGCGTTCCGAGGAACAGGCGGAGCCCCCCGTGTCCGGGGCGGACGACGAGCGGACACCCGAACTCGTAAGGGCGCGCATGGCCGCGTACCGAGCCGGCTGGGTACGCGGCGGCGGCCGGTCACCCGGCGCCGGCGCCACCCCCGACCCGGAAGCGGGCAGCGACAGCAGCGAAGGAGACCCCGCATGATCCAGGACCCGAGTACGAGAGCCGCCCACCGGTCCGGCGAGCTCGACTGGCTGCTGGACGACATGGTGCTGCGCGTGGCGGAGGTCCGACACGCCGTGGTGCTGTCCAACGACGGACTGGCGGTGGGCGCGTCCACCGGCCTGCGGCGTGAGGACGCCGAACACCTCGCGGCCGTCGCCTCCGGATTTCACAGCCTGGCCAAGGGTGCGGGGCGCCACTTCGGCGCGGGCGGGGTGCGCCAGACGATGGTGGAGATGGACGAGGGCTTCCTGTTCGTCGCCGCGGCGGGGGACGGTTCCTGCCTCGCAGTCCTGACCGCCGTCACCGCCGACATCGGCCTCGTGGCGTACGAGATGGCGCTCCTGGTCAAGCGCGTCGGCGAGCATCTCCACGCCCCACCGCGCGTCGCCGCACAGCCGCCGGCCGCGGGATGACCGAGGACGGCCTGTGCAGATGACCGAGGACACTCCGGGAGCCCCGCCACAGCCGGGCAGTCAGTGGTACGACCAGGACGCGGGACCACTAGTCCGCCCCTACGCGATGACGGGCGGCCGTACCAAAGCCGGTCCGACCGGGGTCCATTTCGATCTGATCGCCCTGGTCACGCTCGACGCGGGCGCACCCGGAGCCGACGACGACACCTCGCTCGGTCCGGAGCACCGCACCCTGATCGAACTGTGCCGTACCGAGACCCAGTCGGTCGCCGAACTGGCCGCCGACGCCGATCTTCCCCTGGGGGTGGTCAGGGTGCTCCTGGGTGATCTCCTGGAACGGAGCTGCGTCACCGTGAGCCGCCCGGTGCCGCCCGCGCAACTCCCCGACGAGCGCATCCTCCGCGAGGTGATCGAGGGACTGAGGGCGCTCTAGGCGACCCACACCGGTCGGCACTGTGGCTCCTTGCGTTCACATCTGGGCACCGAAGGGGCGCGTTCCGGTCGCAAGGGGCAATGTGCGGTCCAAGCCCGTCCGGCGGCGCCGGAGTTGTCATGATGCTGACTTCGCTCCCCCTGCAGACGCACCGATGCCGACGGTTGTCGGCACTCCCGAGAGAAGTGATCGATGGTCTCCGAGAACTCCGACGCCTCGGGTGGCGACTCGACCGCCCTGGCGCTGAAGATATTGGTCGCCGGTGGGTTCGGCGTGGGAAAGACCACTCTGGTGGGCGCGGTCAGCGAGATCCGACCGCTGCGCACCGAGGAACTGCTGAGCGAGGCCGGTCAGTCGGTGGACGACACCGGCGGAGTGGACCAGAAGGTCACCACGACCGTCGCCATGGACTTCGGACGCATCACCATCAGGTCCGGCCTCTCGCTCTACCTCTTCGGAACACCGGGGCAGGACCGGTTCTGGTTCCTGTGGGACGAGCTGTCGACAGGCGCCCTGGGCGCTGTCGTCCTCGCGGACACCCGACGGCTCGAAGACTGCTTCCCGGCGGTGGACTACTTCGAGCACCGCCACATCCCGTTCGTGGTGGCCGTCAACTGCTTCGCGGACGCTCGCGCGTACGGCGCCCAGGACGTGTCCCGCGCCCTCGACCTCGACCGGGGTACGCCGGTCGTCCTCTGCGACGCGCGTGACCGCGACTCCGGCAAGGAGGTGCTGATCCGGCTCGTCGAATACGCCGGGCGGGTACACACCGCCCGGCTGCTCGACTCCGTCGGCTGACACCGTGGGCGCCCGGCCGGCGAACCATTGCTCCGGCCCTGGCCGCTCACGCGTACGCGGCCGTTGTGTTCAGTCCGCCACGGCCGCGTAGGCCAGAACCTTCTCGATCCTCACGCGCACGAGCAGTTCACCGGGAACCCCGTTCCGCCTGCCGAACTCCTCCGCGCGCTCCTCGCCCATGTAGCGGCCGCCGATCCGGGCGGCCCAGTGCCGCAACTCGTCGACATCCTCCGACAGCACCGCCCGGCCCTGCAGTACCACGAAGTCGAAGGGCGGCCGGTCGTCGTCCACACACAGGGCGACCCGGCCGTCCCGGGCCAGGTTCCGTCCCTTGACGCTGTCCTTCGCGGTGTTGAACACCAGGTCGTCGCCGTCCAGCAAGAACCAGATCGGTGCCACGTGCGGACTTCCGTCGGCCCGGACGGTGGACAGCTTCCCCGTGCGGGTCCCCTGCGAGACGAATGCTCGCCACTGCTCGTCGGTCATCTTCTCTGCCATGCCGCCCATCCTCCTTGCCCGGACGCCGACTGTGGGGAAGGCTTGCAGGTCGAATCCTCCGGCCAGGGGGGAACGACGCAGGGGGAGACCGGATCATGGAGCAGAACACGGGACTTGGCTGGTTGCTGGACGACCTCACCGAGCGGGTCGAGCACGTTCGGCACGCGCTGGTGCTGTCCAACGACGGGCTGGTGACGGGCGCGAGCGCGGGACTCCGGCGCGAGGACGCCGAACACCTCGCCGCGGTCTCGTCGGGCCTGCACAGCCTGGCGAAGGGCTCCGGCCGCCATTTCGGTGCCGGACAAGTGCGGCAGACGATGATCGAGTTCGACGAGGCGGTGCTCTTCGTCACCGCGGCCGGAGCGGGCAGCTGTCTGTGCGTCCTCAGCGGGGCGGAGGCGGACATCGGCCAGGTCGCCTACGAGATGACGTTGCTGGTGAACCGCGTCGGCGAACACCTTCGCGTGGACGCGCGACAGCCGGAGGGCACACCCATTGTAGAGCTCTGACCTGCGGATATGTCGTCGTGGTCAGAGTTGTCCACAGGCTCGACACGATGTCCGACAAGCCGGATACGGTTTTTCCCGAAGCGAGCGCACACCGGCGCGAGCGTCCGACAGCCCAGGGGAGACAGCCATGTCCGGAAGCACCGCCACGCGGTCCGCCACCTCGTCGCTCAGCCGAGCGGCACGAGAACTGGAGCTCAGGCGCGGCGAGTTCGATCTCGCCCTGCACCTCGGCTGTGTGCGCTCGGTTCCCGACGAGGGAGGTGGGGGACGCAGGGTCGCGCGCGCCGAGATCGAGCGGGTGCGCGCCGAGGCAGGCTTCCCGGAGGCGCTGCGTGAGCGGGTCAAGGCCGTCGGCACCACCGAGGGCGCCGCTCTCATGGGCGTCACGACCACCCGGTTCACCCGCCTCGCGCGCCTGGGACTCGTGGTGCCGATCAAATTCTATTTGAACCGCTACCGAATGGTGGTCTGGCTCTACCTTGCCGAGGAACTGCGGCAGTTCGCCGCCGACGAGCAGAACGCACCGCTGATGACCGGCCGGACAGCCGAAGGCCTCCGCGATCAGCTGGACGAAGGCCTGGACCTCCGTCCGCGCAACTGGCGCGGTCGCCACCTGGGATTCCTGCTGAGGCAGACCAAGGATCCCTGGGCACGTGCCGCTGTGGTGGCGTCCCTGCTCGATCCCGTCGAAGTGGCCGAGATCGTCGAGGATCCCCACGAGCGCGCCCACCTCGACAGCCTCCGGCCCGAGCGTGTTTCGCAGGCGGCCCCGGAATCGCCGGCGGCGCGGATCGCCGAGCGCATCACGACGGCGGACGATCCCGACGAGATCAGCTGGCTCAGGGCCGACCTGGGTCAGAGCCTGACCGAAGCCAGGCAGGACCGCCCCGCCCTCCGCCCGACACCGACCGCCTCATCCGTCGCGGCCCCGGGGCCGGCGGTCACCGCGCCGTCGGGCCCACCACCCCTGGTTCCACCGCCATCAGCCCCGCCGTCACCGATCAGCGCTCCGCACGCCTCCCGACCACGGCTCCCCGCCACGGAAGACCGGCTCACGACGCCGGAGTCCGCGCGAACACGCGGGCTGCTCGGATGGCTGAGGCGCAGGAAGCCGGACGCGTGTCCGCCTACAGCGCTCTGAACAGTCCCTCCTGCACCACCGAGACGAGAAGACGTCCCTTCAGGTCGTAGATGCGCCCGCGGGCCAGTCCGCGGCCACCCGTCGCGATGGGAGACTCCTGGTCGTACAGGAACCACTCGTCCGCGCGGAACGGCCGGTGGAACCACATGGCGTGGTCCAACGACGCCATGTCGAAACCGCGCTGCCCCCACAGCGGTTCCACCGGGATACGGACGGCGTCCAGGAGGGTCATGTCGCTCGCGTAGGTGAGGGCGCAGGTGTGCACGAGCGGGTCGTCGCCCAGTGGTCCGACGGCACGCATCCACACGGCACTGCGCGGTTCGGCGCCCTTGGTCTCCTCGGGCGTCCAGCGCAGCCGGTCCACATAGCGGATGTCGAACGGCTGGCGCCGTGCCATGCGTTCCAACGCTTCGGGCAGAGCGCCCAGATGCTCCTTGATCTCCTGCGTCACCGTCGGCAGTGACTCGGGATCCGGCACCTCGCGGGCCGGCGGCAGCTGGTGCTCGAAGCTCCCTTCCTCGGGCTTGTGAAAGGAGGCGGTCAGATTGAAGATCGTGCGGCCCTGCTGCACCGCGGTGACCCGGCGTGTGGTGAACGACCGCCCGTCCCGCACCCGTTCGACCTGGTACACGATCGGGACACCCGGCCGGCCCGGGCGCAGGAAGTACGCGTGCAGCGAGTGCACCGGCCGGTCTCCCTCGGTGGTACGGCCGGCGGCGACCAGCGCCTGGCCCGCCACCTGGCCGCCGAAGACCCGCTGCAGGGACTCCTGCGGGCTGCGGCCTCGGAAGATGTTGACCTCGATCTGCTCCAGGTCGAGCAGGTCGACGAGCTTCTCGGCGGGGTTCGTCATCGGCGAGATTCTCCTGTGCTCACAGCTGTCCGACGTCGGTGACCTTGACGATGGCACGGCCCTCGGCGTCGGAGGCCACGAGGTCGACCTCCGCGCTGATGCCCCAGTCGTGATCGCCGTTCGGGTCGGCGAAGGTCTGACGGACGCGCCACAGGCCGTTCTGCGGCTCCTCCACGATCGACAGCAGCTTGGGGCCACGGGCGTCGGGACCCGTGCCGAGGTCCTCGTACTCGTCCCAGTACTTGTCCATCGCGTCGCCCCACGCGTCGGCGTCCCAGCCGGCGTCGGCGTCCATCTCGCCGAGTTCGGAGACGTTGTCCAGAGCGGCGAGCTCGACCCTGCGGAACATCGCGTTGCGGACGAGGACGCGGAAGGCGCGGGCGTTCGCGGTGACCGGCTTGACCTGGTCGGCCTTCTCCTGGGCCTCTTCGGCCGTCATCACCTCGGGGTTGGAGAGCTGTTCCCACTCGTCGAGGAGGCTGGAGTCGACCTGCCGGACCAGCTCGCCCAGCCAGGCGATCAGGTCTTCCAGGTCCTCGGACTTGAGGTCGTCCAGGACGGTGTGCTCGAGGGCCTTGTACGCGCTGGCCAGGTAGCGCAGGACGATGCCCTCGGTACGGGCGAGTTCGTAGTAGGAGACGAACTCGGTGAAGGTCATCGCCCGTTCGTACATGTCACGGATGACGGACTTCGGCGACAGCGGGTGATCGCCGACCCACGGGTGGCTCTTGCGGTAGGTGTCGTACGCGTGGAAGAGCAGCTCCTCCAGCGGCTTGGGGTACGACACGTCCTGGAGCCGCTCCATCCGCTCCTCGTACTCGACACCGTCGGACTTCATCGCGGCCACGGCCTCGCCACGGGCCTTGTTCTGCTGGGCCGCGAGGATCTGCCGCGGATCGTCCAGCGTGGACTCCACGACGGACACCATGTCCAGGGCGTACGAGGGGGATTCCTGGTCCAGCAGGTCGAAGGCGGCGAGAGCGAACGTCGACAGCGGCTGGTTGAGCGCGAAGTCCTGCTGGAGATCGACGGTGAGCCGCACGATACGGCCGGTCGGGTCGGGCTCGTCGAGCTTCTCGACGATGCCGCCGTCGAGGAGCGAGCGGTAGATCGCGATGGCCCGCCGGATGTGCCGCAGCTGCTGCTTGCGCGGCTCGTGGTTGTCCTCCAGCAGATGCCGCATCGCCTCGAAGGCGTTGCCGGGCCGGGCGATCACCGAGAGCAGCATGGTGTGCGTCACGCGGAAACGCGAGGTCAGCGGCTCAGGATCGGAGGAGATGAGCTTCTCGAAGGTGTTCTCCGTCCAGCCGACGAAGCCCTCGGGAGCCTTCTTGCGCACCACCTTGCGGCGCTTCTTCGGGTCGTCGCCCGCCTTGGCGAGCGACTTCTCGTTCTCGATGACGTGCTCCGGCGCCTGAGCCACGACGAAGCCCGCCGTGTCGAACCCCGCGCGCCCGGCCCGGCCGGCGATCTGGTGGAACTCACGGGCGCGCAGCGTGCGCACCCGCGTGCCGTCGTACTTCGTGAGCGCGGTGAACAGCACGGTGCGGATGGGCACGTTGACGCCGACACCGAGGGTGTCGGTGCCGCAGATGACCTTCAGGAGACCGGCCTGGGCCAGCTTCTCCACCAGTCGGCGGTACTTGGGCAGCATGCCTGCGTGGTGCACACCGATCCCGTGGCGTACGTAGCGGGAGAGGTTGCGGCCGAACTTGGTGGTGAAGCGGAAGTTGCCGATGAGCTCGGCGATCCGGTCCTTCTCCTCGCGCGTGCACATGTTGATGCTCATCAGTGCCTGCGCCCGCTCCACGGCCTGCGCCTGGGTGAAGTGCACGATGTAGACAGGGGCCTGCTTGGTCGCGAGCAGTTCGGTGATCGTCTCGGTCAGCGGAGTCAGGAGGTACTCGTAGGACAACGGGACGGGCCGGTTCGCCGAGCGGACCACCGCTGTGGGGCGGCCGGTGCGCCGCGTGAGGTCCTTCTCGAACATCGAGACGTCGCCGAGCGTCGCCGACATCAGGATGAACTGCGCCTGGGGGAGTTCCAGGATCGGGATCTGCCAGGCCCAGCCCCGGTCGCCCTCGGCGTAGAAGTGGAACTCGTCCATGACGACCTGGCCCACATCGGCGTGCTTGCCGTCCCGCAGCGCGATGGACGCCAGGATCTCGGCGGTGCAGCAGATGACCGGGGCGTCGGAGTTCACGGAGGCGTCGCCGGTGAGCATGCCGACGTTCTCGGTGCCGAAGATCTTGCACAGCTCGAAGAACTTCTCCGAGACGAGTGCCTTGATCGGAGCCGTGTAGAAGGTGACCTCGTCGCGGGCGAGCGCCGCGAAGTGCGCACCGGCGGCGATCATGCTCTTGCCCGAGCCGGTGGGCGTCGAGACGATCACGTTCGCACCCGAGACCACCTCGATCAGCGCCTCCTCCTGATGGGGGTAGAGGGTGAGACCGCGTTCCCCGGCCCACGACTCGAAGGCTTCGTAGAGGGCGTCGGGGTCTGCGGTCTGCGGCAGCTGATCGATAAGGGTCACGCCCCCATCTTGCCTGTCGTCGCACGCGATGGGGGAATCGGATGTTCGTCGAAAGATCACGAACGCTACGCTGTGGCGCCGATGACGCGTCAGCGTGCACGGGCAACTGGACAGCTGCACAAGAGGAATAGGGCGGGGAACGGCCATGATGGGACCAGCACACTCACTGTCGGGGGCCGCGGCCTGGCTCGGCGTCGGAGCGGCCGCCGCCGCGGCCGGCCACACCATGCCCTGGCCGGTTCTGCTGGTCGGCGCGCTGATCTGCGCAGGCGCCGCCCTCGCCCCGGACCTGGACCACAAGGCCGCCACCATTTCGAACGCCTTCGGTCCGGTGTCACGACGCCTCTGCGAGATCGTCGACAAACTCTCCTACGCCGCCTACAAGGGGACCCGGAAGCCGGGCGACCCGCGGCGTTCCGGCGGTCACCGCACGCTGACCCACACCTGGCTGTGGGCGGTGCTGCTCGGCGCGGGCACGGCGGTGCTGGCGATCACCTGCGGGCGCTGGGCGGTCCTGGCCATCCTCTTCGTGCACATGGTGCTCGCCATCGAGGGTCTGCTGTGGCGGGCCGCCCGCGGTTCCAGCAGCAACGTCCTGGTCTGGCTGCTCGCCGCGACGAGTTCGTGGATCCTCGCGGGAACGCTCGACAAGCCGGGCAACGGTGCGGACTGGCTGTTCACGGCGCCGGGCCAGGAGTACCTGTGGCTCGGTCTGCCGATCATCCTCGGCGCCCTGGTGCACGACATCGGGGACGCCCTGACGGTGTCCGGCTGCCCGATCCTGTGGCCCATCCCGGTCGGCCGCAAGCGCTGGTATCCGATCGGCCCGCCCAAGGTGATGCGCTTCCGCGCGGGCAGCTGGGTCGAGCTCAAGGTGCTGATGCCGGTGTTCATGCTGCTGGGCGGCGTGGGCTGCGCGGCCGCGCTGAACTTCATCTGAGGCCGTCTCCTCCCCGGGGACACCGACGCTCGGTGACGCCGGGCTCGCACACCGGCATCGTGCGGAGTCTCCCCGCTGTGGCCCTACGCGGCGGCGGGAGGGGCGGTTCGCGCGGGCGCCCGGCTCAGCCGGCGGGACGTCCTTCGCTCAGCAGGCGACGCCCGTCCCGCTCAGGCGTTCTCCGCGGCGCCGGTCCCCGGCTCCCCGCCTCCGTACCGCCGCTCGAACTGGGCGATGCGGCCCTCCGAGTCCACCGTGCGGGCCTTGCCCGTGTAGAACGGGTGGCTCTCCGAGGAGATCTCGACGTCCACGACCGGGTAGGTCTCGTCGTCGTCCCAGTCGATGGTCCGGTCGCTCGTCGCGGTGGAGCGGGTGAGGAAGGCGTATCCGGCGGCGCGGTCGCGGAAGACCACGGGGTGGTAGTCGGGCTGCTTGTCCTGTTGCATGGGTGCTCCTTGAGGGAGGGCCGGGTCGGGCGCCGGTCAGCCGGGCACGGAGTCCTCGTCGACGATGTGCATCGCGGCCTCCTCGGCCGAGGCCGCGGCGCCGTCGATGCCGATGTCCGTGGCGATGAGCCCGCTCTCCTCGTCCTCGTGCGCGCCTTCGTTCGGGGCTACCAGACGGCCCGAGCGGAGGGCGCCGACCTCGTTGTCGAGGGGTTCTCCGTCGGTGCCCTGGCAGTCGCCGATGCCGTCTCCGTCGGGTTCGGCGACATCGGGCAGTTCCTCGGCCAGGCGCTGGTCCAGGGTCTCGCCCGCCCGGCGCTCCGAGGCGGTCACCCCGCGGTTCTCCACCGCCCACGGCCGATCCGGCGGGGACCAGCCACGGTCCAGTGGGTCACTGACACCGTCGGCGACCAGTGTGTCCTCGCCGTCGAGCAGCCCCGCGTCGTCCTGTACCTCGGATCCGTCGGGCTGGTAGACGTCGTCTCCCCATCCGTCGGCGCTGTCCACGGCTACCTCCAGGGGGTGCGGACGGGACCGGTGCCGCCGTACTCGGCGACGGGCCCGCGGGCCACAGGACACAGGCGTCGCCCCGAGCGAACCGGATGGTTCCCGGGAGCCCTCCGAGCGGGTGCCCACGTCCAGGGTTCCACCCCCCTTCGCCCCCGCGCAACGCCACAGCGGCCGACGAGCAGCGCCACAAGGGCCGACGTCCGGCCCCACCGGCCTCTTGCGGGGCTCGCGGAGGGCCGGCGCGACCCGGTTCCCGGCGAGAAGGGAGACCGCGTCGACCGAGCCCACTGCCGGACCCGGCCTCCATCGGCCCACTCCACTGAGCGGCGGGACGAAAGCGGCGCGGGACACCCGGAGGGCGGGTCCGCACCGGTCCGGTCCACCGTGCGGGCGGGAGCGGACCGGCGCGTCGGGTGCCGGGCCGGGCACGGTCCGGGCGGCACCCTCCGCTCACCCGTGCCAGGACCTCCACAGCGCCGCGTACGCCCCGTCCGCCGCGACCAGTTGCTCGTGGCTGCCGAGTTCGCTGATGCGGCCGTCCTCGACGACGGCGATGATGTCCGCGTCATGAGCGGTGTGGAGGCGGTGGGCGATCGCCACGACGGTGCGGCCGTCGAGCACCCGGGCCAGCGAGCGCTCCAGATGGCGGGCCGCCCGCGGATCCAGGAGCGAGGTCGCCTCGTCCAGGACCAGGGTGTGCGGGTCGGCCAGTACCAGCCGGGCCAGCGCGATCTGCTGGGCCTGGGCCGGAGTGAGCGCGAACCCGCCCGAGCCGACCTCGGTGTCCAGGCCGTCGTCCAGCGCCCGCGCCCAGCCGTCCGCGTCGACCGCTCCGAGAGCCGCCCACAACCGGGCGTCGATGGCGTCGACCGGAGCCTCGGCCGGTGCCTCCTCGTCCGTGCCGTGCCGGACGTGCGGGACGGCGAGCAGCAGGTTGTCGCGCAGGGAGCCCACGAAGACGTGGTGCTCCTGGTTGACCAGGGCCACGTGCGAGCGGACCTTCTCGGCGGGCATCCGGGACAGCTCGGCGCCGCCGAGCGTGATCCGGCCGTCCCGGGGTGCGTAGATCCCGGCGAGCAGCCTGCCCAGCGTGGACTTGCCCGCGCCGGACGGGCCGACCAGGGCGAGCCGGGTACCGGGCGCGACCGCCAGGGAGACCTCGCGCAGTACGTCCACGCCCTCGCGGTAGCCGAAGTGCACCCGGTCCGCGTGGACGTCGCGTCCCTCCGGCGCCACCGTCGGGTCTCCCGCGGCCGGCTCGATGTCCCGGACACCGACCAGCCGTGCCAGCGAGACCTGGGCGACCTGCAGCTCGTCGTACCAGCGCAGGATGAGTCCCACCGGGTCGACGAGCATCTGCGCGATCAGCGCACCCGTCGTCAGCTGTCCCACCCCGATCCAGCCCTGGAGGGCGAAGAATCCGCCGATCATCAGGACCGAGCAGAGCACCGTCACATGCGTGATGTTGACGACCGGGAAGAGGACCGACCGCAGCCAGAGCGTGTACCGCTCCCATGCCGTCCATTCCTGGACCCGCCGGTCCGACAGCTCGATGCGGCGCCTGCCCAGGCGGTGCGACTCGACGGTGCGGCCGGCGTCGACCGTCTCGGCGAGGACGGCGGCGACGGCGGCGTAGCCGGCGGCCTCCGAGCGATAGGCGGAGGGCGCGCGCTTGAAGTACCAGCGGCATCCCACCACCAGCAGCGGCACGGCGACCAGCACGGCGGGAGCGAGCGCCGGGGCGGTCACGGTGAGCCCGGCGAGCAGCAGGGCCGCCCACACCACACCGATGGCCAGCTGCGGCACGGCCTCGCGCATGGCGTTGGCGAGCCGGTCGATGTCGGTGGTGATGCGGGACAGCAGGTCGCCCGTCCCGGCCCGCTCCAGGACGCCGGGCGGCAGCCCGACCGACCGCACGAGGAAGTCCTCGCGGAGATCGGCCAGCATGCGCTCCCCGAGCATCGCGCCGCGCAGCCTCACCTGGCGGACGAAAACGGCCTGGATGACCAGCGCGACGACGAACAGGGCGGCGGTGGCCTCCAGATGGAGTTCGCGCGTGTGGTCCGAGACCCGTTCGACGACCGAGCCCAGCAGATAGGGCCCGGCCATCGAGGCCACGACGGCCACGGTGTTGACGGCGACCAGAAGCAGGAAGGCCCTGCGGTGCCGTTGGAACAGTTCGGTCACGTAGGCGCGTACGGTCGCGGGCGCGCCGACGGGCAGCGTGTTCGCCGTCGTCGGGGCGGCCGGGTCGTACGCCGGTGGCGCCACGCCGATCATGCGGTCTCCTCGATTTCTTCCAGTACGCCGTCCAGAACGGCCTCGTCGTCCACGGTCACGCCGCGGAGGGTGGCCTGTGCCGCTGCCTCGGCGGCGGCCTCCTCTTCGGTCTCGCGGGTCACCACGGCCCGGTAGCGCGGCTCGTCGCGCACCAGATCGCGGTGCACGCCGACCGCGACGACCTCGCCGTCGTGGACCAGGACGACCCGGTCGGCCTGGTCCAGGAGCAGCGGTGAGGAGGTGAAGACCACGGTGGTGCGCCCGGCGCGCAGGGAGCGCACTCCGTCGGCGATCCGGGCCTCGGTGTGGGAGTCGACCGCGGACGTCGGCTCGTCCAGGACGAGCACCTCGGGGTCCGTGATCAGGGACCGGGCCAGCGCGAGCCGCTGACGCTGGCCGCCGGACAGGGAGCGCCCGCGTTCGGTGACGCGGGCGTCCATCGGATCCTCGGCGTCCAGTGAGCCCTGCGCGAGCGCGTTCAGCACGTCGCCGCACTGCGCGGCGGCCAGCGCTGCATCGGCGCTCACGAGACCCGACGCGGGTACGTCGAGCAGCTCGCGCAGTGAGCCGGACAGCAGCACCGGGTCCTTGTCCTGGACGAGGACCGCGGTGCGGGCGGAGTCCAGGGGCAGGTCGTCGAGCGGTACGCCCCCGAGGATCGCGGAGGTGCTCCGCGGCACGCCCCCGACAAGCACCTCGGTGCCCGGCTCGGAGGCATGGCCACCGAGCCGCTCGGCCAGCAGCCCCGCCGCGTCCGGGTCGCCGCACACCACGGCGGTGAACCGCCCCGCGGGAGCGAGCAGCCCGGTCACCGGGTCGTACAGATCGCCGGACGGGACTTCAGCGGCGCGCGAGCCGTCGCTGTCCATGGCCCGTTCCAGGGACAGCACCCGGGCGGCCCGCCGGGCCGACGGACGCGAGAACGAATAGGCCATGGCAATTTCCTCGAAATGCCGCAAAGGGTACGTAAGCAGCATGACGGCGCTGTAGACGGTGACCAGTTCGCCGACCGTGATGTGGCCGTCGCGGGCCAGCTGCACACCACGCCAGACGACGACGATCATCAGCAGACCGGGCAGCAGTACCTGGATCGCCGAGATCAGCGACCACATGCGGGCGCTGCGCACCGCGGCCCGGCGGACCTCCTGGGAGGCGCGGCGGTAACGGTCGAGGAAGAGTTCCTCGCCGCCGATGCCGCGCAGTACCCGCAGGCCGGCGACGGTGTCGGACGCCAGCTCGGTGGCGCGGCCCGCCTTCTCCCGCTGGAAGTCGGCGCGCCGGGTGGCGCGGGGCAGCAGCGGCAGCACGGCGAACGCCAGCACGGGTACGCCCACGGCGACGATCACGCCGAGCGCCGGCTGATAGAGGACCAGGCCCACGCAGACCAGTACCACGGTCACGGCCGCCGCCGTGAAACGCGACATGCCCTCCACGAACCAGCCGATCTTCTCGACGTCGCCGGTGGAGACCGCGACCACCTCACCCGCCGCGACGCGCCGTGTCAGCGCGGCGCCCAGTTGAGCGGTTCTGCGGGCGAGCAGTTGCTGTACGCGCGCTGCCGCGGTGATCCAGTTGGTGACCGCCGCGCGGTGCAGCATGGCTTCGCCCAGGGCGATGCACGCGCCGCACAGCACCATCAGCCCGCCGGTCAGGGCGAGCCGGGTGCCGGAGTGGTCGATGACGGCCTGGACGGCCAGACCGACGCAGAACGGCAGCACGGAGACGGCCACGAAGTGCAGCAGGCCCCAGGCCAGGGCCTTGAACTGACCGCCGAGCTGGTTCCGCCCGAGCCACCACAGGAATCGGGGACCTGAGCGCGTGTCCGGCACGCCCGGGTCTGGATACGGAAGGTCTTGGATCTGCATGACGTCCCAGTGGCTCGTGTCAGGGGGTGGAGGGAGCCGCGGATTTCGGCAACCTTCCGGCCGAGGCCGGTAGCAAACCGTGAAAGGTTCGCGTCGCAACGTGGTCGGAGGCAAACCATTTACCGGGCAGGGGGACGGAATCGGCCCGACCGGCCGCGAACGGCCGGGCTGGGGGGAGAGGGCGATTCGTCCGAGACGTGGTGCGAGGATGGGCGGATGCGAAAGAACGGTGCGATGCGTACGGGGCTCGCGGCAGTGGCCTGCGGGGCCGTCGCGGTCACTCTGTCGGCTTGTGGTGGCTCGGCGGGCGGGAGCGGGACGAAGGGGCACGCGGGATCGGGTGGCGCAGCGGCCCGTACGAGCGCGCCCGCGGTCGATCCGAAGCGCATCCCCGATGTGGGTGACAAGCTCCAGCGGAAGATCCCGTCCGAGTCCCGCCAGGTCCTCGCGGTCTACGGCGAGGGCAAGGATTCCGCGAACTCCACGGCGGTGCTGTACACGAAGTCGGGTACGGCCTGGAAGAAGACCCGCAGTTGGGCCGCGCACAATGGGAAGAAGGGCTGGACCACCGACCATCACGAGGGCGACAAGCGCAGTCCGGTCGGAGTGTTCACGCTCAGCGACGCCGGTGGTGTGCTCGACGACCCGGGCGCCCGGCTCCCGTACACGCAGGCGGACGGCTTCCAGGCACCGCGCTACTGGGCGAAGTCGCACTGGCACGACTTCGACTACGTCATCGCCATCGATTACAACCGTCTCAAGGGCAATCCGCCGGACGACCCGACCCGCCCCTGGGGCGACGAGAAGGGCGGCGGCATCTGGCTGCACATGGACCACGGCAGCGGCACGTCGGCGTGCGTGAGCCTGTCCAAGCCGGCCATGGAGTACCTGCTGCGCACACTCGACCCGGATCAGCACCCCGTCGTCGTGATGGGGGACAAGGCGGACCTGAAGGCCTAGCGCACCGGGCGTCCGGCCGGATGCCGGCGGAGGCGCGAGGCGGGGCCGGCCGGTTCGCCGGACGTCCCGATGTTCCGCCGCCCGGGTCACCCCGTCGTTCCGCCGCCCAGTCACTCCGCTGTTCCAGCGCCCCGGTCACTCCGCTGTTCCGCCGCCCCGGTCACCCCGCTGTTCCAGCTTCCGGGGGTTCGCCGTTGCAGCGGCCCGGGGTTCCGCCGTTCCGTCGTTCGGGTGCGCCGGGGGCTTCGAGGCGCCATTGCGGACGGCTCAACCGCCCCGTAGAACACCGCACATGAGTAGACCGGTCATCATGTCCATGCTCGCCGGAGTGATCCTCGTGGCGGGCGCCCTCCTCGGGGCGGGCCCGGCCCCGGCGGCCCCCGCGTCCGTCGCGGCTCGTACGTCCGGCGTACCCGTCATCGCCCGATCCGCCGACGTGCCCGCCGAGTTCGGCAGCGACTGGCACGATCCCGTCACCGCTTCCCCGCCCGTCGGCAGGCCCGCCGGTACGTCCTGTGAAGTGACCCTCGCCGAGGCGCAGTTCCGCGACTTCACGCCGTACACGGGCACCTACACCCCGCCGAAGCGCTGCGGCGACCGCTGGAGCAAGGTCGTGCTCCGCCTCGAAGGCAAGGTCAAGGGGCGCCAGTTCGACCGCCTCGGGTATCTGCGCGTCGGCGGGGTGGAGATCCTCCGCACGTCCACCCCGGAGCCGTCGCCCGACGGGATCGCGTGGTCCGTCGAGAAGGACGTGACGCGCTACAGCGACACGTTCCGGCGCAGCCGCGACGTCGAGATGCTCATCGGGAACGTCGTCGACGACACGTACACGGGCGTCCTCGACGTCAGGGCCACGCTGACGTTCTACGCGGGCGGGCCCGCCGCGGCCCCCGACCGTGTCCTGACGCTCCAGGACGGCACCCTGACCACCCCGCGCAACAGCGAGCGCGTGATCGCCGAGGTGTACGCGACCGGGTCCGGTGGTGGCTGCGAGGAGTACTGGTATCTCACGGTCCCGGACGAGGCGCCCTACTCCTGCAAGGCGGACAACGGCCCCTACCGTGAGGTGCAGATCAGTGTCGACGGCCAACTCGCCGGTATCGCCGAGCCGTTCCCGACCGTGTGGACCGGCGGCTGGTCCAACCCCTTCCTCTGGTACGTGATTCCGGGGCCCCGCGCGTTCGACGTCAAGCCCGTCGAGTACGACCTGACCCCCTTCGCCGGACTGCTCAACGACGGGCGTCCGCACCGGATCGACGTCTCGGTCGTGGGCGTCCCCGAGGGGCGGACCGGCTGGAGCGTGCCGGTCAACGTGCTCGTCTGGCAGGACGCGCGGCGCGCCCACGTGGGCGGTGCCCTCACTCGGGCCGAGGCGGGCGATCTCGTCAACTCTTCTACGTACAAGCCAGGTTCGGAGAACCGGCTCGACACCGAGGGAGGGCACCGACTGACGGTTGCCGGATACCTCGACACCTCGCACGGTCGGGTGCGGACCACGGTCAGCCGCACTCTCGCGCACACCTCCGGGCACCGCTGGACCGACGGCGAGACCACGGACGGCCTCGAGGCGAAGTGGACCGACGACGAGACGGTCACGGTCGACGGACGCGGACCCGCCGTGACGACGTACACCCGGCGCACGTACACGATGGACGGCACGACCACCCTCGGCGCGGACGACCGGCTGCGGACCGTGCTGACGCTCGGCGACCGGGCCGCCGTGACCGAGGCGTCGGCCGGCCGGCGCACCGCGTGGTCATGGCTCGACGACACCTATACGGGCGACGCGACGTACACGGCGAACGTGCCGCGCGACCAGCGTCACGCCGTCGCCACGACGAGCGAGCGCTATCGCCGGTACGGCTCGGCGGGCTGCTACGACCGTTCCCTCGTCACCGTGCAGGGGCTGCTGACGGAGGATCGCACCGGCTGCTGAGGCGGCCGTCGAGGGGCCGCGATTCCCCGGGAGCGGCGGCCCGGGCGAGGAGGGACGGCGGACGCGGGGTGCCTCCCGCGGCGTTCGCCGTCCGGTATCCCATGCTCGGCGTCCGGCGTCCGGCGTCCGGCGTCCGGTGTCCGGCGTCCGGCCGGGTCACCCGGACCGGTCGTCGGCCGCCGGACGGGTCGCGTGCTCCAGCGCCAGCAGGGCGGAGTAGTAGCCGCGGCCCGTCGCGTGTTCCATGCCCACCTCGCACATGCGGTTCGCCGACAGATGAGCGTCGAAGTCGCGGGAGTCCACGAACGCCGCCTCCTCGCGGGTGGCCGACTCGGTGAGTTCCCTGTGGAGCATGCCGCGGTCGCCCGCGAAGGCGCAGCACCCGGCGTCGTCGGGCACCACCACCTCGTCGGCGCACGCCTCGGCCACCGTACGCAGCTGTGCCTCGTCGCCCAAGTGCCGCATGGAGCAGGTCGGGTGGAGTACCGCGGAGCCGAGAGTGCGGTGCACGGTGAGGTGGGGGAGGAGTTCCTCCGCGGCCCACACCAGCGAGTCGACGACCGTCAGCCCGGCGTGCAACTCCCGGTTGTCGGCGGTCAGATACGGTACGACCTCCCGCGCGATGCCGAGCGTGCAGGACGAGGCGTCGACGACGAGCGGCAGTCTGCCGCCGGCGGTCCAGCCCCAGGCGGCCTCGACGACGCGGTTGGCCATCACGGCGTTGCCCGTGTCGTACCCCTTGGAGTGCCAGATCGTGGCGCAGCACGTCCCCTTCACGTCGTCCGGGATCCAGACCGGCTTTCCCGCGCGCTCGGAGACCGCGACGACGGCCCGCGCGAGCGACACGTCTCCGGGACCCGCGAAGATGCGGTTGACACAGGCCGGGTAGTAGACGGCGACGGCCCCGACGCGCGCCGTACCGGGCATGGCGGAGGCGGCGGCTCCCGGCATCCGCGGCAGCCATTCGGGCACGAGGTCCGGGCGTACGACCCTGCGCACCGCGCGCGTGACGGCGGTGACCCGCCGGTCGCCGATCCGGTCCGCGGCGGCGACGGCCAGCCGGGCCGAGACCTCGAGGGCGCGGAAGTGCCGCGCGGCCAGCGCGGCCGCCTTCTCCTCGCGGGGCGAGTGCCGCGCGTGCCGGAACTCTTTCATCAGGGCGCCGGTGTCGATGCCGACCGGGCAGGCGAGTCCGCAGGTCGAGTCGCCCGCGCAGGTGTCCACGGCGTCGTATCCGTACGCCCCCAGGAGGCCCTGCTGGACCGCGGAGTCGCCGGGCTGGCGCATCATCTCGCGGCGCAGCACGATCCGTTGGCGTGGTGTGGTCGTCAGGTCCCGGCTGGGGCAGGTCGGTTCGCAGAAGCCGCACTCGATGCAGGGGTCGGCGATGGCCTCGACCCGCGGGATCGTCTTCAGGCCCCGCACGTGCGCTCGCGGATCACGGTCGAGCACGATGCGCGGTGCGAGCACTCCGTCGGGATCGATCAGCCGTTTCGTGCGCCACATCAACTCCGTCGCCGCGGGCCCCCATTCGAGCTCCAGGAAGGGCGCGATGTTGCGTCCGGTGGCGTGCTCGGCCTTCAGCGATCCGTCGAAGCGCTCGACGGTGAGCCGGCAGAACTCGTCCATGAAGGCGGCATAGCGCTCCACATCGGCGGGCCTGGACGCGTCGAAGGCCAGCAGGAAGTGCAGGTTGCCGTGGGCGGCGTGGCCCGCGACGGCGGCGTCGAAGCCGTGCCGGGTCTGGAGTTCCAGCAGTGCCTCGCAGGCCTCGGCGAGCCGCTCGGGCGGCACCGCGAAGTCCTCCGTGATCAATGTCGTGCCGGACGGACGAGCACCGCCGACCGCCGTGACGAACGCCTTGCGGGCCTTCCAGTAGCCGGCGACGATCCGCTGATTGCGGGTGAAGGAGTTCGCCACCGAGGGCACGGGGGTCACCAGGGGGAGCCCCTCGAGCATCGTGCGGACCCTCTCCTCGTACGCGTTCTGCGTGGCCTCGTCCGGAGCGCGGAACTCGACGAGCAGCGCGGTCGTCGGGCCCGGGAGACCCGCCCAGTCCCCGGGCACGCCCTCGACGCTCACGGAGGCGCGCAGCGTGTTGCCGTCCATCAGCTCGACGGCCGAGGCGCCCGCGGCCGTGAACAGGGGCACGGCGGCGGCCGCGGCCGGCAGCGAGCCGAAGAAGAGCAGCGCGGCGGAGACCCGTCGTTCCAGCGGCAGGGTGTCGAAGACGACCTCCGAGATGAAGCCGAAGGTGCCCTCCGAGCCGACCATCAGGCCGCGCAGGATCTCGACGGGCGTCGAGCCGTCGAGGAAGGCGTCGAGGCGGTAGCCGTTGGTGTTCTTGATCGCGTACTTGGCGCGGACGCGGGCGACCAGCCCGGCGTCGGACTCGATCTCCGCCTTGAGCTCCATGAGCCCGGCGCACAGGGCCGGTTCGGCCTGCGCGAGCCGCACGTCGGCGTCCGGCTCCGCCGTGTCCACGACCGTGCCGGTGGGCAGGACGAAGGTGAGCGACGCGAGCGTGCGGTACGAGTTGCGGGTGGTGCCCGCCGTCATGCCGGAGGCGTTGTTCGCGACCACGCCGCCGACCGTGCAGGCGATCGCGCTCGCCGGATCGGGACCGAGCACGCGCCCGTGCCGGGCGAGCGCTGCGTTGGCGCGTGCGACGGTCGTGCCCGGGGAGATACGGGCCCGCGCTCCGCCGTCGAGGACCTCGACGCCCGTCCAGTGCCGGCGTACGTCGACGAGGATGTCCTCGCCCTGGGCCTGGCCGTTGAGCGAGGTCCCGGCCGCCCGGAACACCACCTCGCGGCCCTTGCCGTGCGCGTACGAGAGCACGGCCGAGACGTCGTCGATGTCCTCGGGGACCACGACGACCCGCGGCACGAATCGGTAGGGGCTGGCGTCGGAGGCGTAGCGCACGAGGTCGGAGATCTTGGTCAGCACCTTGTCGGCGCCGAGCAGTGCGATCAGGTCACCGCGCAGTGGCTCGGGGGTGCCCCCGGCCCGGTCCTCGGGGACCCGGTCGGCCGCCGGGGCCTCGCGGTGTCCGTCGGGGCGCAGTGCGTCGGGGTCGGGCTCCAGCAGAGGCATCGCGCACCACTCCTCACGGGCTCACCGAGCGGCGCGCACCCGTGCTCGACCGCTCCGTGGGCGGTGTTCCGCCCCGTGCGGTCTCAGCGGCGGAGCTCCGCCCTGAACCGTCTCAGCAACGGTGTTCCGCCCTCGGCATGCCGTCCACCAGGGTGTCCAGCAGCTCGCCGAGCACCTTGCGCTGCTCGTCCGTCAATGGAGCCAGGATCTCCTCCGCGGCGCCGCGGCGCGCGGCGCGCAGTTCGCGCAACGCCTTGCGTCCCTCGTCCGTGACCTCGATACGGATCACCCGGCGGTTGGTGGGGTCGGGTGCCCGGCGTACCTTGCCGCTCGCCTCCAGGCCGTCGACCAGCGTGGTCACGGCGCGCGGCACCACTTCGAGGCGCTCCGCGAGATCGGCCATGCGGGGCGGTGAGCTGTAGTGCGCGAGGGTGCGCAGCAGCCTTGACTGGGCGGGTGTGATGCCCAGCTCGCGCTGCTCCAGATGGCGCTTCTGGATGCGGTGCACGCGGCGCGTCAGGCGCAGCAGCTGCTCGGCGAGCAGACCGTCGGCATCGGGGGTGGTCATGCGGGAACAATATCAGGATGACGTTCATTGTGAGTATAGGTAACAATGAGCTAGGCTCCGGCAGTCGTCGGATCCTCACTGATGTCCTCGTCGTCCCATTTCCCTAGGAGTCCATTGCGTCCCGACCAGTCAACCTGGAGCCCGCCACCCGTCGACAAGGAACAGCCACGGCAGGTGCGCCGCATCCTGAGTCTCTTCCGGCCCTACCGTGGCCGCCTCGCGATCGTCGGCCTGCTGGTGGGCGCCGCGTCCCTCGTGTCCGTCGCCACGCCCTTCCTGCTGAAGGCGATCCTGGACACCGCGATCCCCGAAGGCCGTACGGGCCTGCTGACCCTGCTCGCCCTCGGCATGATCCTGAGCGCCGTCCTGAGCGGCGTCTTCGGCGTCCTGCAGACCTTGATCTCCACGACCGTCGGCCAGCGCGTGATGCACGATCTGCGCACAGCGGTCTACGGCCGCCTTCAGCGCATGTCGCTGGCCTTCTTCACCAGGACGCGCACGGGCGAGGTGCAGTCGCGCATCGCCAACGACATCGGCGGCATGCAGGCGACCGTCACCTCCACCGCCACCTCGCTGGTCTCCAACCTCACCAGTGTGGTCGCCACGATCGTCGCGATGGTGGCCCTGGACTGGCGCCTGACCGTCGTCTCCCTGCTCCTGCTGCCGGTGTTCGTGTGGATCAGCCGCCGGGTCGGCAACGAGCGCAGGAAGATCACCACCCAGCGCCAGAAGCAGATGGCGGCGATGGCCGCCACCGTCACCGAATCGCTCTCCGTCAGCGGCATCCTGCTCGGGCGCACCATGGGCCGGGCCGACTCGCTCACGAAGTCCTTCGCCGAGGAGTCCGAGGGCCTGGTCGACCTCGAAGTGAGGTCGAACATGGCGGGGCGCTGGCGCATGTCCGTCATCGGCATCGTCATGGCCGGCATGCCCGCCGTCATCTACTGGACCGCGGGTGTCGCCCTCCAGCTCGGCGGCCCCTCCATCTCGATCGGCACGCTCGTCGCCTTCGTCTCGCTCCAGCAGGGCCTGTTCCGTCCGACGGTCAGCCTGCTGTCCACCGGTGTGCAGATCCAGACCTCGCTCGCGCTGTTCCAGCGCATCTTCGAGTACCTCGACCTGCCCATCGACATCACCGAGCCCGAAAGCCCCGTCCACCTCGACCAGGTCAAGGGTGAGATCCGCTTCGAGGACGTCGAGTTCCGCTACGACGACAAGGGCGCCCCGATCCTCGACGGCATCGACATCACCGTCCCGGCCGGCGGCAGCCTCGCCGTCGTGGGACCGACCGGCTCCGGCAAGTCCACACTCAGCTATCTGGTGCCGCGGCTGTACGACGTCACGGGCGGGCGCGTGACCCTCGACGGGGTCGACGTCCGCGACCTCGACTTCGACACCCTCGCGCGCGCGGTCGGCGTCGTCTCCCAGGAGACGTACCTCTTCCACGCCTCGGTCGCCGAGAACCTGCGCTTCGCCAAGCCGGACGCCACCGACGAGGAGCTGCACGCGGCGGCGCGGGCGGCCCAGATCCACGACCACATCACGTCGCTGCCCGACGGGTACGACACGGTCGTCGGCGAGCGCGGCCACCGGTTCTCCGGCGGTGAGAAGCAGCGCCTGGCCATCGCCCGCACGATCCTGCGCGACCCGCCCGTGCTCATCCTCGACGAGGCGACCAGCGCCCTGGACACCCGTACGGAGCACGCCGTCCAGGAGGCCATCGACGCCCTGTCGGCCAACCGCACCACGCTCACCATCGCGCACCGGCTGTCCACGATCCGGGGCGCCGACCAGATCGTGGTCCTCGATTCGGGCCGCGCGGTCGAGCGCGGCACGCACGAGGAACTGCTGACGCGGGAGGGGCGCTACGCCGCTCTGGTGCACCGGGACGCCCAACTGGAGCCGACAAGATGACGATATGCCGGGTTTGTAGGCTTTAGCGCGTTACCGTGCCCGTTATGCAGATGAACACTCCGCCACGGAGCACGATTCGACTGACGCGCCGGGGCCGGGTCGCCCTCATCACGACCGGAGCCGTCGTGGCGGCCACCGCCGTGGCGGTGCCGCTGCTGAGCATGGGAATCGAGGACGCGCCCCCGACGTCGCTCGTCATTCCGGAGGGCTGGCGCTCCGGCCAGGTCTACGCGGCCGTCGACAAGGCTCTCCGGGTGCCCGCGGGCACCACCAAGAAGTCCGTCGTCAAAGCCGGCCTCAAGCTCCCGAACGACGCCCGGGGCAACCCCGAGGGCTACCTCTTCCCGGCGACGTATCCGCTCGGCGAGAAGACGACCCCGGAGTCGCTCCTGTCGTTCATGGTCGGCACCGCGAACAAGAAGTTCAACGGAGCGCCGATCGCGGCGGGCGCGCAGCGCAACGCGATGAACGTCTATCAGGCGGTGACCATCGCGAGCATCGTGCAGGCGGAGGCGGCGACCAAGGCGGACATGGGCAAGGTGGCCCGGGTCGTCTTCAACCGCCTGGAGCGCGGTATGCCGTTGCAGATGGACTCCACCATCAACTATGCGCTGAACCGCTCCACCCTGAGGACCAGCCAGGCCGACACGAGGCTCAACAGCCCCTACAACTCGTACCAGCGCATGGGCCTGCCGCCCACACCGATCGCCAATCCCGGTGAGGAGGCGATGCGTGTCGCGATCAATCCGCCCCCGGGCGACTGGCTGTACTTCGTCACGGTCAAGCCGGGCGACACGCGCTTCACGGCCAGCTACGAGGAGCACCAGCGCAACGTCGCCGAGTTCAACCGGTACCACCGGAGCGGGTCTCCCACGGCAGCCACTCCCACGGCGGCCGCTCCCACCGCAGTCACTCCCACGGCGGCCGCTCCCACCGCAGTCACTCCTACGGCGGCCGTTCCGACCGTAGCCGCTCCGACCGCAGCTGCTCCGACCGCAGCTGCTCCGACCGCAGCCCCTTCCACGGCAGCCGCTCCTACCGCAGTCACTCCTACGGCGGCCGCTCCCACCGCAGTCACTCCTACGGCGGCCGCTCCCACCGCAGTCACTCCTACGGCGGCCGCTCCCACCGCAGCCTCTCCCGCGAGTTGAACGCCGGGCAGGGGCATCACGCGGCGATCGGCGCGTCCGCCAGCAGCCGCCTGATCTCCTGTACGGCCGCACGTCCGGCCCGGTTGGCGCCGATGGTGCTCGCCGACGGCCCGTAGCCCACCA
Source organism: Streptomyces sp. NPDC005141 (assembly GCF_053599975.1). Classification (NCBI taxonomy): domain Bacteria; kingdom Bacillati; phylum Actinomycetota; class Actinomycetes; order Kitasatosporales; family Streptomycetaceae; genus Streptomyces; species Streptomyces sp. NPDC005141. The sequence continues at coordinate 54,753 of NZ_JBSFYW010000031.1, read as the reverse complement.
GGTGGATCCGCGGGTCGGCGACCACGCGCGTCCCCTCGACGCGGATGCCACCGCCCCGCTCGCGCAGCCGCAGCGGCGCCAGATGGTCGATGGCGGCCCGGAAACCGGTCGCCCACAGGATCACGTCGGCGTCCAGGCGCCGCCCGTCCGCCCACTCCACGCCGTCCGGGGTGATCCGGTCGAACATCGGCCGCCGCTCCAGCACGCCGTCGGCCAGCGCCTGCCGGATCGTGTCGTTCAGCGGCAGCCCGGTGACCGAGACGACACTCCGGGGCGGAAGCCCCTGGCGGACCCGTTCCTCGACGAGCGCGACGGCGGCCCGGCCGAACTCCTCGGTGAAGGGGCCCTCGCGGAACACCGGGGCGCTTCGCGTGACCCAGGTGGTCGCGGAGGCGTGGGCGGCGATCTCCATCAGATGCTGGGTGCCGGAAGCGCCGCCGCCCACGACGACCACGCGCTGCCCGGCGAACTCCTCGGGGCCCGGGTACTGAGCCGTGTGCAACTGCCGTCCGCGGAAGGTCTCCTGGCCCGGATAGCGCGGCCAGAACGGGCGGTCCCAGGTGCCCGTCGCGTTGATCAGCGCCCGGGTCGACCACGTACCGTCGCCGGTCTCCACGAGCAGCCGTCCGCCGGGTCCCTGCCGGACGGCGCTGACATCGACCGGCCTGCGTACCCGCAGGTCGAAGGCGCGCTCGTAGGCGGCGAAGTACTCCGAGACGACCTCGGAGGACGGTCGGGCCGGGTCGGCGCCCGTGAGTTCCATGCCGGGCAGGGAGTGCATCCCATGCACCTTGCCGTACGTCAGCGACGGCCAGCGGAACTGCCAGGCGCCGCCGGGGCGCGGCGCGTGGTCGAGGACGACGAAGTCCCGTCCGGGCTCGAAGCCGGTGCGCCGCAGGTGAAAGGCGCCGGCCAGACCGGCCTGTCCGGCCCCGATGACGACCACATCGACCTCACGCGCGCGTACCCCTGTGTCGTTCACGCTTCTACCAACCGGACCGGTCTCCGGGATCTTCCCGCCGGGCACCCGACTGTGAGCCACCCGACGGGCCCACGTCGGCCGCCGCCCGCGACCGGCCGACCCCGCCGTCGATGTCTCCGCCGGTCAGGAGCACGACTGTCACCGCCGGTCAGGATCACGCCCTGCTGCGCCCGTGGGACCTGTGAGATGTAGGGGTCCCACAGCCTCCGCGCGGCGCCCTGGATCCCGTGCGGAATCCGTCGTATGGGAGAGGATTGAGGCATGTCCGATGCCTTCACCACGCACGTCCTGAACATCTCCTCCGGTTCGTCGGAGGCGGTCGTCGACCTCACCCGCGACTGCGAGGCCTTCCTGCGTGAGGTCGCGGCGGGCCGCGACGGTCTCCTGAACATCTTCGTACCCCACGCCACCGCCGGAATCGCCATCATCGAAACGGGCGCGGGCAGCGACGACGACCTCCTCACCGCGCTGCACTCCCTGCTCCCCGCGGACGACCGCTGGCAACACCGTCACGGCAGCCCCGGTCACGGCCGTGACCACGTCCTCCCCGCCATCGTCCCGCCGCACGCGACCCTGCCGGTGGTCGACGGGAGCCTGGAGCTGGGGACGTGGCAGTCGGTGTGCCTAGTGGACACGAACCGGGACAACCCCCACCGCGAGGTCCGCTTGTCGTTTCTCGGCTAGTCCGGGCGCGACCGGGACCGCGGGGCCGGTTCCGGCTTGGCCGGTTCCCGGTTTCAGGCCGGCTTGCGCCACACGGAGATGTGCTGTGCGGAGTCCTGGGTGAACGGTGCCCCGTTCCAGTCCGCAACGCGCCGTTCCAGTTCGAGCCCCGCGATCCGTGCCATCAGGTCGAGTTCCGCCGGCCACGCGTACCGGTGCCGGGAGGCGTCGCGGCGATAGCGCCCGTCGTCGCCGTCGCGGGTGAGGTGATGCGAGACGAGGATCTGCTCGACCAGGTCGAAGGTGTCGAAGCCGAGGTGCCGTTCGGAGACGTCGAACGGCACCGCGACCTGCCCGGGAGGCAGGAACCGCAGCGGCGGAACACCCAGCTCGACGACGAACCGGCCGCCCGGCGTCAGATGGCGCGCGGCGTTGCGGAAGCACTCGACCTGTTCGTCCTGCGTGAGCAGGTTCGTGATCGTGTTGTAGACGAGATAGACCAGGGCGAACTCGCCGGGGACGACGGTCGTGGCCATGTCCCCGATGGCGACCGGGAGCGTGTTCTCGTCCAGCTTCTGCCGCAGGACCGCGGCCATGTGCTCGGAGAGTTCGATGCCTGCGACCTGCACGCCGCGTTCGCGCAGCGGGACGCCCACGCGTCCGGTTCCGATCGCGAACTCAAGTGCCCTGCCGTCTCCGGCGAGTTCGGCGAGAAAGGCGAGAGCTGGTCCGAGAGCGGCGGCCGAGGAGTTTTCGCTCTCCTCGGCGTCGTAGCGGTCGGCGGTCGCACGGGTCCACAACTCGCTGCTCGTCATGGGAGGCCACTCTGGCGGGCGCGGCGGGCACTGTCGACGCATGTACGCTCCGGCTCAGAGCACATGTCGCCACCGGCACGCCGATCAGGGGAGGGGCGGCCCTCCGGCTGATGGTGGCTCCGTACGGCTACTTCGCCGGGATCTTCTGCTCGAACCAGACGACCTTGCCGCTGCTCAGCCTCGTCGCGCCCCAGCGCAGGGCGAGTTGATTGACCAGGAACAGGCCACGGCCGCCCTCGTCCCCGGGGTCGGCGTGGCGCATCCTGGGCACCTGGGGCGAGTCGTCGGTCACCTCGCAGCGGAGCACATCGGTGCGCAGCAGCCGCAGCGAGAGGGGCCGCGAGGCGAAGCGCACGGCGTTCGTCACGACCTCGCTGACCATGAGTTCCGTCGGGTCGATCAGGGACTCGAGACCCCAGCGGCGCAGGGCCCTGCGGGTCAGCCTGCGAGCCTGTCCCGCGGTCATCGGGTGCGGCGCGAGGTACCAGTACCCGACACTGTCGGGCGGGAAGCCCTCGAACCGGGCGGCGAGCAGGGCGATGTCGTCGTCCCGGGTGCCCGGGGTCAGGGTGCCCAGTACGTGATCGCACAGCACTTCCAGCGAGGCGAGCCCCCGGGCGGTGCCCTGGAGCCGGACCCGCAGCGCCTCGACACCGCTTCCGATGTCCGTGTCGCGGGACTCGACGAGTCCGTCGGTGTACAGGACCAGGGTCGCCCCGGTGGGCGCGGCCATCTCCACCGATTCGAAGACGACGCCGCCGACGCCGATCGGAGCACCGGGCGGGACGGCCAGGACCTCGGCGCGGCCGTCCTCGTACAGCAGCACCGCGGGCGGGTGACCCGCGTTCGCCATCAGCAGGCGGTGGGATATCGGGTCGTAGATCGCGTACAGGCAGGTCGCGATGTGGTCGCTGCCCAGCCGCTGGGCCTGCTCGTCGAGGTGGTGCAGGACCTCGTCGGGCGGCAGATCGAGTCCGGCGAGGGTCTGCACGATGGTACGCAGCTGGCCCATGATCGCGGCGGAGGTCATCGAGTGGCCCATGACGTCGCCGACGATCAGTGCGACGCGGTTGCCGGGGAGCGGGATCGCGTCGTACCAGTCGCCGCCGACCTGGGCGGTCTTCGAGGCGGGCAGGTAGCGGCTGGCGAGCCGGATGCCGGTGGGCTCGGGCAGCGACGACGGGAGCATGGTGTGCTGGAGGGTGTCCGCCACGGCGGCCTCGTGGCCGTACATCACGGCCTTCTGGACCCCGAGCGCGGTGTGCGTCGCGAGCTGTGAGGCGACCAGCAGGTCGTCGCCGGTGAAGACGGGGCGGTCCGTCCCGCGGAGCAGGACGACCGTGCCCATGACGTGATGGCGGCCCTGCAACGGAGCGATGATCAGGCGGTGGCCCGGCGGCGGCTTCACCGGTGGGTCCGTCCCCTCTCCGAGCAGTTCGGCGACGGCGGGCGCGTTGCCCGGCGCGTCACCGAACGCGGGACGCCCGTCCCGCAGCAGTTGCGCGAGCCGGCCGCTGCCGGCCGGTTCGACCCGCTCGGCGACGTCGGGGAGCGGGGGAGCGGGCGGAGACCCGTCGGCCGGCGGCGCAGGCGTGGAGGCCCGGTCCGCGCTGTGCAGCTGGAGGACGATGGGCGCCACCGACTGCTCCGTGCCCAGCGGCAGCGGATCGTCGAGGTGGATGAATATCGCGTCCGCGAACGCGGGCACGGCCGCCTGCCGCAGTTCCCGGAGCGTCTCGTCCAGATCCATCCCGCGGGCGATCCGGCGCGTCGCGACATCGAGGTACCGAAGGCGGTCGGTCTGCGGCACGGCGCCGTCGGTCACCGCGGCAGGTGCGGCGAGGCCCTGCGGCGGGGTGTCCTCGTGGGGGGTGTGGTGCTCGGTCACGCGTTCTGTCCCGTCCAGTGGGTGGCGCGGTCCACGGCTCGGACCGGGCCTCCTCAGTCACACCGTTTGCAGCAGAGGAAGACCTGTTCCTCGGGCGGGACGTCGGCCACCGCGGGGGCGTACGTGTACGAGGTCTCCTTCACGATCTCGAAGCCCGCCGCCTCGATGATCTTGTGCAGGTCCTCCCGCAGATAGCCGGAGACCCTGATCGTGTTCCCGAGGAACGGGATCGAGAAGTTGTCCACATCGGCCTCGACCATCGAGAGGACGAACAGGCCGTCGGGAGCGAGCAGATGACGGACTGTCCGCAGGGCGAGGGGAATCTCCGCGCGCGGCAGCATCAGCAGCGAGAAGAAGGCGGCGACGGCGTCGAAGCGGCCGAGGTCGCTCGGGCCTCCCGGCCGCAGGTCGGCGAGGTCCAGCTGATGGAACGTCGCGTCCGGGACGTATTCGCGCGCGAGCTTCACCATGCCGCCGGAGAGGTCGACGCCGACGACCTCGAACCCGGCGTCCGTCATCTGGCGCGAGGTCGGCACCCCCGTGCCGCAGCCGAGGTCCAGGACCCGTGATCCCTCGGCCAGTGATCCGATCAGCCACTCGCCCGCGGCCACCTGGCCCTCCTTGTGCGGGAAGGCCTCGTCGTAGCGGTCGCCGATGGCGTCGAAGGCCTCGGCCTGGCCGCTGCGATCGAGCCGGACGCTCTCGTAATCAGTCCCGTGATTGCTGTTGATCACGAAAGGAACCTTTCATGGGGCCTGTCGGATTATTCCATAATGCGGATGAAAGCGACCATGACGGGATCTCCGAGCCTTATCGGTCGCTCAGGAGACGTCAATTCGAGACGATAGTCGTTCAGGGTTCGGCGAGATGCCCAAGTGTCCGAAATTGCTCGGTCGGCGGGAGGGCGCCGGTCCCGGCGTCCGGCCGTGACCGGCGCCCGAACTCGCCCTAGCTGCAGGGATGTTGGCGCATCAGGTCGGTGATGACACGACCGGAATCCGTCCCACCGGCACAGGTGGCCGGAGCGGGCCATGAGGACAACTCGCGCCCATGATCGGGGAAACAGTGAAGTGGCTGTCCCCTGAGCGGAGTTGGAGCCCGGACGGCAACGCGCCCGGCTCTCCGCCTCGGGTCCGCACACGATGTACGCGCCAGGGGGACGACGACCACCGCCCCGCCCGGCACACATCCCCACCCCGGTCCTGACAGGGCAGGCCGGCCCGCCTCGCCGTACCGGAACGCCGCATTCGTGGAAGGATCGTGTTCAGTCCCGGGTCCGAGCCAGGAAGGGCCCGCCACGGTCCCGCCCGCCGAAGGCCCGGGCCTTCGGTACGTGCTCGCGTGGACCCGGAGGTTGCTGTGGCAGTACACCGCGTCGGACTGGTCGTCCACCAGGGGCGGACCGCGGCCCGCGACGTCGCCCGCGCCGTACATACCTGGTGCGACGCGCGAGGCATCCGCTGCACCGAGATCGACGTCTGGGCCAAGGACCAGCGGCGTCGCGGCGGGCGTGCGGAAGCGGAAGCGGCCGGCAACCCGGACCTCGTCGTGACGCTCGGCGGAGACGGCACCTTCCTGCGCGGTGCCCGGATCGCCGTCAAGAGCGGCGCCAACGTGCTGGGCGTCGACCTCGGCAAGGTCGGATTCCTCACCGAGGTACCGGCCGCCGACGTCACGCGGGCGTTGCAGACGGTCCACGACGGACATGCCGCCGTCGAGGAACGCATGACGCTGACCATGCGCGCCTCCCGTGCCCTGGAGATCCCCGAGGGCATGGAGGCACTGCTCCAGTACGGACGGGGTGCCGGGCTGCCGCCGCCGCAGGTCAGAGCAGAGACGACGGAGGGGGACGGCTGGGGGGTGGCCCTGGACGTCACGGCTCTGAACGACATCGTCCTGGAGAAGCTGGCCCGGGACCGCCAGGTCAGCGTCGGCGTCTACCTCGCCGGACGGCTGCTCGCCTCCTACTCCGCCGACGCCTTCGCCGTCGCCACCCCCACCGGGTCGACCGCCTACAGCTTCGCCGCCGGCGGTCCCGTGCTCTCCCCGCACATGGACGCCGTCGTCTTCACGCCGATCGCGCCGCACATGACCTTCAACCGCAGCGTGGTCGCCGCGCCGGACGAGCCCGTCGCCCTGCGGGTGCTGCCCCACTCCGGCCAGGCCGCCGTCAGCATCGACGGCCAGCTGCGCGGCGTACTCGACCCCGGCGACTGGATCGGTGTCTTCCGGGCTCCGCAGCGGGTGTGCCTCATCCGGCTGGGGCCCACCGACTTCTACGGCCGGCTGCGTGACCGCTTCCGCCTCACCGACGCCCCCGCCACGGCCGCCGACGGCGAACCCGCCCCCTTCTTCCGCCCCGACACCCCGATCCCACCCGACCTCGCCGAGCTACGCCTGCCGCCTCCTTCGGCGGCTCGCTGACGGTGCGGGGCCGCAACCCGCGCGGGCCCGCACCGCTCGCGCCCGGCTGCCGACGTCGGGCCCGGTCGCGTGGGAGTTCGGGGTTTCCGGGAGATCGTGTCGATCCAGGAGTGTTCCGTTCGACGCACGGGTGAGAGCGGTAACCACGAACCCGAGGAGCACGGTCATGCCCGAGCTGCGCGTACACAACATCACGGTCTCGGTGGACGGCTACGCGGCCGGTCCTCATCAGCGTCTGGAGCACCCGCTCGGCGATGGCGCGGCCGGCTCGTCCGTCGCCGGCCGACTCGCGCGACCGGCCCGTGCGTCGCTGGCCGACCCGCGCGCCCGACTCGTGTGTCGCTGACCGACCCGCGCGACCGGCTCGTCCGTCGCCGGCCGACCTGCATGCCCCGCAGGCCCCGCTGCTCCGTGGCCGATCGTCATGGGGGCGGCCCGCGTCCCTCCCGTGAACCCGCGCCCGTGGGTCGGCCTCGTCGTGCGAGCCGCCTGGGCCTCGCCGGCCGCGGGCGGAGCCGCAAAGGTCTTGCCGCCGGTCCGGCCGACGTGGCTGTCACGGCCGACGCGGAGGTGCTCCGGTTCAGGAGCGCGCGACCGCGCCCGCCAGCCAGTCGTACGCCGCGTGTGCCGTGAACTCGGCCTGGCCGCCTCGCAGGAGCAGATCGGCCCGTGCGAAGGCGGGGTCGTCGGCCTGCGCGGCGACATAGGGGACGGCGATACAGCGCATGCCGGCAGCGTGTGCGGCGGCGGCGCCCGGTGCGGCGTCCTCCAGGACCACGCAGTCCGCCGGGGTGGCGCCCAGCCGTCGCGCCGCCTCGAGGAACACGTCGGGGGCCGGCTTGCCGTGCGCCACCTCATCGGCCGACACGACGGTCGTGAGCCGGGAGGCGAGGCCCGTCCCGGCGAGGATCGCTTCGATGGCCTCGGGCGAGGAACCGGAGGCCACGGCCATCGGGACCTCGGCGGCGGCCAGCAGCTCCACGAACGTCCGCATCTCCGGGTACACCGGCGTCGAGGCGCGGGCCAGCGCCAGATAGCGGCGGTTCTTCTCGGCGAGCAGGGCGTCGAGCGGGGCCGTCAGACCGTAACGCTCCTTCCAGAGCGCGATCGTCTCCTGCGTGCTGATGCCGACGTACCGCTCATGCTCGGCCCAGGTGAAGTCGGTGACGCCCTGCGCGGCGAGTGTCCGGCGCCCCGCTTCGAAGTAGTTCGGTTCGCTGTCCACGAGCGTTCCGTCGAGGTCGAAGATGACCGAGGTGTCGCCGAGAGTGCCCATGCGACAAGGATGCCCGGGGAGATGCGGCCCGGCTGCGCAGCGCACAGCCGTGCTCCCCGCGGTCCTCACCGTGACCACCGTGACCCTCCAGAACGCGCCCGCGGGTGCCGGACGTCCCGTGGTGGCCGGGTCAGTTCTTCGCGGCCAGCCCGATCGACTCCACCAGCGGCAGCAATCGATGAGGGACGCGCTCGCGCAGCGTCACCTCGGTGCGGGTGCGGACCACGCCGGGCAGGCTGATCAGTGCCTGGATCACATCCTCGAGGTGGGCGTTGTCACGCGCCGCGACCCGGGTGATCAGGTCGCCGCCGCCGGTGATCGAGAACGCCTCGATGATCTCCGGTACGGCGGCGAGCGCGTCGCCGACTTCGTCGAGATGGCCCTGTGTGACCTCGATGTGCACGAAGGCGAGCACGGGGTGACCGAGGGCGGCGGGGGACAGCGACGGGCCCGTCCCGGTGATCACTCCGTCCCGCTCCAGCCGGTCGAGGCGGGCCTGGAGCGTGCCGCGGGCGACTCCGAGGATGCGGGCGTATTCGCGGATGCTGGTGCGCGGCTGCTCCAGGAGCAGCCGCAGGATGCGGGTGTCGAGCTCGTCCACGGCCATGGTCCGTTGGCCTCCCTGTGGCCGACAATGATCATCTTCAACTGTACCAATGGCCCAGCCGAAATCGTGTCGGTTGAGCCAGTTCCGGGCTGCCGCTTACCTTGTGGGTATCGATGGCGCTGCGCAGCGCCGGACGGCAAGGACGCCGTACCGGACCCGCGGCGCCTTTCGCATGTGCGCTGCGCATGCCGAACCTGTACTGACGTGCGAAATGGGGGCGGGCCGCCGACGGTGAAGAAGATGTTCATGGCTCCGGATCCGGGACTGTTCCGGCTGCGGGTCTCGCTCCGGGCGGTCCTCGGCATCGGCCTGGCGGTGACCCTGTGCGAACTGGCCGGGCTCTCCCTCCCCGCGTCGATCACCGGCGGGCTCGCGGCGCTCCTCGCCCTGTTCACCGTCGGCGACCCGACGGTGCGCGGCCAGGCCGGAACCACCGCGCTGCTGCCCGTCGTCGGCTTCCCGGTCCTGGCGGTCGCGACGGCCCTGCACGGGGTGCCGACACTGCGGGACGCGACCTGGCTCGCCGTGGTCTTCTGCGGGGTGTACGCCCGCCGCTTCGGCCCGCGCGGGCACGCGCTCGGCATCTTCGCGTTCATGATGTTCTTCACCACCCAGTTCCTGCACGCCGTGCCCGGCCAGCTCCCGCAGCTGTACGCCGCCGTCGCACTGTCGCTCGCGGCGTCCTCGGCCGTGCGATTCGGCGCCTGGTGCGTCGAGCGGCGCAGCCCCCTGCCCGCCGCGCCGCGGCCGCTGGACGGACGGGGGCTGGCGCGCCCCGCCACCCGCCAGGCCTTCCAGGCCACCGCGGCCTGCGCCTTCGCGCTCACCGCGGGCCAGCTGCTGTCGCACGACCGCTGGTACTGGGCCGTCGGCACCGCGTGGTGGATCTTCGTGAACACGGCCTCGCGCGGCGAGACGCTCGTCCGCGGCTTCCGGCGCGTGCTCGGCACGCTCACCGGGATCGTCGCCGGGCTCCTGGTCGCCGTACCGCTGCACGGCGCCCCGGCGCCCACCGCCGCCCTCGTCGCGGTGTGCGTCTTCGGGATCTTCTACACGGCCGCGCCCTCGTACAGCTGGATGATGTTCTTCGTCACCGTCATGGCGGGATCGCTCTACGGGCTGCTCGGCGTGCTGCACCCGGGACTGCTGGCTCTGCGGCTCGCCGAGACCGCTGTCGGCGCGCTCGGCGCCGCGCTCGCGGTCGCGCTGGTCCTGCCCATCACCACGCACACGGTCACCGACCGGTGGATCGAGCGCGCCCTGCACGCGGTGCACGGCTGCACCGCGGCGGCGGCCCGGCGCCTGGCGGGCGACGCCCAGGCGGACCCGGCGCCGCGCGCGGGGGAGCTTGAAGCACTTCTGGGGCGCGTGCGGATGGCCCTCGCGCCCCTGGTGCATCCGCTCAACCCGATGCGGGAACGCAAGAAGAGGGCCCGCGCGATCCTCGCCCTGCTCGACGACTGCGCGCGCGAGGTGCGGGGTCTCGCCGCTGTCGCCGCCGACCCGGAGGCCTCGCACGACGCCCGCCTCACGGCGGCCTGCCGACGTGTCGAGACGGCGATGGAGTCCCTGGTCGGCGCCGTACCGGGAGGTGCCGTGACGGCTCACCACGGCGCCCCGGGTCACCACCCCGGTGCCGAGCAGGCGCTCGTCCACCTGCACGGCCTGGAACGGGCGCTCGTCGAACTGGCGACACCGCTGCGCGGCTCGCAGGTCATCGCCGCCTGAGATCTCCCGGGCCGCTTCCCGAGGCGTCGGACCGCTGTCCGTTCCCCTCCGCGGCATTCCTGTGCCCGTGGACACCGGCGCCCGGAATGAGGCAGATTTACCGGCCATCCACAGGGTGGATCACCGCACCCGCCGGGTAACTCCGCGGCTATCGGACGCACGGACTCCGCGGACCCGGGCGGGAGCGGCCGCGGGCGGAACTCTTGGGGGCGGCACCATGCGCGACTTCCCGCGCAGAACCACGGACGAAGAGCGCACCACCGGCACCGCGGACCTGGCGCACCCGGCCCCCGGAGGCACCGGCCCGGGCGGCTGGCTGGACCGGATACGGCACGGTGACGAGTACGGCGGCGAAGATCCGGAACGGCGGCGCAGACGCCCGCTGGACGGCCTCGCGGCGGCTCCCGCCGCCGACGGCCCGGCGTACGCCCGCGAAGCTCGTGGCGGCCCCGGTACGGACGCCACGGAGCCTCACGACCCGTACGCGCCCGGCGCCCCGGCGGACCGCTACGGGGACCCCGCGCGGTCGCGTTCACCGCACGAGGTCCCGGAGACCCGCCGGACGGACGACCTGTCCCTGTCCGCGCCTCCGGCCGCCGCCCGTCCCGGGGAGGCCGCCGCGGAGCTCCGCGCCCTCTCCGCGCGGGTCGACGCCATGGCGCGGCTGCGATCCGACCGGGGCGCCACCCCGATCCCGGGACTCCGGGGACGGCTGACCGCCGGGGGACCCGCCGCCGAGGCCCCGACCCGTCCCTCCCCGGACGCCGGCCGGACCGGGCCGGACCCGCGGGCCGACGTCCGGCGGGCCGGTCCCGCCCGGAACGACCCGGGCTCGGCCCCACCCCGACGCGTTCCGGAAGCGAGCACCCCTGACGTCCTCGGCGCCGCCGCCGAGTTCATCACGCTCCACCACATCGAGGAGCGCCTGGGGAATCCGGCCCGGCGGATCGCCGCCGTCCGCGCGGAGATCGCGGACACGGGCACGTACCGGCACACCACGCGGGAACTCGTCTTCGGCGCGCGGGTCGCCTGGCGCAACGCCAACCGCTGCATCGGCCGGCTGTACTGGCACTCGCTGAGCGTGCGCGACCGCCGGGACGTGCGGGACGCGGAGGAGGTCGCCGAAGCGTCGGCGGACCACTTGCGGGAGGCCACGCGGGACGGCCGGATCCGGGCGCTCATCACGGTCTTCGCGCCGGACACGCCGCAGCGCCCCGGCCCCAGGATCTGGAACGAACAGCTCATCCGGTACGCGGGCCACGTACGCCCCGACGGCGGTGTGACCGGTGACCCGCGCAACGTCGGCCTCACCGCGGCCGCCCGCGGGCTCGGCTGGCCGGGCGGCCCCGGAACCCCCTTCGACGTGCTGCCGCTGGTGATCGAGGACGCCGGCGCCGGGCCGCGCTGGTTCGCGCTCCCCGAGGACGCGGTGCTCGAGGTCGAGCTGACGCACCCCGATCACCCCTGGTGGCACGCGCTCGGGCTGCGCTGGCACGCGGTTCCCGCGCTCGCCAACATGTGCCTGGAGATCGGCGGCGTCTGCTACCCGGCCGCACCCTTCAACGGCTGGTACATGGGTACGGAGATCGGCGCCCGCAACCTCGCCGACACCGACCGCTACGACCTCCTGCCGTTCATCGCCGAACGCCTCGGGTTCGACACCAGCTCCGACCGCTCCCTCTGGAAGGACCGCGCTCTCGTCGAGCTCAACCGCTCCGTCCTGCACTCCTTCGACCGCGCGGGCGTCACCGTCACCGACCATCACACCGAGTCCCGGCGCTTCCTGACACATCTGGGACGCGAGGAGAGCAAGGGCCGCCGGGTGGGCGCCGACTGGTCGTGGATCGTGCCCCCGATCTCCGGCAGCGCCACGCCGGTCTTCCACCGCACCTTCGAGACCGTCGAACGCACTCCGGCGTACGTCCACCACCCGGAGGCCCTCGACCGGGCGCGGGGCGTGGCACCGCTCTGACACGCCGATCCGGCCGCCGCCCGGCGCACCGGTCTGGTCTAGACCGCAGCTCCCCGGCTGCTACCGTCGCCCCCGAGGACGCGGGACCGAGAGGGGACAGCAGTGACAGACGGCGCCAGGCGGCAACAGCGGGCCTTCATCGGCTCGTTCACAGCGGCGGGAGGCCTCGGCGTCCTCACCGCGACGGTGGACCCGGGCAGCGGCGCGCTCACCGTCCTGAGCGCGGTCGACGGCGTCCCCGACCCCTCGTACCTCGCGCTGTCGCCCGCACGCGACGTCCTGTACGCGGTCAGCGAGACGGCCGAGGGCGCGGTGGCCGCCTACCGCGTGCACGCCGACAAGCCGGAGCTGACCGGTCCGCCGATCCGGACCGGCGGCAGCGGCCCCACCCACCTCAGCGTCTTCGACGGACACGTCCTGACCGCCAACTACGGCTCCGGCAGCGTCACCGCCGTGCCGATCCGTCCCGGCGGCGGACTGGCGGGCGCCGCCTCCAGCGTGCTCCAGCACACCGGTTCCGGCCCCCACACACCGCGGCAACAGGGCCCGCACGCCCACCAGGTGCAGCCCGACCCGACCGGCCGCTGGGCGGTGAGCGTCGACCTCGGCACGGACTCCGTCCGGGTGTGCGCCCTCGACGGCGGAACGCTCACTCTGCACCGTGAGATCGCCCTGCGCCCCGGCTCCGGGCCGCGCCATCTCGTCTTCCACCCGCGCGGCGAGCACGCCTACGTCCTCAACGAACTCGCCCCGACCGTCACCGTGTGCCGCTGGGACGCCGCCGAGGGCTCGCTGCGGCCCGTCGGGGAGACGCCCGTGCTGTCCGGAGTCCCGGACGGTGACGCGTACCCCTCGGGCATCGTCGTCTCACCCGACGGCCGCTTCGTGTGGACCGCCACCCGGGGTCAGGACGTCGTCTCCGTGCTCACGCCCGACGCGGTGGGCGAGGGGCTCAGGCTCGTCGCCACGGTGCCCTGCGGCGGCGTCTGGCCCCGCGCGCTGGCCCTCGACCCCTCGGGCCGCTTCCTGTACGCGGCGAACGAGCGCTCCGGCGACGTGACCTGGTTCACCGTCAACCCGGACACGGGCGTGCCGCGCCGCGGCGGCTCGGTCGAGGCGCCCGCGGCGTCCTGCGTGGTCTTCGGCTGACCCGGCAGGGACGTTCGGCGGGGTGGGCCCCCGCGCGGCCGGATGCGCCTCGCTCCACGGGAAAGGGCCCCCTCCTGCCACAGGAGCGGGCCCTTCTTTCGTTGTACGGGCGTTCGGGTCGTTCGGGTGGTGCGGGCGTACCGGCCGGCTAGAAGGCCGGCGCCCCCTGGGTCTGCGGCGGCGCGATGCCCAGCGCCGACGTGTACTGGGCCAGCGCGAGCTTGCCGATCGCCGGGTACGGGCCGAGCGCCTCGGCGGCGCTGCAGCCGGCCTCCTTGGCGGCCGCGTCGAGCAGGCCCGCGTCGAGCTCCGGACCGATCAGGTACGGGGCGAGCGCGAGCTGCTGCGAACCGGAGCCGCGCAGCTGCTCGGCGATGGCCGCGATGGAGCCCTCCGCGTCGAGCGCCGCCGCCATGACCGGCACGGCGAGCCGCGCGGCGAGCAGCATGCCGGTGATCCCGGCCGCCTGCACGGCCTCCTCGCCGCCGACGGTGGCGAGCACGATGCCGTCCGCGGCGGTCGCCACGGTGAACAGCCGGGCGCGGTCCGCGCGGGCCAGACCGGCCTCGGACAGGCGCACGTGCAGGGCCTCGGCGAGCAGCGGGTGCGGGCCGAGGACATCGGTCAGTTCGGCCGCGACGCGGCTGTCCATGACCGCCTGGCGGACCCGGCGCAGCAGCGCGTTGTCCGGACCGGCGAGCAGCGGGACCACGATGCCGACCGGGCCGTCGGGCTCGGCCACGTCGGAACCGGCGGCACGGGCCTGCTCGAAGCGCGCGATGCGCTCTTCGGCGGCGTGGGTCAGCACGGACTGCAGCGTGGGGAACTCGTCGTCCCCGTCCAGGTACCCGATGCGGGCGTCGAGGCCGGGGAGCTCGGAGCGCGCGATGCTCACGACCTCCTCGGCGAGGCTGCGCGTTGCGGCGCTGGGAGTGCCCGGCACCGCGAGGACGAGCGCGGGCGCGCCCTCGGGAGCCGCCAGGGGTTCCGGACGGCGGTGCCGCCCGGGCTGGCGGGGTCGCGGCATTCGTACTGGCAGGCCGGACGCGGGCCCAGTGGGGGAGCTCATGGCGCCGCATGTTACTGGCTTCCTGGGCTCCCCTGTTCGGGGAGGGTGCAGGTGAGCGGTATCCGTCCGCTTTTGTCTGATGAGTTACGTACGGATCAGAAGTGGTCAGTACTCGTGCACTTGTCGGGACTACGGCGAATTCCGGCCATCGATTCCCGGATACGGCTTTTCGGTCACCACGTACAACATCCGCCCGTCCCGGGGCAGTGCGAGCCGGCCGTGCGCCAGGTCGGCGGCGATCCGGAGCGCGCCGTCGAGCGGGTCGCCCGCCGCCGGCACCTGCCGGGCGTGCGGCAGCCGCTCGGCCAACTCCTCGCGCAGGGGTACGAGGAGCGGGTCGCCCATCTTGAACAGGCCCCCGGTGAGGGCGAGATGGGGCTCGCCCTCGACCGGGCAGGCCGCCGCGGCCGACTCGGCCATGTGCCGGGCGGCGGCCCGCAGGATGTCCGCCGCCACCGGATCGCTCCCGGCACGGGAGGCCACCTCCGGAGCGAAGGAGGCGAGCACGGCGGGCCGGTCGGTGCGCGGGTACAACCGGCCCGGCAGTCCCGGCATCGGCCCGAACATCTCCTCCGCCCGCGCCAGCAGCGCCGCCGAGCCGCCCGCGCGGCCGTCGAACGCCCGCAGGGCCGCCTCCAGGCCCGCACGGCCGATCCACGCGCCGCCGCCGCAGTCGCCGAGCAGATGGCCCCACCCGTCGGCCCTGCGCCACGACGCGAGGTCGGTACCGATCGCGATCAGGCCGGTGCCCGCGGCGATCACCGCGCCGGCCCGCGGACCGAGGGCGCCCGTGTACGCGGTCACCGCGTCGGCCGCCAGAGCGAGCCGCCGTACCGCGAGTTCACGCTCCAGCGCCGCCGGCAGCTCGGCCCGCAGTTCGTCACCGAGCGTGGCCAGGCCGGCCGCGCCGACGGCGACGGCACCGAGCTGCTCGACGCCTGCCCCGGTCATCAATCGCCGTGCCATCGGCAGGAGTTGCTCCAGCAGATGCCCGGCCGAGATCCCGCGTGGACCGGTACGGACCGGCTCCTTGGAGGTCAGAGGGTCACTGAGCGGCGTCGGGGGACCGGATGGCGCCGAACCCTGTCGTACGGGGGAGCCGGCGTGGCCCGCCACCCCGTGCGCGGCGAGAGTCACGCGCAGTCCCGAACCTCCGGAGTCCACGGCCAGCACCGCGGACGGGGCCGAACCGCCCTGCAGCGCGCCGTGGACGCCGTCGCGGGTCACGGCAGGCGCCAGTCCACCGGCTCGGCTCCCTGCCTGGCCAGCAGGTCGTTGGCGCGACTGAAGGGGCGCGAACCGAAGAAGCCGCCGTCGGCCGATCTGGGCGAAGGGTGCGCGGACTCGACCGACGGAAGATCGCCGAGCAGAGGGCGCAGATTGCGCGCGGGGCGACCCCACAGGATCGACACCAGCGGTCGGCCGCGGGCGGCCAGCGCGCGTATCGCCTGTTCCGTGACCTCCTCCCAGCCCTTGCCCTGGTGTGCGCCGGGCCTGCGTGGTGCCGTGGTGAGCGTCTTGTTGAGCAACAGCACGCCCTGCTCGGTCCAGGGGGTGAGGTCACCGGTCGACGGCTGGGGTGCCCCGAGGTCGCTGTTCAGCTCGCGGAAGATGTTGATCAGGCTGGGCGGCAGCGGACGTACCTCCGGGGCCACCGAGAACGACAGCCCCACCGCGTGTCCCGGTGTCGGATAGGGGTCCTGCCCGACGATGAGGACGCGTACCTCGTCGAAGGGCTGCTGGAAGGCTCGCAGGACGTTCGCCCCGGCCGGTAGGTAGGTGCGTCCCGCGGCGATCTCCGCGCGCAGGAAGTCGCCCATCTCGGCGATCCGTCCGGCCACGGGGTCGAGGGCTTTCGCCCAGCCCGGTTCGACGATCTCATGCAACGGTCGTGGTGCCACGGGCGTCACCCTACTGCCGTACACACGGCGGAGATCAAACCGGTGTCCGCCGCGCGACCGGGGATGACCGATTCCTTGTCGAATCGGGCGCCCCCGGTACAAGGCGCCTGTCGCGGTGGGCCGTTGGATCCTCCAGGGCCTCAGGCCACGACCGCCGCGCGGACGCACAGGACGTCCGGCAGGTGCGAGGCGAGCTGCCGCCAGCTGTCGCCGTCGTCCGCCGACGCGTACACCTCCCCGTTGCGATTGCCGAAGTAGACGCCCGCGGGGTCCGCGCCGTCCGTGCACAGCGCGTCGCGCAGCACCGTGCCGTAGTGGTCCTCCGAGGGCAGTCCCGCCGTCAGCGGCTCCCAGCTCTTGCCGGCGTCCGCCGTACGGAAGACGCGGCACCGCCGGTCGGCCGGAACCCGGTCCGAGTCCGCGGTGATCGGGAAGACGTAGGCCGTGTCGCCGCGGTGCGGATGCGCCGCCGCCGCGAACCCGAAGGTGGACGGCAGGCCCGCACCGATGTCGGTCCACTGCCCGCCCGCGTCGTCACTGCGGTACACACCCCAGTGGTTCTGCAGATAGAGCCGGTCGGGGTTGGCCGAGTCGCGCGCGACCTTGTGCACGCACTGCCCGAACTCCGGGTTCGGATCCGGCAGGAACACCGCGGAGACACCGGAGTTGGCGGGCTCCCAGCTCGCGCCGCCGTCGCCGGTGCGGAAGACGCCCGCCGTGGAGACGGCGACCGTCACGGCCCGCGGGTCGCGCTCGTCGGTGAGGATGGTGTGCAGCCCCTCACCGCCTCCGCCCGGGACCCACTTCGAGCGGGTGGGGTGTTCCCACAGGGGACGGACGAGCTCGAATGACTCGCCCCGGTCCTCCGAGCGGTACAACGCGGCCGGCTCCGTCCCCGCGTACACGACGTCCGGTTCGGCGGCCGCCGGGTGCAACTGCCACACCCGCTCCAGCGAGGCTCCCGTGTCCTGGGGGAATTTGACGGCGGGCCGCGCCGGTTCGGTCCACGTCAGGCCCAGGTCGTCGGAGTGGAAGACGGACGGGCCCCAGTGCGCGCTGTCCCCGCCGGCCAGCAGTCGCGGGCGGTCGCCCCGGGTGTCGATCGCGACCGAGTACACGGCCTGTGCGTTGAAGTACGGATGGTCGTCGAACTGCCAGGCGCCGGCGCGCCGTCGCCCGATGAAGAGGCCCTTGCGGGTGCCTACGGTGAGCAGTACCTCGGCCATGACAGGCCACCTCCGCGACGTCGTTGTCTGCGATACGGGCCAGTCTGCACCCCGGCACTGACAGTCACCTCCGGGACGCGTGTCTCCGCAGTTCGGACGGGTCGCCCCGGCCGCCGGCAGGGGTTCACGGCGCCTGCCGCCGGGCGGGCCGCGCGGCACCGTGGCCCCTGGGCCGGACGAGCCGACGGGCACGGCGTGAGCATCGCGCGGGGCGGGCGCGTAAGGGAGGGAGATGTGGCGTGTCCGTGCGGTGGTGAGGAGGATGCCTCGATGGCGGCATTCCGTGGTCCGAAGGTCTGGCTGTGGCGGTGGCGGCGCAACCCGCTGCGGCGGCGCGGCGATGCCCTGGAGGCCTGGATCATGCTCGCGGCCTGGGCGCTCACCGTGCTCGGCGGAGCGGTCACGGGCCTGGCGGCCGCCCAGGCCGTGGAGCACGGTCTCGCCCTGGAGCGCGCGGAGTGGCACGCCGTTCCCGCCCGGCTGACCGAGGACGCGCCGGACATGAGCGAGACCGAGTCCGGCGCCCGCGTCGTGTGGGCGAAGGTGCGCTGGACCGCGCCGGACGGCACCCACCGCTCGGGCCAGGTACGCGTCTACGCGGGCACCCCGGCGGGCACCCCCGTCACGGTGTGGACCGACCCCGACGGACGCCTGGTGACCCGACCCACCACCGCCGCCCAGGCCCGGCTGCGCGCCTCCCTGGTCGGTGTCCTGGCGGGTGTGGGCGCGGCGGGCCTCCCCTTCGGCGTCGGTCGGCTCCTCCGCGGCCGCCTGGAACGGCAGCGCATGGAGCAGTGGGACGAGGAGTGGGAGCGGGTCGGACCCCTGTGGGGGCGCATGGCGAGCTGAGCGGGCGGTTCAGGACGCGGCGTCCAGGGCCGCACGGCAGTCGCGCAGGAGCCGTTCGTCCTCCAGCACGTCGTGGCTGCCGTGGCCGCCGGAACGGGCACGGTGCCGCCGAGGCGAGGCGAGTTCCGTGCGGACCAGATCGTGGACGGGCGCGCCGGCGCCGCCCATCCGGACCAGACACGCGGCGATGGTGCCCCGGATGTACGGGTTCTGGCGCCAGGCGGCACGGAACACCGGCAGGACGGGTTCCGGATCACCGGAGATGTCCCACAGGGCGCACGCGGCGGCCGTCCGCTCCCACACCTCGGCGGAAGCGGCCAGACCACGCAGTCCGGGGAGCGCGGGTGCGGCGGACGTCCCCATGCGGCCGAGGGCCTCGGCCGCCACCCGGGGACCACCGGTGTCCCTCTCCGAGGCCAGCGCCCGCAACAGTGGGGGCAGGACCGCCTCGGCGTCCGCCTCCACGGACCAGAGCGCTCCGGCCGCCGCCGCGGCGCTCTCGCCGGTCAGCAACTCCCGCAGCGCCGGTATCGCCTCGTGCGCTCCCGCCCCGAACGCGCCGAGCGCCCCGGCCAGTGCCTTCACCAGTGCGTCCCGGAGCCGCAGTTCGCGTGGTGTGCCGCGCAGCAGCCGCAGCACCTCCGGCACGGCGGCGGCGTACCGCAGAGTGCCGAGCCCGTACAGCAGGGGCGCGGCCCGGCTGTACGTCTCCGGGCTGTCGAGGGGAACCTCGCCCAGCCGGTCCCGCAGCAGTGGGGCAAGGGGTGCCGCGGCCGGGCCCAGATGGCCGATCGTGTACCCGGTCTCATTCGGTACGACCGGGTGGCGCAGGACCTCCGCGAGGGCCGGCACCGCCCTTGCGTCGCCGGACCTGGCCAGGGCCTTGAGCGGACGGCCCAGCGTCGCCGTACCGCACCCCCAGGAATCCGGGCCCGACTCCACGAGGGTGGCGAGCCGGTCGGCCGCCGGCGCCGCGAGGGTGAAGAGGAACTCCAGGACGGACACCGCGGCGTAGCGCAACTGCTCCTCGTCCGAACCGAGTTGCTCACCGATCAACGCGACCGGCTCCTCGTACGCGGCACGCCACTCGCGGAACAGTCCCGCCGACATCCACACGGCATTGCACCGGTCGGCCGTGTCCTGGCTGCCCAACTGTCCCTCGAGCAGGGCGATCCGGTCCGCGGTGCGGGTGCCCAGCGCCTTGTGGAGCGTCCGGAGGAGCTGCGCGCCCTCCTCGTCGGCGGGGCGCATGCGGCGCAGCCGGCCGATGAGGGTGTCGGTGGATGTCCGGGTGGGCTCGACGGACCGCCGGAACCGCTGTGACCTGGTGTGGAGCAGGGCGATGACGGTGGGCACGAGGTCGGCGGGCAGTCGGTCGGGGGCGCACGAGGCGAGCTGTCCCAGCGCCGCGAGCCGCAGCCCCGGTTCGTGCGGGGTGACGCACAGCGACACCAGACAGTCCACCGCCGGGGCCGCGGACCCGGCGTGGAGCCGGGAGAACAGCCCGAGGCTCTCGACCAGTGCCAGCCGGACGCCCTCCTCCGGCTCGTCCGCCAGCCGCTCCCTCAACAGGGCCAGTACGCGCGGCGGTTGGTCGTGGAAGCGGACGAGCGCCGACGGCACGGCGCGGCGCACCTCCGCGTCCCCGTCCGCGACGAGGTCCAGGAAGACCCGGGAACCCGCGCGGATCGCGGCGCGCGCCGTCGCGTGGTTGTCGTCCTCGTGGTCCTCGTCGTCCTCGCCCGGTACGTCGTCCTCGCCCCGCTCACCGAAATCGTCCCCGGCGCCCGCTCCACCGATGCTGGCCAGCAACTCCACGATGCCTGCCCTGTCGGGGAGTTCCCTCTGTCCGGCGAGGGAGAAGAGGAAGGGGACGGACGCCAGCGTCGAGTCGTAGACATCGCCCTGGTGGTGCACGGCCCCGTACATCCCGTCGAGCGCGGTCTCCCGCTCCTGGGGGCGCGGCGAGGCGAGTCCCCGCAGGAGCTCCGGCACGTCCGCGGCGCTTCCGTAGGCATGCTCCATCGAGGCCCAGTCGACCTCGTCGATCCCCCTGAACACGGTGTCCTCCCCAGGCGTACGGCCATTGATCGTGAGTGTGCACCACGGCACTGACAGTGACGCCCCACAGTGGCCGCGTCGATGGCGACAACCCAGCCAACTACGGCGCGAACGGCCGCTTTACGACGGTCGGAGGGGGTGATGCGGCCGAGACGGCCCGGCGGAGGAGGGGAAATCCCGGAAACGGCCGCCGGACACCTTCCTGGAGGCCCGGCGAGCCCGATGGCCGGAACCTGCCCGGACTCGCGTGCGCGCGACTGTGGGTACCCGTGTCCATCTGGGTGACTGTGTGTACCCATGTCCATCTGTGTGTACGGGTGCGTGCCCGAAGGCCGGTGTCCGCCGCGGTACCTAAGGGCGCGGCGCGGACGAGGCGGGGTGAGCGTGCCGCGCGCCGGGCGCCGCCAGCGGCGGCGCCGGGGGCCGCCGAGGCGGGTGCGCCGGGCGGCGTGAGGCGAACCGGGGCAGGGCCGGCGGTGCGAGGAAGCCCTCCGCGCGGGCCGCGGCGATGCCGATGCGGGGAAGGTCGGCGCTCTTCTCGAAGAGGAGGTAGCGGGGTTCCCAGACCGGCCGGTACTTGGCGTTGGCCCGGTACAGGGATTCGAGCTGCCACCAGCGGGAGAGGAACGTCAGCACCGAGCACCACAGGCGCAGTACCGGACCCGCGCCCAGCCGGCCGCCGCGTTCGAAGACGGACCGGAACATCGCAAAGTTCAGGGACACCCGCTCGACGCCGAACTCCTCCGCGCGCAGCAGCAGTTCGATCACCATGGACTCCATGAGCCCGTTCTCGGAGCTCCGGTCGCGGCGCATCAGGTCCAGCGACAGTCCCCGCTCGCCCCACGGAACGAAACTCAGCAGAGCCCGGAGTTCCCCTTCGCTGTCGTGGCACTCCAGCATCACGCACCGTCCGTCGGCCGGGTCTCCCAGCCGGCCGAGTGCCATGGAGAAGCCCCGCTCGGTCTCACTGCCGCGCCACTGGTCCGCCTTGTCCGTCAGGGCGGCCGTCTCGGCGTCGGGGATGTCCTCGTGCCGCCGTACGCGGACGGTGTGACCGGCGCGCCGGATCCGGTTGTGCGCCTGCCGGACGCCCCGCATGGCGCGCCCCTCCAGGGTGAAGTCGGACCGGTCCACGACCGCTTCGTCGCCGATCTCCAGGGCGTCCAGGCCGTGCCGGGCGTAGACGGTCCCGGCCTCCTCGCTCGCGCCCATCACCGCGGGCGTCCACGCGTGGCGCCGGGCCTCGCGCAGCCAGGCCTCGATCGCGCCGGGCCACGCCTCCGGGTCACCGATCGGGTCGCCGCAGGCGAGCGTCACACCGCTGCCCACGCCGTACGCGACCGCCGCCTTGCCGCTGGGGGACCAGATGACCGCCTTGTCGCGGCGCAGCGCGAAGTAGCCCAGCGAGTCGCGTTCGCCGTGCCGGGCCAGCAGCGCCCGCAGCCGCGTCTCGTCCTCCGTGCCGAGGAGTTCGAGGCCGCGCGGGGAGCGGAAGCAGACATGGAGCACCAGCAGGAAGGTGGCGGCGATCAGGGCGTTGATCAGGACGTCCACCCAACGGGGCGCGGCGACGCCGTCGAAGCGGTCGGCGAGCGCGCCGACGCTGATTCCGCGCAGCAGGGTGTACGCGATCCGGTCGCTCAGCGGGCTTCCCGGTACCCGGTCCGTGGCGCTGACGAGCAGCGTGCCGAGGGTGGCGCAGACCAGCAGCCCGCCGGTGCCGACGGCCAGCGCGAGCCGGGGATTCGAGCGGTCCCCGACAGCGTGGAACTCCTTGCGCCCCACCAGCAGGGCGGCCACGAAGAGAGCGGTGAGCAGGGCCGAGAGCCAGTTGAACCAGTGCCGTTGGTAGCGGTCCTGGGTCAGCGCCACGGTGTAGAGCGCGAGGAGCGGCCCGGCCAGCAGCAGGTTGAAGATCCACGCGGCCCGTTTGCGGCGCCGCATCACCAGCGCGAGGAAGAGGGCCAGCGCCGCCGAGACCAGACCGGCGGTGGCCAGATACGGGGTGAAGTACTCGCCCGCGTTGTGCTCGTGCACCTCTTCGCGGAACGGCAGCGAGAGCACGGCGGCGAGGTTGAGCAAGGCGAGCAGCCGCAGGTACCAGACGGTGCACGCGGCCGCTCGTGGCCGGATTCCGGAGCCCGCTCGTCCGGCCGGGGCCACCCGGCGTGAGCCGGCGTTCCGCTGCGCCGGGATGAGCGCTGACTGTTGTACGGACACCGTGGAGCATCACCTTGGGGAGGGGCCGGGAACCGGTGGGGGAGGGAAGCCGGAACCCCTACATGTTGTAGGGAAGAGTGGGGCTGTCGCCAGCCGGAACGGGTGTGGAGCGGTAAGGAGGTGGTGAGAATCAGGGCTCGCCGGTCGGCGTCGCGCCGGTCCGGGAGGGCCTGCTCCGCGTCGGCGGGGTGCCCAGACCTGTCGCGGACGCGGCATGACGTCGGTCGGCCGGCATGCGGAACGGCATCGACCGGCGGGACCGCGGAACGGTGTCGAACCGCCGGGATGCCACCGTCGCGACGGGCGGGCCGGACTCCTTCAGGGGTGAGGCGGTTTCCTCAACGGCCGCCACAAGCCAGGCGGATTCCTCAACGGCCGCCCGAGGTGTGCCGGTTGCGACCGGTGTTGCCGAGATGCCCGCTGGGGCGAGGCTCCTCGCTCTCACCGAGCGAGCGGTCGCGTGTGGTCATCCGCCACAGGAGGTCTCCCAGTGCCGCGCCCGCCGAAACCAGGGCCGTGATCACCCCGGCCATGGTCAGTCCGTCACCGAGGTGCGGGCGCCCGTGCAGGGCGTGCAGATCGAACCCGCACAGGTGGTACACGCCCAACGCGGCGATCCCGAGACTCGGTACGAGCAGCGCCGGCACGGACGCCGGTCCGCGTCCCGGGCGCCCGACGTCACGTTCCCTCACGGACTCTCCCCCTGTAGGACGCTCAACGCGGTGACCCTACGGCACGTAGGGTCACCTTGTTCCGGCCGTGCTCCCGCCGTGTTCCGACCGGTACCCCGGGCGGCGCCCACCACACGGCTTCGGGCGCCTCCGGGCCCGTCGTGATACGGATCACGGGTGCGCCGCCGACCGGACACGCGGCTGATTTCCGTACCTGTCCCTGACGTCCGGACCACGGATGCGAGGATGAGGGCCGTCATGACTGCTGGGTGGTGTACTCGCACGGTGCGGGCCGCGATGTTCGCGGCCGTCTGTGTAGTGCTCGCCGCCCTCGGCCACCTGATGATGTCCGGCTCTCCGGTCGCCTGGTGGGCGATGGCCTGTGCGGGAGCGGTCACGGCCGGCGCGGGCTGGTGCCTGGCCGGCCGCGAGCGTGGACTACCGCTCATCGTGTCCGTCGTGGTGCTCGCTCAGGGTGTGCTCCATACGGCGTTCTCGATCGCGCAGTCGCTCGCCGCGGACGCACAGGCGGACCTGGGTCCGGCTTCCGGACCGGGCCGCCCCGGCGCGGATGCCATGGACGGCATGAGCGGCATGCCGATGGGCGCCCTGGGGCACGACATGGGTTCCCTCCATATGGGTTCTGTGCACATGGCTTCCATGGACATGGGCTCTGCGGACATGGGTCCTGTAGACATGGGCTCGATGGGCGCCATGGATATGGGGTACATCGGGTCCGGCGCCCTGGCCCACCTGCTCCCCATGGGGCATGAGGCGGGCTCCCCTTCCTCGTTCGGCATGCTCGCCGCCCATGTGCTCGCGGCGCTGCTGTGCGGGCTCTGGCTCGCGTACGGTGAGCGCGCCGTGTTCCGTACGCTGCGGGCGCTGGCCGGCCGACTGGCCGCGCCTCTGCGGCTGTTGCTGGCCCTGCCGACGCCGCCGCACCGGCCGAGGGTCCGCGCGCGCCGAGCTTCCTCGGACCGTGCTCCGCGCCGTCTCCTTCTCGTTCACGCGATCACTTCACGGGGCCCGCCCCTGGGGACCGCTGTCGCCTGAGACAGCCGGTTCCCCGGAGCGCCTCCCGCGTGCTCCGGGCATCGGCCGTACCTCCCTACGGCCGTCCCCCCCCCCCGCCACCGGACCCTGTGGCCTCGCGCCGGTCCGGATCACGGATGACCCGAGAAGGACACCTGGTGATCACTCCTGTCCTGCCTGTTTCGCGCCACGGAGGCGAGAAACGGGACAAAGGCAACAGAACGCTGGCGGCCGACGAGTCGATAACCGCCTGGGCGCTGGCCGCCCGGGCCGGTGACCCGGCCGCCGTCGACCGTTTCGTCCGCGCGCTGCACCGCGATGTGGTGCGCTTCGTCGCCCACCTGTCCGCCGATCCGCAGGCCGCCGACGACCTCGCGCAGGACACCTTCCTGCGGGCGCTCGGCAGCCTGCACCGGTTCGAGGGGCGCTCCTCGGCCCGGGCCTGGCTGCTGTCCATCGCCCGCCGCGCGGTGATCGACAGCCTTCGGCACGCCGCTGCCCGGCCGCGGTCGAGCGACGCCGCGGACTGGCAGGGCGCGGTGGAGCGCGCGCAGCCGCGTGGTCTGCCCGGCTTCGAAGAGGGCATCGCGCTGCTCGACCTGCTGGCCGCGCTTCCCGAGGACCGGCGCGAGGCGTTCGTCCTCACCCAGGTGATGGGCCTGCCCTATGCCGAGGCCGCGTTGGTCAGCGACTGCCCGGTCGGAACGGTCCGCTCCCGCGTGGCGCGTGCCCGATCGACCCTGATCGCGCTGCTCGCCGAGGCGGAGGCCCGGGCCGAGGCGGAGGCCGAGGCGACGATCACGCGGGTCGCCGCCTGACACGCGGGGGGCCGGTGTCCGCTGTGATCGACGGAGACCGGCCCCCCCGGGGGAGTCCCGACGCACCGGAAACGGAAGGGAGTTCACTCCGTCTCCCACCGTGGGCGGGAGACGGAGGCCGGCCTCGGTCCCGGCTGCCGGAACCCCGGCCCGGCACCGTCGTGCCTTGCGCCTAGACGGACCGGCGGTACTGCTCCGGTACGTGGACCTCGGCCCCGAGCTCGCGCGCCGCGAGGCGGGCGAAGGACGGGTTGCGCAGCAACTCGCGGCCCAGCAGCACCGCGTCGGCCTCGCCGTTGGCGATGATCTTCTCTGCCTGCTCTGCCTCGGTGATGAGACCGACGGCGGCGACGGGCAGCGAGGTCTCCCTCTTCACCCGGGTGGCGAACGGGACCTGGTAGCCGGGCCCGACAGGGATGTGCCGGCCGCCCGGGACGTTCCCGCCCGTGGAGACATCGAGCAGGTCCACGCCGTGCTCGTGCAGTCGGGCCGCGAAGCGGACGGTGTCGTCGGCGCTCCAGCCCGCGTTCTCCAGCCAGTCGGTGGCGGAAACGCGGAAGAAGAGCGGCTTGTCGTCCGGCCAGACCTCCCGTACGGCGTCGACGACTTCGAGGGCGAACCGCGTGCGGTTCTCGTACGAGCCGCCGTAGGCGTCGGTGCGGTGGTTGGAGTGCGGGGAGAGGAACTCGTTGATGAGGTAGCCGTGGGCGCCGTGGATCTCGACGATCTCGAAACCGGCGGCCAGTGCGCGACGGGCCGCGTCCGCGAACTGCCCCACGATCTCCTGGATACCGGCGACCGTCAGCTCGTCGGGAACCGGGTGCGTGTCGTCGAAGGGGAGCGCACTCGGGGCGACCGCCCGCCAGCCGTACGCGTCCGGGCCGACGGGTCCGCCGCCCTTCCAGGGGCGGTCGGTCGAGGACTTGCGTCCACCGTGCCCGAGTTGGACGGCCGGAACCGTGCCCTGCGCGGTGAGGAAGCGTGTGATGCGGCGGAACGCCTCGACCTGGGTGTCGTTCCAGATGCCCAGGTCGTACGGGGAGATCCGGCCCTCGGGCGAGACGGCGGTCGCCTCGACGATGATCAGTCCCGTTCCGCCGGTGGCGCGGGCCGCGTAGTGGGCGAAGTGCCAGTCGTGCGGGGCGCCCTCCGAGGGGCCCTCGGGTGCGGCCGAGTACTGGCACATCGGGGGCATCCACACCCGGTTGGGGATGGTGACGTCGCGCAGGACGTAGGGCTCGAAGAGCGCGCTCACGGCCGACTCCATTCGTCGCGGGACCGGGGTACGCCTCGTACGATAAGCATCGTAGTACGGCGAGTGTCAAACTACGACAGGTCTCGTACAATGCAGGCGTCGTGTGAAGTCCCCGGACGAAGACGCAGGTCCCCGGAGAAGTGGAGCCGCCGTGACGACCGCCGCTACCAGTGGCCGTGATCTGCCGCATCCCGTGCGCGAGGAGATCCGGCTGGAGTCGGTGCTGCACGCGCTGTCCGACCCGATGCGGCTCCAGATCGTGCGCGAGCTGGCCGCCGGCGGTGTCGAGCTCTCCTGTTCGGACTTCGTTCTGCCGGTCACCAAGTCCACGACGACGCACCACTTCCGGGTGCTCCGTGAGAGCGGGGTGATCCGGCAGGTCTACCGCGGCACCGCGAAGCTCAACGGTCTGCGCACGGACGACCTCGACGCCCTGTTCCCCGGCCTCCTCGACCGTGTCCTGGAGGCGGCCACCCGGCAGGCCGGGCGCCCCACGCCGTGACGGGGCCGCGACACATGACGGGCCGCGACAGCCGCCGGTGATGTTCCCGGCCGTCGGGTGAGGGGGCGTACGGGCCGGTGGGAGAACCATCGGGGCCGACGAAATCGCCGTAGGGGAGTGCCGCTGCCTTGCGAGGATCCCGCCCGTCGATGGCGGACGGCAGGAGCGAAGGGGGAAACGCCCACCCCTTGCCACTCTCAACTTATAGCGCGCCAGGGGGCTTGCGGCAAGGCCCGGGTCATGCCGCACAATCACCCGCCGAGGCCACAACCTGCGGAAATGGGAGATTCATCAAGTGCGTGTGCAGTTGTCGGTTCACAGGTCGTGCGGTGATGGCGCACCGGTAGGGGGAATGGCGCTGCGGTCGCTGACATCCGGCGGCGAGGTGCCGGTGGGCGCGCCGACTGCCTTCGCGGGCACGACCCCGGATCGGAGCTGGTGACATGAACCCCCTGACCACCAGTGCGTTCTGCCTTCCCGGCCATCTCGATCCCAAGGCCGACCCGGCGCTGATCGCCGGTGACGAGCGGCACTTCGCGGCCATCGCGGAGAGCCTCGAGCAGGCGATCGGCGAACTGTCCGACCGTCTCGACGCCGAGCGGCGGGCGCCCGGCGGCATCGGCCGTGAGGCGATGGAGCGGGACGCGGAGATCCACCGGCTGACCGGTCGTCTGCGCGCCTTGCGCCGCTTCGGTCTCGACCTGTGCCTCGGACACATCGTCGGCGCGGACAACCCCGAGCCCGTGTACATCGGACGACTCGGCCTCACCGGCAGCGACGGCCGCCGGCTGCTGACCGACTGGCGCTCTCCCGCGGCTGAGCCGTTCTTCGCCGCGACCCACGCCAACCCGATGGGTCTGGCGAGCCGCCGCAGGTATCGCTGGACCCGTGGCCGGATCAGCGACTACTGGGACGAAGTGTTCACCGCCGACGGGCTGGAACAGCACGCGGCGCTCGACGATCAGTCCGCCTTCATCGCCAGTCTGGGTGGCAACCGGTCGGCCCGGATGCGAGACGTGCTCGCCACCATCCAGTCCGACCAGGACGCCATCATCCGGGCGGGATCCCGCGGCGCGCTCGTCGTCGACGGCGGTCCGGGCACGGGCAAGACGGTCGTCGCCCTGCACCGCTCCGCCTACCTCCTGTACTCCGACCCGCGCCTCGGCCACCGTCGCGGCGGCGTGCTGTTCGTCGGCCCGCACCAGCCCTATCTGGCGTACGTCGCGGACGTCCTCCCCAGCCTCGGAGAGGAAGGTGTGCAGACCTGCACCCTGCGGGACCTCGTCGCCGAGGGAGCCGGGGCGACGATCGAGCCGGACCCGGACGTGGCCCGCCTGAAGTCGTCCGTGAACATGGTGAAGGCGATCGAGAAGGCCGTCAGGTTCTACGAGGATCCGCCCGCCCAGGGGATGTCCGTCACCACTCCCTGGTCCGACGTCCGGCTGAGCGCCGACGACTGGGCCGAGGCGTTCGAAGCGGCGGAGCCGGGCATCCCGCACAACGAAGCGCGCGACCTGATCTGGGAGGCGCTGCTCACGATCCTGATGGACAAGCACGACGGCGACGTCCCGCCCGACCTGTTCCGCAGGTCGCTGCTGCACGACCGGGAGCTGGTCGGGACCCTCGACCGCGCGTGGCCGCTTCTCGAGGCGACCGACCTCGTCGGAGACCTGTGGTCGGTACCCGCCTACCTGCGGATGTGCGCTCCCTGGCTCGGCCCCGACGACGTTCGCCGGCTTCAGCGCCCGGACGCCCAGGCCTGGACGGTGTCCGACCTGCCGCTCCTGGACGCGGCGCGGCAGCGGCTCGGCGACCCGGAGGCGGCACTGCGCAAGCGCCGGCACGAAGCCTCCGTCGCCGCCGAACGCGAGCGCATGGCCGGCGTCATCGACAACGTCCTCGCCGCCGATGACGACGGTGAGGGCGCCGTGACGATGCTGCGCGGACGGGACCTGCGGGACACCCTGATCGACGAGACCGGGCTGCCAGCCGCCGAACCGGACCTGCTCGCCGGTCCGTTCGCCCATGTCGTCGTGGACGAGGCTCAGGAACTGACCGACGCGGAGTGGCAGATGCTGCTGCTCCGCTGCCCGTCCCGGAGCTTCACCATCGTCGGGGACCGCGCCCAGGCCAGGCACGGCTTCACCGAGTCGTGGCAGGAACGGCTCGGGCGGATCGGGCTCGACCGGATCGACGTGTCCTCCCTGACCATCAACTACCGGACGCCGGAGGAGGTCATGGCGGAGGCGGAGTCGGTGATCCGTGCCGCGCTCCCGGACGCCAACGTGCCGACCTCCGTCCGCAGCGCCGGCGTCCCCGTCGTCCACGGAGCGGTCGCGGATCTGCACTCGATCGTCGGCAGCTGGCTCCTCGCGCATGCCGAGGGGATCGCCTGCGTCATCGGCGATCCCACATTCCGGTCGACGCCCCGTGTCCGGTCGCTGACCCCGGAGCTGTCGAAGGGGCTCGAGTTCGACCTGGTCGTCCTCGTCGACCCGGAGGAGTTCGGCGAAGGCGTCGAAGGAGCGGTCGACCGCTATGTCGCGATGACCAGGGCGACCCGGCAACTCGTCGTCCTCACGAGTTCCTGACGTCGACGGCACGGCGTGGTCCGCCGCCCGAGCTCGAGGCCCGCGCCCTGCGCCGGCCTCGTCGCTCGTGTCCAGGGCGCACCGGCTGCCTGCCTTGCCAGGGCATATCCGCAAAGTCCCGTCGTCCGC
This sequence comes from Streptomyces sp. NPDC005141, assembly GCF_053599975.1. NCBI lineage: Bacteria > Bacillati > Actinomycetota > Actinomycetes > Kitasatosporales > Streptomycetaceae > Streptomyces > Streptomyces sp. NPDC005141. The sequence continues at coordinate 24,922 of NZ_JBSFYW010000031.1, read as the reverse complement.
CCGAAGGGCAGACGAGACTCCGCGGAGACGGCCTAGGACCCCGCCGTGCCCGCCGCAGTCCACAGTGCGTCCCAGTCGGGAAGCTTGACCACGCCGCGGCCCAGCTCGGCTCCGAGGTCCGCCTCGGCCCGTTCGATCGCCTGCCATCCGGCCCATTCGACCGGTCGTACCCCGTCGGCCCGCAGTGCCGCGAGCGGATCCTCGGCGACCTCTCGTCGTACGAGCGCGGGGGCGTCCTCCAGCAGGGAGGTCACCGTCTCCTTGGCGCACGGGCGATTGGTTCCGATGACCCCGGTCGGGCCCCGCTTGATCCAGCCCGCCACGTACTCGCCCGGCGCCACCACGCCGTCCCGCAGGACCCGTCCCGCCAGCTGTGGCACCGTGCCGCGGCCGGGGTCGAACGGCAGCCCGTCCAGCGGCACCCCGCGATAGCCGACCGAACGCAGCACCAACTGGGCCTCGATCTCCTCGAATCGCCCGGTCCCCGTCACCCCGCCCGCCCCGTCCGACGCCGTCCGCTCGAAGCGCACCGCGCCCACGCGCCCCCCGTCGGCGAGGAGTTCGACGGGGCGCAGGAAGAAGCGCGGTCGGATGAGGCGCGGGCGGCCCAGTGGCGCGGCCGCCGCCCATCCCCGGAGCACCTCCACGTTGCGGCGCTGCGCGGCGGGCAGCCCCGACGGATCGAGGTAGGCCGGATCGAGAGCCAACTCCGCCTGATCCACGAGGATTTCGGCCTCCGGCAAAGAGCCCAGCTCGCGCAGCTCCTTGGTGGTGAAGCGGGCCTGCGACGGTCCGCGCCGACCGACCATGCTGATCTCGGTGACCTCGCTCGCGGCCAGTGCGTCGAGCGCCGCCTGCGGTATGTCGGTGGGGCTCAGCTCGGGCGCGCCGCGGGCCAGGATCCGGGTCACGTCGACGGCGACGTTCCCGATGCCGATGACCACGGCCGAGCGCGCTCCGCGCACGAATCCATCGGCCACCGAGTCGGGATGCGCGCTGTACCAGGACACGAACTCGGTCGCCGACCAGCTGCCGGGCAGGTCCTCGCCGGGCACGCCGAGATGACGGTCGGTGGCGGCGCCCACGCAGTACACGACCGCGTGGTACAGCTCCCGCAGTCGCGCCACCGGCACCCCGCCCGGGCCCACCTGGACACCGCCGAGGAACCGCACCCGCTCGTCCTCCAGGACGGTCCGCAGATTGTTCTGGAGCGACTTGATCTTCTCGTGGTCGGGTGCCACGCCGTAGCGCACCAGGCCGTACGGGCAGGGCAGCCGGTCCAGGACGTCGACCCGGATGTCGGGCGGCCCGTTCCGCTGGACAAGACCCTGCGCGCTGTAGACCCCACTGGGCCCCGAGCCGACGACGGCGACATGCAGCACTGCGGAACTCCTTACCCGAGGGATCAGGAAGATCGCTGACAGGACATCGCTGGTGCTTCCAGGATCGCACCACCGGTGCTCCGCTGACAGGGTGCGGTGCGTGGTGTCTGCGCGCGTGTCCGGTCGTGTCGAATGTGATCATGCGGTTACGTTCCGTATGTGCTAGAAGCATCGTTTCTTAATCTGTCCGACCGCTGCCGCGCGGACGGCGCGGTGTCCGTGCGGCCGGCCTGGGAAGTGCGGGAGTCCGAGGCGGCCGCCACGTCCTGGTTCGACGTCCGGCTGGCCTTCACCGACGGTGCCCGGGTCGACCTGCTCGCCGTGCTGTCGGAGGCGGGCCTGTCGATCGAGGACGTACGCGCCGAGCCGCCCCTCTCGCTGGACGACCTCGCGGCGGTCGCCGACTGGATCGAGGATCCGCTGTTCGAGGCGTGCGGGAGCGGCCTCGGCCCCGACCTGGATCGGGAAGGTCAGGCGCGTCGCGCCCGGCCCGCCTGGCCGCGCGGGGTCGAGGGCCGCCTGCTGGTCGCGCGGGAGTACCGGGCGGCGCAGGAGGACGGCGAGGACCCGGTGCTCGCCGTCATGGGCGCCACCGGCCACAGCCGCCGCAAGTCCCTGAGGCTGATCGCGGGGGCGCGCGACGCCGGGCTCCTGACGCCCCGGCACGCCCGCCGCTGACACCGTCGACGGGCGTGCCCCTCAGGACATCTCGCGCATCCTGGTGATCTCGCTCGTCTGCTGTGCGATCACGTCGTCGGCCATCTCCTCGATCTGGATGTTGTTGCCCTGGGCCTTCACATCCGTGGCCATGGTGATCGCCCCCTCGTGATGGGTGATCATCAGCTTGAGGAAGAGCCGGTCGAACGCCTTCCCCTTCGCCGCTCGTAACTCCTTGAGCCGGGTCTTCGTCGCCATCCCGGGCATGGTGGCGTGCTCGTGCTCCTTGGCGGTCCCGGCGTCGTCGTGCGCCTCGAGCCAGCTCTTCATGGTGGTGATCTCCGGGCCCTGGGCGGCCGCGATCCGTGCGGCGATCCGCTTCACGTCGCCCGACTTCGCCCGGTCCGGGGCGAGTTCGGTCATCTCCAGGGCCTGGGTGTGATGGGTGATCATCATCCGCGCGTAGGCGAGGTCTGCCGAATTGGGGGAGTCGTCGTCCGTACGCCGCTCGGCCGCGTCCTTGGCGGAGAGTGTTTCGGCCGCTTCTCCGGGCTTGCCGGGCGCGATCACCGAAGGCCCGCCCGTCGCGGCGGACTCGGCCCGGGAGCCGGAGTCGCAGCCCGCCAGCGCGAGCAAGGCGACGGCCAGCGAGGCCGTGACCAGGGACGTACGGGACGTATGACCAGCGAGCACAACGGCCTCCTGCGGCACACGAATCGGCGGACATCTCAAGGGTGTTGATAACCCTCCTGGCACTTGTCCGAACGTGACTGATCAAAAAACGTTCGTTGCGGCTACGTTGCCATCTGTTGATCTGCCCATGGTGCGGACGATACTTCAGGGGTCCGTGAACCGTTCAACTGCGAACGGCTACAAGGGAGAACACAGTGACCCTGTTGAACAACCCCCGAACGCGGCGCAGACGACTGGGAGTTGCCGTAGCCGCGGCCGGACTTCTGGCCGCGCTCTTAACGGGCGGCCCGGCGGCCGCCATCCCCGACCCCGGGGACGGGCCCAGCGCGCAGCAGCAGATCTCCAAGAGTGACGCGGCCGAGGCGAGGGCGGCGATCGCGAGCGGCGAGATACCCGGGAAGGACGAGGTCGTCCACTCCGAGAACATCGAGCACCTCGCCAACATCCCCAAGGAGGCCTTCACCGGCCTCAATTCGGACCTGGCCTTCCAGGGCCGGTACGCCTTCGCCGGCAACTACGACGGCTTCCGCATCTTCGACATCAGCGACCCGAAGGCCCCGAAGACCGTCGCGCAGGTGCTCTGCCCCGGCTCGCAGAACGACATCACCGTCTCCGGCGACCTGCTCTTCCTGTCCACCGACTCCTCGCGCAGCGACAACTCCTGCGCCAGCACCTCGCAGCCCGCGACGGAGAAGTCGTCGTGGGAGGGCATGAAGATCTTCGACATCAGTGACAAGGCGAACCCGAAGTACGTCGCCGCCGTCGAGACGTCCTGCGGCTCGCACACCCACTCGCTGGTGCCCGAGCGCAGGAACGTCTACATCTACGTCTCCTCGTACTCGCCGAGCGCCACCTTCCCCGACTGCCAGCCCCCGCACGACGGCATCTCGGTCATCAAGGTCCCGCGCAAGGCCCCCGAGAAGGCGGCCGTGGTGAGCTTCCCCGTGCTCTTCCCGGGCGAGGGCCCCGACGGCGGCGGGAACCCGGGCGGGCCCACCAACCCGGGCGTCTCCAAGACCACCGGCTGCCACGACATCACGGTCCTGCCGTCGAAGGACCTGGCCGCGGGCGCCTGCATGGGCGACGGCATCCTGTTCTCCATCAAGGACCCGGAGCACCCCAAGGTCATCGACCAGGTCGAGGACAACGTGAACTTCGCGTTCTGGCACTCGGCGACCTTCAACCAGAAGGCCGACAAGGTCGTGTTCACGGATGAGCTGGGCGGCGGCGGCGCGGCCACCTGCAACGCGGCGATCGGTCCCGACCGCGGTGCCGACGGCATCTACGACATCGTCGGCAGGGGCGACCACCGCAAGCTCGTCTTCAAGAGCTACTACAAGATTCCCCGCCACCAGGCCGACACCGAGAACTGCGTGGCACACAACGGCTCGCTGATCCCCGTCAGGGGCAAGGACCTCATGGTCCAGGCCTGGTATCAGGGCGGCGTCTCCGTCTGGGACTTCACCGACTCCGCGAACCCCAAGGAGATCGCCTACTTCGAGCGCGGCCCGCTGTCCACCGAAACCCTTCAGGTCGGCGGATCCTGGTCGGCGTACTACTACAACGGCTACATCTACTCGAACGACATCGCCAAGGGCTTCGACGTCCTGAAGCTCAGCGACCGGCGCACGGATCCGGCCAAGAAGGTCCACCTGCGTGAGCTCAACGTCCAGACGCAGCCGGACTACTTCGACTGACCCTCCTGCGGCCCCGGTTCGGTCGCGAAGAAGCGGGACAGGTCCGTCTCGCGTGTGCCGCCGGACGCCTCGGTGTCCGGCGGCACCCCCATCTCCCAGTCCAGCCGGTAGCGCTTGAACAGCTCGGCCCGCAGTACCGGAACCTTCATCGGCACCCCCGGGACCAGGGCCGCGTACACCGCGCCCATGAGCAGCGCGCGCAGCATCGGGTAGTCGCTCGTGACCTGCTGCGATCCGTACCGTGCGACGGTGTCTCCGAGCAGCTCGGAGAGCCGCCGCTGCTCGGGGCACTGGACGAAGCCCTCGGCCTGGAGCAGTCCGGCCATGTGCTGTCGCATCAGCACCGGCTGATCCTGGGTGAGGCCCAGGATCGCGTCGATGGCGCGCGCCATCCGCTCCCTGCCGTCCTCGGTACGCGGCTCGCGTTCGAGGGCCTCCTCCAGCGTGCGGTGCATCAGCCGGTGCACCGCGGACTGCAGGAGCTGTCGTTTGCCGGGGAAGTAGTACGACACGAGTCCGCGCGCCGATCCCGCGCGATCCGCGATGTCCCCGAGCGTCGTGGCGTCGTAGCCGCGCTCGCTCACCAGCTCCACCGCGGCCTGCAGCAACCGTTCCCGGGAACGCCGCCGCAACTCTTCATTGACCGATGCGCTTCGCGGGGACATGCTGTAACTCCTGCGTTGACTGGCTGCCAGCCAACTATACTCAACGCGTCCGGACCAAGACCCTCCGCGGGTCGGTTCCGGGCTGCCGCCGACCTGGGGCGACGCGGGGGATCGCCTCAGGTCGGACGCGCGGCAGCGCGCGTCCGAGGGGCGCCGTGCGATCGCCCGCCGGCCACCGGGTCATGAACCGGCCTCCTGCTCCGTGCCCGTCTCTCCGTGAGGCGGGCACTGGTACGTCGCGAGGTGGACGCGCCACCAACTGGTGACCATGTACCAGCCGACCGACCAGCTCAGCAGCACGTTGCCGACGAGGGTTTCCCGGTCGTGGCTGCGAGCCGTGTTGTACAGGGCGGCGGCGGTGACGTACGTGAGCAGGCTGGCGAGGAGAATCCAGAAAGCTGTCTTCATTGCGGACCTCGGAGGTGTGCGGCGGGGGCGCCAACTTAGCCATGGCCAACGCATTTGGGACCCATTGCGCTTTCTTGGTTTCCTCTTGACCGGACCGGGTCGCTTGGGACCGAAAGCCATCCGTTCCGCGGCGAGATGCCTGGCACGTTGTGATCTCGGAGCGCGAACAGCCGTTCCCGGGCTGACGTGGGCGTTCGTATGCCGACCTCGCGTGCCGGAGCGGCGCGGAAGCTCGCCCCGGATCAGGCCCACGGACGCGCGGACGGTCGCCCGGGGTCCCTCTCCATCACTCGCAGAGGCCCCGAGTCCTCTTTAGAGTGGCCTGGAGCCCCGAGGAGGATGACGGACATGGATCAAGAGCAGATCCTGACCAGGATCACGGCGATGGTGGACGACGAGCGGCGGCTGCGCGACGCGCTGGCGACCGGGCAGATCGACGGCGCCACGGAGCAGGCGCGGCTCGGACAACTGGAGCGCGATCTCGACCAGTGCTGGGACCTGCTGCGCCAGCGGCGCGCGAAGTCCGAGTTCGGCGAGAACCCGGACGAGGCACAGGTGCGTCCGTCGTCGCAGGTCGAGGGCTACCAGAGCTGACGCCGGGCGTCTCCCGGCCCGCGTGTCTCAAGGTCCGCCCGGTGTGCCGCCGGGGTGCCCGCAGCCGGTGCGGAGCCGGGGGGCGGGCTGCCGCGCGCCCGGCGACCATGCGAGTCCTTCATCGGCGAAGGCGTCCGCACCCGGGTGTCGTACCTGGCGAAGCCCAGCGGCTGTCCGCCCTCTCCTGAGACCCCGGCCCGGCGTGTCAGCCCGCCAGGTCGAGTACCGGCCGCAGGCCGTCCGGGCGATCCACCACCGGCAGATGGTCCACGAAGTGCACCGCGCAACCCAGGGCCGCCGCACCGCCGTCCGCCCGCCGGTCGTCGCCGACCATCAGAGTGTCCTCCGGAGCGATGCCGAGTCCGGCGCAGGCGATCGCGAAGAGCCGCGGATCCGGCTTCTGGATGCCGTGCTCGTAGGACAGGACGTACGGACCGACGTACGGGTCGAGACCGTGGTCGCGGAAGACGGGCCGCAGGTCCCAGCCGATATTACTGATCACCCCTACCGCGAGGCCCCGCTCGCGCAGCGCGCCGAGCACCTCGGCGGCATCGGGATAGGGCTTCCAGGCGGCGGGCGTCATATGGCGGTCGTAGAGCGCGTCGTGCAGACCGGGATCGGGCAGCGACACCTGCCGGGAGAGACCGGTGAACGCCGCTCTGTGCTCCTCGGCGCTCCGGTCGCGGACCTCCCACGGCGCCGCGAGATGCGCCGGCACCGGCCGTCCCGGGTGGGCGCCGCCCGGGAGGGCGCCCGCAGACTCCAGCTCCCGCGCCTTCTGGGCCAACTCCGGCTCCGGGAGCGCGTGACCGGTCTCCGCGAGCACCGCGCGCAGCCATGCCTCGGTGGGCTCGACGCGGAAGAGGGTTCCGGAGAAGTCGAAGAGCACGCCCTTGATCGCCATGAGGGCAATCCTTCGCGGCGCGGCTGGTGCCGGTCAAGGCGGCCTCGGACGCCCCACCGCTCGTACGTCGCCACCGACAGGGCGACGATCAGGGCACCGACGAGCCGGCCGCCCAGGACGTCGGACACCCGGTGGACGCCGAGCCGTCAGGATCCGGAATGCGTGTGTGACGCCGGCGGCGTCGACCGCCCATAGGTGCGTGGTCCGGGCGATGTCACCGTCGAGGCTGATCAGCGGGTCCCAGGAGAACGCGACGAGCAGGAGGAGGGCGACGGCGGCGAGGGCCGGCGCGGCCGCACCGAGCACCGCTGTGCGGGCGCCCGGCGCGAGGGAGTTCGCCCAAGGATCCTCGCCGACCCGGTACGCGCGAGGCCGATTGCCGCCGCGCAGAGGCTCGCGCACGGCGAGGGCCACGCACCCGCGGCCGCCGTCGCACGGCCCCGACCCGCCCACCGGGGCGCAGGCACCCTGACGCCGACCGGCCGACGGCTAACCCAGCGCCCGCAACCCCGGCGCGAACGCCACCAGGACCGGAACCACCGGCACCAGCGTGGCAGCCGCCGTCAGTTGCAGCCGACGAGCCGCGGTGAGCCGGTGCCGGGGAGTGAGGAGTCGGTCGACCCGCTGCGGGACATGCGCGCCCGGGGTCGGGCAGGGCCCGAACACGCCCCGGTCCTCGTTGAGTTCGACCAGCGCGAGAGCGATCGTGAGCCGGCCGAAGCGGTGCGACGCCATGTCATCGGCGGCGAGTTCGACCAGCCGGTGCATCTCGTCGCGGAACGCGGCGAAGACGGGCACCTGCGGAAATCCGTTGGCCAGCGCGGCCGAGCAGTGCAAGAGCCAGTCGTGCCGGGCCCGGGCGTGCCCCTGCTCATGGGCGAGCACGGCGTCCAGTCGGCGTCCCTTGAGACGCCGCAACGCGGCTGTGGTGATGACCAGTTGGGGAGCCGCGCCGGGCAGCCACCAGGCGTCGGGACGTTCCCCCTCGAGGACGACGAGACGGTCGGATCCGGGCTCCTCGCCGGGCAACAGCGGGGAGCGCAGCAGGAGTTCGGACCGGCGCTGCCGACGGCGCAGCCGTGCCCTGGTGATCTCGCGGGCCAGCATCGCCGCTGTCCAGGCGCCACCGCACGCGAGCGCCACGGCGGTGGTCGCGGCCCAGGGGCTTCCCGCGCTCAGCGCGTAGGCGTCCACGACCGACGCCGGTGCCCCGCCGAAGACATGGCCGCGCACGACCGCCCAGGCGGCGGACGCGCTGAGCGTCATCGACAGGGCGCAGCACAGCAGAACGCCCGCCACCACGCATTGCCACACCCACAGGGCGACCACCGGTTCCCGGTCCGGCCAGTCCGCCCCGGCGAGCAGTCGCGGAGCGACCACGGCGGCCAGGGCGCCGAGCAGCAACAGTGCCGCGGGGACCATCATGGGCGAAGCCTATGAGCGGGGCGTCGCCGCTGGATACGGGCAGCGACGCCAAGTGACGTACGCCACGGTTTCCTGTCAGAGCGTGACCAGCATCGCCAGCATCGAGATTCCCATCGACAGGCGGCAGGCCTGGGAGAGTTCGGGGCGGTCGCCCCAGCCGACGGTGCGCGGTCCCCCGCCCGAGGCGACGGCCCCCGACGCACCGGCCAGGGGCAGGAGGCGGACGCCCGAGCGGAGTACGTAGCCGGTGAAGTAGAGCAGGAGCACTCCGGTGAGGACGGGGACCCCGGCGCTGCCGTGGACGTGGTGCGCCGGGGAGGCGGTCATCACGGCCGCCATGTAGACCATCGCGAAGGCGCCCATCAGATGGTGCAGGTGGTGCCGGCTGCCGCGGGCCGCCCAGAGCGCGCGCAGCGCGGTGAGGCCGAAGGCGACCGCGCAGGTGAGCCAGACCCAGCGCGGTGGGGACGCCACGGCCGCCGGTACGGCCATCGCGGCCATGCCGAACCCCATGAGCGCCTCGCCGCCCGCGGTGCGGCGCTGTTCCTCGACCGGGCTGCGCATCCGTAGCAGGCAGTAGGCCCCGGTCGCCGCGCACAGCGCGACGAGCAGCCAGCCGGGCGAAGCCGGTCCGTGCACCGCGTACCTCCCCGTTCGACGATGTCGGTCACGCGATGCCGGGCGGGCGGTGCGGGGCGGGCGGTGCCGGACATCGACCAGTCGGTCAGGGCATGCCCCGGGCGGCCGGTGCGCATACGAGCGCAAGGGTGTACGCGGGGGAGCGTGCGGGAGTGCACCGCAGGTGGGAGCGGCGGCAAGAGAAATGCTTTACAGGTAAAACACCTGCTAAGGTCATAGGTATGAGCAGTGCGACCCGTCCCGTCCCTTCGCGTGCCCGCCGCCTTCCGCTGGCCGGTGTGCTGCGCCTCGGCAGGCCCTCCGACATCTGGTTCAAGCCCGCCCTGAGCGTCGTCGTCGCGGTCGCCCCGCCGAATCTGACGCTGCTGGTGCTCGGGCGCCTGGACCTGGCGATGTACACCATGGCCGGGTCGCTCTGCGCGCTCTACGCCCACAACCGCCCGTACGCCGCCCGGGCCCGAGCCCTCGCCTGGGTGGTGGTCGGGATGCTCGCCGGGCTCGGCGTCGCCCTGGTCGCGGCCTCGCTCACCACGAGCGCCGTCGTGCTGGTCACCGTCGGCGCGCTGCTGGCCGCGGCCCAGAAGGTCCTGTGCGACGCCACCCGGATCGGCCCGCCCGGGCACGTCGTCCTCGCCTTCATCTCCTCGGCGTCCCTGTTCGTGCCGCAGAGCCTCGGCCAGGTGCCGGGCCACCTCGCGCTGGGCGCGGCGGCGGGCGCCTGGGCGTGGATCGTGGGGATGGCCCCCGGCCTCGTCCGCCCGCACGGTCCGGAGCGCCGTGCCACCGCACACGCGCTGAACGCCGCGGCGGTGTCCGCCGGGGCGTCGGACGACCTCCGGGCCCGCGCCGCCGCGGCCGCCGCCGTGCACGCCGCCTGGCAGTCGCTGTTGTCCACGGGAGCCCGCTCCGCGCCCCGGCGCGCCCTCGAGCGACTCGTCGTACGGGCCGAGGTCGCGATCGCCGCACCCTCCGAAACGGACCCCGAGCGGTTGCGCGGCTGGGCCCGCGACCTGGCCGGCACCGGGCCCGTCCCGCGCCCCGACGACCTCGGGGACGCCGCGGACGAACTGCTCGGCGTCGATGCCGCGCTCGCCTCCACGGAACCGTCGCTGCTCCGCCGCCTCGGCCCGCTCGCCCCCATCGCCCTGCGCACCGCGCTCGGCTGCGCCCTCGCCGGATACGTCTCGCTCGCACTCGGCGTCGGCCGCCCCTACTGGGCGCTGGTCACCGCAGCCTCCCTCTATCAGGCCAACGTCACCCTGACCTGGAGCCGGGGTGTCCAGCGCGTGGTGGGCAACCTCCTCGGCGTGCTGGCCTTCGCCGCCCTCGCCCCGCTCGCCCATGTCGGCCAGGCGGCCCTCGTCCTGTGCTGCCTCGCCCTGAACTTCGGCGCCGAGGCGCTGATCGGCCGCAACTACTGGCTCGGCAGCGTCTGTGTCACCCCCATGGCCCTGCTGATCACCGAGTTCGCGCGCTCCCAGCAGCCCGGAGAACTGATCACCGACCGGGTCCTGGACACCCTCGTGGGCGCGCTGGTCGGCTTCGCCGCCGCCATCGCCGTCACCAACCGGCGGGCCGGCGACCGCATCGAACGCGCGCTGTCCGCGGTGGAGCGCGCCCGGGAACACGCCGTCGGACTGCTGGCCGAGGAGCGCCCGGAGCCCGGCGCCCTGGAGTCCGCCCGCCGCGGTCTCTCCGCCGCCGTCGTGGACCTGCGGTCCGCCGCGGACGCCGCGGCCGGCGAATGGTGGCAACGCGCCTTGCCGGAGGAGCGGGTGATGCGGGCCGAGCAGGCCGGACACCGTACGCTCGCGGCGACGGTACGACGCCAGGGACTGGCCTGCTGGGAGGGCGCACGGGCATGACGACAGCGGACGGGCGGAGCGCGGCGGACGGCGACCCGGCGACGGACCCGGCGGTGCCCGCCGACACGGTGGCGGCCGTGGTGCGTCAGTGGGAGACCGTACGGCCGGATCTCGACACCGGGCCCATGGAGGTCATCGGGCGGGTCAACCGCTGTGCCGCGCTCCTTCAGCAGGCCGAGGACGCACCCCTGCGGCGGGCCGGGCTCACCCGCCCCGAGTTCGACGTGCTCGGGACGCTGCGCCGCACCGGCCACGAGCTGACCCCGAGCGAGATCGCCCGCGAGACCTTCTCCTCGGGTGCGGCCGTCACCAAGCGGCTCAAGCAGCTGACCGAGAGCGGTCTGGTCGAGCGGCGCGGTGACACCCGTGACCGCCGGGTCGCCCACGTCCGGCTGACCGACGCGGGACGCGAACTGGTCGACGATGTCCTCCCCGATCAACTCGCCTACGAGACGAAGGTGCTGTCCGGGGTCGACCGCGACCGGCAGCGCGAACTGGCCGGACTCCTGGGCGAGTTGCTCGGGCAGCTGGAAGGCCGGCTGAGACTGCCGCGCGCCTGACGCCACTCCGACGGCGGCGCGTCCCCTCGTGCGTGCCGTCCCGCACCTTTCCCGCCGTCTTCGCCGCCATCCGGGCCCCGGTCGACCGCTGACACGCGTCGCGATCCCTCCTGCGTTCGGCCGCATCGGTCCGGCTGTACGGGCGAGGTACGAAATATCGAACCTCGGCATCCTGGGGGGCGCCCTGGCCCCTCGCCTGCGAGCGGGCGGTCCGGGGCCGCGCCGACACCCGGGTCCGGCTGACCGCTGGCCGGCACACCATCACGCTCGCCGCCCAGGACCCCGACCTCGGGGCGACCAGAGGCGACGCGAGCCTCGACAGGATCGAACTGGCGCTGCGCGACGAGCACGTGGACGCACCCGCGCTGTACGAGCCGCGTACGCGGTCGGCGGCGCGCGGGTGGGTCACGCGCACCGGGGAGCCGGCGGACCCGGTGCCGCCGTACTCCCGGCCGGCGGCACCGCCGCGTTCTGGGTGCACGCCGACCATGACGGCGAGGCGACCGTGACGGTCGGTCAACTGGACGGAGGAAAGGGCGCCTTGACCGTCAATGGCGAGAACCTGGGGAGTCTGGTTCCACGCTTTCTGCGACCTCACCGTCCCGGTGACCCTGCACCCGGGCCCCAACACCCTCACCTTCACCGCCGAGGCCCTGCCCAACCGCGACGGCACCCGTCCCCACCCCGACCAGCACCGCAGCGCCCACGCCCCCGTCATCGACCAGGTGACGGTGACAACGGTCGCCTGACGTCCGTTCGGCACACCTTCCCCGACAGCGGCTCGCGCGTCAGTCGTCCTCGGCCGACGCGTAGATCCCGAAGGCCGCGCCCTGCAGATCCCGCGCGACGGCGATGCGTCGGCCGTGGGGTTGTGACATGGGTTCCATCAGCAGGTGGCCGTCGGCCATGAGGACCGCTTTCACCGTGGCGTCCACGTCCTCGACGGCGAAATAGGGCAGCCAGTGCGAGGGGACCTCGTGCGGGAAGTTCTCGTCCATGGTGACCATGCCGCCGAAGTCGGCTCCGTCGATTCCCCACTGCGGGTAGCTCTCCGACGCTCTCACGGTCCAGCCGAACACCGTCGTGTAGAACTCCGTCACCCTGTCCGGTGCCCGGGTCAGGAGCTCCACCCAGCCGAGCGCGCCCGGCGCGTTGAACAGCCCCGCACCGGGAAACGCCCGTGCCTGCCACATCTGGAATGCGGCGCCGCCCGGGTCGAAGGCGACCGCGAGCCTGCCCACGTCGAGCACGTCCATCGGGGCGAGGACGATCGTTCCGCCGGCGGCCCGCACGGCTTCCGCGGCCGCGTCCGCGTCGTCGACGGCGAACGACACGTTCCAGGCGACGGGCTGGGATTCCTGGTAGAGCGGGGAGATCGCCGCGACGGCAGCGTCCCCGATGTGCGCGACCGTGTACCCGCCCGCCTCCTGACGCGGGTCCGTCTCCGGGCGCCAGCCGAACAGATCGGCGTAGAAGCCCTTGGCGCTCTCCAGATCGCTGGTGCCGAGCTCCGTCCAGCAGGGTCCGCCGGTCACCGGCCTGTCGAGCTTCATGAGGTTCCTTCCGCAGCGAGCCCCCTCAGCACGCTAAGCCCGCCATGGAGCACCGGCCAACCGGGCGCCGCGTCCGGCAGGCGGACACCGCCGGCCCGGCGCCGTGCTGGACACCGTATAGGCCCCATATAGCGACCGAACCCACGCTCGACTCACTCGAACGAATGAGGGGGCTCGGACATGGGGCGGGACGGCAGCGCGACACGAGTGGCGGTGGTGACCGGCGGGTCGCGGGGCATCGGACGCTCGGTCGCCGTACGGCTGGCACAGGACGGTTTCGACGTGGCGATCTGCTACCGGTCGGACGACGCGGCGGCGCAGCTCGTGCGGAAGGAGATCGAGGACGGGGGCGGCAGGGCGCTGGCCCGCAGGGTCGACGTCGCCGTCCGCGAGGAGGTGCAGGAATTCGTGTCCGCCGTGGAGACGGAGCTCGGCACTCCCGACGCGGTCGTCACCTCGGCGGGCATCACCCGGGACCGGCCCCTCGCTCTCATGGGGGACGAGGACTGGCACTCGGTCCTGAGTACCAATCTGAGCGGCACCTACCATCTGCTGCGCTCGGTGATCCGGCCGATGATCCGCGAGCGCGCCGGAGCCGTCGTCACCCTCTCCTCGGTCGCCGGGGTGGCGGGCAACGCGGGCCAGGCCAACTACTCCGCGTCCAAGGCGGGGATCATCGGCCTCACCCAGTCGCTGGCCAAGGAGGCCGGACGCTACGGGATACGGGCCAACGCCGTCGCACCCGGTTTCATCGAGACCGAGATGGTCGCGGGGCTGCCCGACAGCGTCGTCGAGGGAGCGCTCACCCGCATCCCGCTCGGGCGGTTCGGACAGCCGCGCGAGGTCGCCGACCTGGTCTCCTTCCTGGTCTCCCCGAAGGCCGCCTACATCACCGGACAGGTGCTGCGCGTCGACGGGGGCATGGCGCTGTGACCTCCGACGGCCTGTGGTTCCGCCGCTATCCGGCGGCGCGTTCTCCGCGCGTCCGCCTGGTGTGTCTTCCGCACGCCGGGGGGAACGCGCAGCTCTTCCACGGCTGGCCGCACCGGCTGCCCGGTGACGTCGAACTGCTCGCCGTGCGCTACCCCGGGCGCCAGGAGCGGATGGCCGAGCCGTGCGCCACGTCGATGGAGGAGCTCGCCGACCCGATCACCGCGGCCCTCGCCGGACACCGGGACGTGCCGCTCGCGCTGTTCGGGCACAGCATGGGCGCCGCCGTGGCCTACGAGGTCGCGGCCCGCCTGGAGAAGACCGGACCCGGGCCCCGACACGTGTTCCTCTCCGCGCGCAACGCCCCGCACCGCGCGCCCCGCACCGCCCTGCACCGCGCGGCCGACGACGTGCTGCTCGCCTCCGTGCGGCGGCTCGGCACCCTCGGTGGCGACCCCTACGGCATCCCCGAACTGCGCGACCTGCTGCTGCCCGTGCTGCGCGACGACTACCGCCTCATCGAGACCTACGCACCGAGGAATCCGCCCATGCTCCGGGCCCCGGTCACCGCGTACGTCGGTGCCGCCGACCCGGGCTGCGACGTCCGACGCGTCGGTGCCTGGGCCGACCTGACCACCGGCGGTTTCGACCTGCGGACCTTCCCCGGCGACCACTTCTATCTGGCCCCGGGGGAGGCCGAGCTGACCGCGGACATCGCCGCGCGGCTCGCCGCACCGCCGCAAGGGCTCACCGCATCCGCCAGCCAGGCCGCACGACCGGCGGCCACGACCGCGAGGACAGCTCCATGACCAACACCGAGACCTGGGCACCGCTGGAGATCACGGCCGAGGACGGTGGCGGCGCCGACGAACTGCTCGCCCGGCTCGACACCCTGGACCCCGGCCCGGACGACCTCCTGGTCCGTGAGAAGGGCCTGGTCATCCGAGGCTTCGGCATCACGCCCGAGACGCTCGACACGGCGTTCGACCGGCTGCTGCCGCACCGCCTGGCGTACGTCCACGGCAACTCGCCGCGCACCAAGGTCGGCGGAAACGTGTACACGTCGACGGAGTACCCGCGGGAGTACACCATCTCGATGCACAACGAGATGAGCTACGCGCACGCCTGGCCCACCCGGCTCGCCTTCTACTGCGAGGTGACGCCCGGCGGCGGTGGCGCGACCCCCGTCTCCGACGCCGCCCGCTGGCTGGCCGCGCTCGACGACGAGGTCCGCGAGGCCTTCGCGGGCGGCGTGCGCTACCTGCAGAACCTGCACGACGGGTACGGCCTCGGAAAGAGCTGGCAGGACACCTTCGAGACCAAGGAACGCGACGATGTCGAGGAGTTCCTGTCCGGCACCGGCGCCGAGTGGACCTGGCGCCGTGACGGCAGCCTGCGCGTCGAGTCGGTCCGCCCGTCCACCACCCGGCACCCGGTGACCGGCGCCGAGGTCTGGTTCAACCAGGCCGACCAGTGGCACCCGGCCGGGCTCGGCGACGACACCGCCGCCGAACTCGCCGCGATCCTCCCCGAGGACGAGCTGCCGCAGATGGTGAGGTTCGCCGACGGGAGCCCCATCCCCGCCGCGTACGTCACCCAGATCCGGGACCGGGGTCTGGCCGTCGCCGTCGACGTCGACTGGCACCGCGGTGACCTGCTGCTCATCGACAACGTCCTGCTGGCGCACGGACGGCGGCCGTTCACCGGCGACCGCCGGGTCCTCGTCGCGATGTCCGACTGAGCCGGGGGACGACGACATGACGACCCCGGACCAGAAACCGCTGCCCGGCTGGGCCGGCACCGGTACCGCACCCGCGCTGTACAGCGCCGCGGACGACGGCGCGTCCGTCCTCGACGACATCCGCCGGCACCGCGCCGAGCTTCGGCAGTCCCTGACCCTGCGGGGCGCGCTCCTGCTGCGGGGCTACGCCGTCGGCGGAGTCGACGGCTTCGACGCCGTCGTACGCGCCTTCTCCGGAACCCCGCCCCTGGCCTACGCGGAGCGCTCCTCACCCCGCAGCACCATCAAGGGCCAGGTCTACACCTCGACCGACTACCCGCCGGCCGAGGAGATCTTCCTGCACAACGAGAACTCCTACCAGGCCGTTTGGCCCGGCACCCTCTACTTCTACTGCGCGGAACCGCCCGTCACCCAGGGCGCGACCCCGCTCGCCGACACCCGGCGGGTGCTGGCGGGCCTCGACGCCGAGGTGCGCGAGGAGTTCGAGCGGCGCGGCTGGCAGGTCGTGCGCAACTTCCACACCGGCTTCGGCGTGCCCTGGCAGGAGGCGTTCAACACCACCGACCCGGACGCCGTGATCGCGTACTGCAAGGAGCGGGACATCGTCGCCGAGTGGCGGCCCGACGGCGGGCTGCGCACCACCGCGCACCGCGCTGCCGTGCACCGCCACCCCGTGACCGGCGAACACGTCTGGTTCAACCACGCCACCTTCTTCCACGTCACCACGGTCGCCGCCGAGGTGGGAGCGGGCCTGCGGGCGATCTTCCCCGACGAGGACCTGCCCACGAACACGTACTACGGCGACGGGGGAGCCGTCCCGGACGAGGTGACGGACCATCTGCGCGCCGTCTACCGGGCCAACTCCGTGCGCTTCGACTGGCAGCGCGACGACGTGCTGATCGTCGACAACATGCTCACCGCGCACGCGCGCGAGCCGTTCACCGGGCCCCGGCGGATCGCCGTGGCCATGGCCGAGCCGTCCGACACCCCGTCGGACGAGGGGAGTTGAGGACGCCATGTCACAACCCGAGGTGAGGAAAGCTCCGTTGGACACCTATCTGACCCCGCCGACCCACGGGTCCCGGATCACCGGCATCGCCGCCTACCGGCCCGCGCGGCTGCTCTCCAACGAGGAACTGTCCCCGCGGACGACGGTCTCCCCGGAGTGGATCGAGCAGCGCACCGGCATCAAGACCCGGCACCACGCGGGCGAGGCCGAGGACCTGGTCACCATGTCCGTCGCCGCGGGCGAGAAGGCCCTCGTGATGGCCGACATCGACCCGCACGAGGTCGACCTGACCGTCGTCGCCACCGCGACCCGCAAGCGTCGTATGCCCGGCATCGCCCCGGAAGTGGCCAGCCGTATCGGACTGCCCAACTCGGGTGCCTACGACCTGAACGCGGTGTGTGCGGGCTTCACCTACGCGACGGCGATGGCCTCCAACGCGGTGCGGCTCGGTGAGGCGCGGCACGTCCTGGTGGTCGGCGCCGAACGCACCAGCGACTGGATCGACCCGAACGACCCCGACACGTTCGTCATCTTCGGTGACGGCGCCGGCGCCGCCGTCGTCTCGCGCTCCGACCGCACCGGCATAGGCCCCGCCGTATGGGGGAGCGACGGCGCCCGGCACAGCGTCCTCGGTCTGACCGAGCGGGCCGACGGACGCGAGTACGTCGCCATGAACGGCCCCCTCGTCTACAAGTGGTCGACGGCCACCATGCCCGACGTCGCCCACCGGGCCTGCGCGGCCGCCGGGATCACCATGGCCGACATCGACTGGTTCGTGCCCCACCAGGCCAACAACCGCATCATCAAGACCCTCACCCGCGAGCTGGAACTGCCGCCCGAGCGCGTCGTCAACGACGTCGTCGACACCGGCAACACCTCCGCCGCCTCGGTGCCGCTCGCGCTCAGCCGCCTCTACGAGAGCGGCCGCTCCACGCCGGGCGAGCACGTCCTGCTGCTCGGCTTCGGCGCCGGACTCACCTACGCCGGACAAGTCGTCCGCATGCCCTGACCGGGCCCCTTCTCCAGCGCATCCGGCACCACCGCACTCCTTCACAGAGACGGAAACTCACATGACCACGCACGAGCCCACCACCGATGTCCTGACCGCCGAGGTCATCGCACTCGTCAAGCGCACCGCCCCCGACCTGGAGGGCGACATCGACGCCGACTCCAGCTTCGAGGAGATGGGCATGGACTCGCTCACCCGGGTCGACCTGCTGGCCGCCGTCGAGAAGACCTACAGCCTCTCGGTACCGGACGAGACGGTCGCCGACCTGCTGCGGGTGCGTGACGTCGTCGCCTTCCTCGCCACGGCGAAGGCAGAGGTCTGACAGTGACACTCGACCACGGGGGGTCGGCGATGGAATCCGTCCACGGAGCGCCGACGGCCGAACCCGCCCTCGACACCCAACTCCCGCTGTCCGTGGGGCAGGAGGGCCTCTGGCTCCTCCAGCGCCTGACCCCCGACAGCGCGACGTACAACCTCGCCGGCGGCGCCCGGATGACGCCCGCGCCGGATCCCGCGATCCTCGCCCGCGCCGTACGTGCGCTGACGGATCGTCACTCCATGCTGCGCTCCCTCTACACGGAGACCGACGGCCAGCCCTGCCGTGTCGTCCAGGAGGTAGGCACCCTGGGCGAACTGACGGTCCATGAGATCCCGGACGCCTCGGACGAGGAACTCGACGAGCTGGTGAAGGCCCAGGTGCGACGGCCGTTCCGGCTGGACACCGAGGGCCCCTTCCGCGCCGTGATGCTGCGCCGGCGCGGCGACGCGGTGGTACTCGTCCTCACCCACCACATCGCGACCGACGCGTTCTCGCAGTGGCTCCTGTGGCGCGACCTTCTCCAGGCCTACGAGGCCTTCGCGACCGGCGCCGGGCAACCCGGCTGGGAACCCCTTCCCGTCACCTACGACGACTCCGTGGAACGGGAGCAACTGCTCCTCGAGTCCTCGCGGGGCAAGCGCCAGGCGGAGTTCTGGCAGGAGGAGGCCGCCGGCGCCCGCGCCGCCGAACTCCCCACCGACCGGCCCCGCCCCGCCGTCTCCTCGCAGTCGGGCGCGAGCCTGCTGCGCCGGCTGCCCGACCGGCTCTCCGACAAGGTGCTGCGCACCGCCGCGAGCCGCGGGGTCTCCCCGTTCGCCCTCACCCTCGGCGCCTTCCAGGCACTGCTGCACCGATGGGGCGGCCAGCGCGACTTCCTGCTCGCCTGCCCCGCGTCCACCCGGCGCTCCTCCGCGGCCCAGGTCGTGGGCTACTACGTCAACCCGGTGCTCATCCGCGCCCGGTTCGACCGGCAGACCACGCTCGCGGACGCGATGGCCCAGGCCGCCGACCGGGTCCGGCAGGCCACCGCCCGCGTCTCCTACCCGTACCCGCTGGTCGCCCGTGACGCCGGCACGGCGGGTCCGCTGTACCGGATCTCCGTGACGATGGTCTCCACCGACCGGTTCGGATCCGGCATGGGCGGCGCCGCCTCGGGCGAGCCGATGAACGTGGCCGGCATCGAGACGACGTACATGGAGATCCCGCATCTGGAAGGCCAGTGCGACCTCTCGCTGGAGATCACCCGCGATGTGTACGGCCTGACGGTGGCCCTGCGCTACGACACCGATCTCTTCGAACAGGCCACGGTGGAGCGACTGTTCGACCTCTTCGTCCGGTTCGTCGAGGCGGCCGCGGACGACCCCGACCAGCGCGTCTCCCGCATCCCGCTGACCGACGACGCCGAACGCCGGGCCCTGCTCGCCCTCGGCGGCTCCGGCGGCTCTTCGTGAACGACCGCGCGGGGCACCGGCAGACCCGCCCCGCACGGCACCCCGCGACCGACCACGACCCCGGCAGGAGTCCGCGGCCATGACGCCACGACCGGTGCTCGACGGCATCCTCGACGCCATCGGTGACACACATCTGGTGGAGCTCGGCGGCCTGCTGCCCCGCTTCCCCTCCCGAGTCCTCGCCAAGCTCGAAGGGTTCAACCCCGGCGGCAGCGTCAAGGACCGGTCCGCGCTGTCCATGCTGCTCGGCAGGATCCGGGGCGGCGAACTGATCCCCGGCCGGTCCACGGTCGTGGAGTCCAGCTCCGGCAACCTGGCCATCGGGATCGCCCAGATCTGCCGCTACTACGGGATCGACTTCATCTGTGTCGTCGACCCCAAGACCACCCGGCAGAACCTGGCGATCCTGCGCGCCTACCAGGTCACCGTCGACATGGTCACCGAACCCGACCCGGACACCGGCGCCTACCTCCCGGCCCGGCTCGCCCGGGTCCGGGAACTGGTGGCCGCGACACCCGGCGCCTACTGGCCCAACCAGTACGCCAATCCGCTCAACCCAAAGGCCCACACCCGCACCATGCGGGAGATCGCCGGGGCACTCGACGACCGGGTCGACTACCTGTTCTGCGCCACCGGCACCGGCGGCACCCTGCGCGGCTGCGCCGAGTACATCCGCGACCGCGGCCTGTCCACGACGCTGGTCGGCGTGGACGCCCTCGGCAGCGTGCTGTTCGGCGGACCGCCGGGGCCCCGGCTGCTGCCCGGACACGGCGCGGCGGTCCGTCCCGCGCTCTTCGACCCGACGCTCGCCGACGAGGTGGTGCTGGTCTCCGACCTGGACTGCGTCGTCGGCTGCCGGACCCTGACCCAGCGCGAGGCCATCCTCGCCGGCGGCTCGTCCGGGGCCGTCACGGCCGCGCTCCGCAGGTTCGCGGACCGCATCCCGGCCGGCAGCACCTGCGTGCTGATCTTCCCGGACCGCGGCGACCGCTACCTCGACACGATCTACGACGACGAATGGGTGCGCCGCCAGTTCGGCGAGGTGAGCCACCTGTGGAAGGAACCGGAGCACACCATGGCGGTGGGAACATGCTGATCATCGGCCACCAGACGGTCGCGGGGCTCCTCCAGGACCGCGAGAAGGAGGTCATCGACCTCGTCGCCGACGCCTACCGGCGCCACGACGAGGGCCGCACCAGCGTGCCGCACTCCGTCTTCCTGCGCTTCCCCGACCGGCCCCGGGACCGGATCATCGGCCTGCCCGGCTACCTCGGCGGCAGTGCGGGGGAGCGGGGTGCCGGCGCGGACGAAGGCGACGACGGGATCGCCGGCATGAAGTGGATCGCCTCCTTCCCCGGCAACATCGCCGACGGAGTCCAGCGGGCCAGCGCCGCCATCCTGCTCAACTCGCTGCGCAACGGGCAGCCCGAGGCGCTCATCGAAGGCTCCCTGATCTCCGCCCAGCGCACCGCCGCCTCGGCGGCCGTCGGAGCCCGCTTGCTGCTCGGCGGACGCAGGCCCTCCGGGATCACACTCATCGGCTGCGGAGTCATCAACCGAGAGGTACTGCGCTTCCTCGGCGTCGAACATCCCGGACTCGACCGGCTCACCGTGTACGACACCGACCCCGAGCGCGCCCGGAGGTTCACCGAGGACAACGCGCGGCTGCTGCCGTCCGCCGCCGTCCGCCACTGCGACTCGCTCGACGACGCGCTGGCCGCCCACGACCTGGTGTCCATCGCCACCACCGCCGCGACCCCGCACACCGGACTCGACGCCTGCCCGCCCGGCACGGTGGTGCTGCACGTCTCACTGCGGGACCTGACCACGCACGCCGTGCTCCAGGCCCACAACGTCGTCGACGACCCGGACCACGTCTGCCGCGAGAACACCTCGGTACACCTCGCCGAACTCGCCACCGGTGGACGGGAGTTCATCGACGCCAGTATCGGCGCGCTGCTGCGCGGCACCGCGCGACTCGACCCGCGGCCGGGCAGGCCCCTCGTCTACTCGCCGTTCGGGCTCGGCGTCCTCGACCTCGCGCTCGCCCGC
The DNA here is from genome assembly GCF_053599975.1 of Streptomyces sp. NPDC005141. Lineage (NCBI taxonomy): Bacteria > Bacillati > Actinomycetota > Actinomycetes > Kitasatosporales > Streptomycetaceae > Streptomyces > Streptomyces sp. NPDC005141. The sequence goes on along the minus strand of NZ_JBSFYW010000031.1, from coordinate 3,369 downwards.
TTCGTACGGGACCGGGCCCGCGCCGGAGGTCTGGGCACCGACGTGACGGACTTCCTGCCGGCCCCCGCCGCGTAGCCGCCGGCACCCGCCGCACCCGCCCTCCGCCGTACGGGCCCCTGCCCTGCAGGGCCGCCGCACCGCCGCACGTGCGTTCACCTTCCCTGGAGAAGAGATGACTGTCCCGCTGCACGAACTCATCGCCCATCAGGCCGTGTCGACTCCGCTCGCCGTCGCGGTCGACGGCGCCCAGGGGCCGCTGAGCTACGAAGCGCTCGACCGGCGCGCCAACCGCGTCGCGCGGCTGCTCACGGCCCGTGGCATCGGCGCCGAGGACCGGGTCGTCGTCTGCCTGCCGCGCGGTCACGACCTGGTCGCGGCACTGCTCGGTGTCTGGAAGGCGGGCGCGGCCTATGTGCCGCTGGACGCCGGGCATCCGCAGGAACGTACGGCCTGGGTGGTCGCGGACAGCGGCGCGGGCGCCGTCGTCACGACCGCGGCCGATGCCGGGTCGTTCGAGAAGCTCCTGCCCGGTGGCGTGGTGACCCTGGACTCCGAGACCCTCGACGAACTCCCCGACACGGCACCCCCGTCGGAGGTGACCGCGGACCACGCCGCCTACCTCACCTACACCTCGGGCTCGACCGGCCGCCCCAAGGGCGTGCTCGTGCAGCACGGCGGCATCGCGGGGCGCGTCGCCTGGTCGCTGGACAACCAGGGGCTGACGGCGACGGACCGGGTGCTCCAGAAGACCGTGCTGACCTTCGACGCCGCCGGCTGGGAGCTGTTCACCCCGCTCGCCGCGGGCGCCACCGTCGTCATGGCGCCGCCGGGTGCCGAAGCCGACCCGGCGCTGCTCGTGGCGACGGTCGCCGACGCGGGGGTGACCGTCCTCCAGGGCGTGCCGTCCGTGCTGCGGCTCCTGGTCGCCGAGCCCCGCTGGGCGGACTGCGCGGACCTGCGCCTGGTGTGCTCGGCCGGCGAGCCGCTGGACGCCGGACTGTGCCGCCGCCTCGCGGAACCGGGCGGTGCCCGGGTCTGGAACACCTACGGGCCCACCGAGTGCTCCATCGATGTCACGGCCCAGCTCTTCGACCCCGAGCGGCACACCGAGGCGGTCCCCATCGGACGCCCGATGGACCACATGCGGGTGTACGTCCTCGACGCCGAGTTCGACCCGGTGCCGATCGGTGTCGTGGGGGAGCTGTACGCGGCGGGCGAGGGCACGGCGCGCGGCTACGCGGGCCGCCCGGGACAGACCGCCGAGCGCTTCCTGCCCGACCCGCACGGCACCCCCGGCAGCCGGATGTACCGCACCGGGGACCTGGTGCGCTGGCGTTCCGACGGTGCCCTGGACTTCCTCGGCCGCGCCGACCAGCAGGTCAAGGTCAACGGAGTCCGGATCGAACCGGCCGAGGTGGAGGCCGCGTTGAACGCCCACCCGGACGTACTGGGGGCGATCGTCGACGCCCGGATCGCGGGCGACACCAAGCGGCTCGTCGCCTATGTGACGGCCGGGCGCCGCATACCCAGGGACGAACTGCGCACCTTCCTGCGCGGCCGGCTGCCCGAGCCGATGATCCCCTCGGTCTTCGTCCCGCTGGACGCCTTCCCGCTGACCAGCAGTGGAAAGGTGGACCGGGGAGCCCTGCCCGACCCGGTCCAGGAGCAGGCACGCAGCGCCGAGTACGTCGCCCCGCGCACCCCCGCCGAACGGCTCGTCGCCCAAGTGTGGGAGCAGCTTCTCCAGGTCGAACAGGTCGGCGCGCACGACGACTTCTTCGCCCTCGGCGGCTCCTCCCTCGTTCTCACCCGGCTCGCCGACGCTCTGCGCAAGGCGTCCGGGGACGACATCCAACTCCGGGGCCTGTTCGGCGCGTTCACCGTCGAGGCGCAGGCGAGGCTCCTGGAGGAGGCACGGCCCGCGGTGCCCGGTGTGACCCCGGTCGGCCGGGACCGGCCGCTGCCCCTCTCCTCCGGGCAGCACCGGCTGTGGTTCCTGGACCGTATGCACCCGGGCAGCCCCGAGTGGGTGGCACCCTTCTTCCTCCGGCTGCCGGCGGGTACCACCCGCGACACCGTGCAGGCCGCGCTCGACGCCCTTGAAGCCCGCCACGAGTCCCTGCGCACCCGTTATCCGGTCGAGGGTGAGGAACCCCGTCAGGTGGTCGTCGCGCCGGGGACGGTCGAACTGCGTGTCGAGGACGCCTCGGAAGCGCAATTGGAGCGGTTGTTCGGCGAGCAGTTCGGCCGCGGCTTCGACCTCACCGACGGCCCGCTGTGGCGGGCGTTGCTGGTCCGGGTGCCCAAGGGCGGCCCGGTCCTGCTGGTGACGACCCATCACATCGCCACGGACGGCTGGTCCACCGTCCTCCTCGACCGCGAACTGCGCGAACTGTGCGCAGCGGCGCACGAGAACCGTTCACCTCGGCTCGACGAACTCCTCGTGCAGTACGCCGACTTCGCGGCCTGGCAGTCGGCACACTCCGACGACATCGCGTCGTCGCGGGAGCTGGACCACTGGAAGCAGGCCCTCGACGGCCTGCCCGAACTCCGGCTCCCCACCGACCGGCCCCGGCCCGCCCGGCGCGACGCGCACGGCTCGGGCGTCCGCTTCTCCGTGCCCGCCTCGCTCGCCGACGCCCTCACCGGGATCGGGCGCCGGCACGGTGCCACTCCCTATGTGACCCTGCTCGCCGCCTTCGGCGCGCTGCTCGGTCGCTACAGTGGCCAGGACGACTTCGGTATCGGCAGCCCGGTCACCGGCCGCACGCGCCCCGAGACCCAGAACACCGTCGGCTTCTTCCTCAACTCCCTGGTGATGCGCTGCGATCTGACCGGCGACCCGACCTTCGCCGAACTCCTCCAGCGCGTCCGCGGCACGGTCATGGCCGGCTTCGCCCACCAGGAACTGCCCTTCGAGCGCCTGGTGGACGAACTCCAGCCCACCCGTGACCTGTCCCGCACCCCGCTCTACCAGGTCGCCTTCGACCTCCAGGACGACGGCGCCACCTCCGTGGCCGCCGACGACGTCCTCATGGACGCCTTCCAGGGCGCCTGGCGTGTGGCCAAGACCGACCTGACCCTCTTCGTCTGGCGCCAGTCCGACGGCTCCCTGATCGGTGCCTTCGAATACGCCACCTCGCTCTTCGACCACGACACCGTCGAGCGTCTCGCCCACCACTTCGTGCAACTCCTCGAAGCCGTCGCGGCGAACGTGGACACCTCCCTGTCCGCCGTCGACATCACCTCCGTCCAGGAACGCCGACTCCTCAAGGCCTGGAACGACACGGTGGTGTCGGTGGGTGAGGTGTCGGTGCCGGAGTTGATCGCGGAGCGTGCGGCGGTGTCGCCGGGTGCGGTGGCGGTGGA
>NZ_JBSFYW010000030.1:0-106702 GCF_053599975.1 Streptomyces sp. NPDC005141 | reverse complement strand
GGATGATGACGGAGTCCGGGAAGCCGGTTCCTGAGGTGTCCGGAGATCTGGGCATCCACCCGCCGGGGCTGTGACGCCCCGGCGCGCCCCAGATCGGAAACCAGCGGGTGAGATCCTGCTCGATCCGCAGGTCGTCGACGAGCACCGCCCTGACCTGGAGCTCCAGCGCGTTGTCGCGCCGCTCGCTCTCGTCGGCGAGCGGCGCGAAGGGGTAGAAGGAGCCGCGTTTGTAGAGGTAGACGAGGCCGAGTCGCCGTTGCCCGCTGTCCCGGAATCCCACCACCGAACAGAGCAGCTGGGGTCCGAAGCCGGTGCCCTCCAGGGCGCTGTTGACGGCGTGCAGATCGCTCACCAGCGCCGGCAGGTCGTCGGGCGTGCGGCGGGAGACGAGCCACGAGTACCCGTACTCGTCCCGGCCGACCTCCACCGGGGGACCCGTCCGCCCGGTGTCCGCGTCGAGCAGGGCCTGTGCCTCCTGGTGCGCCTCGGCGAAGGCCGCGCCCTCGGCGGACGCGAAGCACACCGCGCCCGTGCCGGTCGGGGTGAACCCGGCCGCCGCCTGGAGGGTCACGGCCGCCGACGGCAGTCCGAAGAGCTGGTCGAGATCCGGTGCGGCGGGCTTGCTGCGGCCGAGCAGGATGTCCAGGAACCCCATACGGTCAGCCGGCCTCTCCGGGGGACGGGGCGATCGCTCCCGGCGCCGCGGGCTCGCCCAGCTCGGTGGAGATGCGGGCCAGTTGTTCGAGCCGCTGCTCCAGGCTCGGGTGGGTGGAGAAGAGGTTGGCGAGGCCCGGCTGGGCGCCGAGCGCGGGCGTGAAGTAGAAGGCGTTGAACGCCTGCGCGGTCCGCAGATCCTTCGTCGGGATCCGGCCGATGTCCCCGGTCACCTTGGTCAGTGCCGACGCCAGTGCCGAGGGGCGGCCGGTGAGCAGGGCCGCGGCGCGGTCGGCGGCCAGCTCGCGGTACCGGGAGAGCGCCCTGATCAGCAGGAAGCTGATGGCGTACACCGCCGCGGACACCGCCAGCACCACGGTGAGGACGGCCACGGTGTTCTGGTCCTTCTGGCCCCGACCGCCGAAGAGCTGCGAGTAGAACGCGAACCGCACGATCAGCCCGGCGAGGACCCCGAGGAACGACGCCACCGTGATCACGGCGACGTCCTTGTGCGCCACGTGCGACAGCTCGTGCGCGAGGACGCCTTCGAGCTCCTCGGGCTCCAGTCGGCGCAGCAGCCCCGTGGTCACGCACAGGACGGCGTGGTCGGCGTTGCGGCCCGTGGCGAATGCGTTCGGCATGTCGAGGTCCGACACGGCGACGAGCGGTTTGGGCATGTCGGCCACGGCGCACAGCCGGTCGACCACGCCGTGCAGCTGGGGATACTCCTCCCGCTCCACGATCCGCCCGTGCATGGCGTACAGCGCGATCCGGTCCGAGAACCAGTACTGCGCCAGGAGCAGCCCGGCCGCGATCACCACGACCAGCACCCACGACTTCAGCAACACGATCAACGCGGCCACGAAGGCCACGTACAGCAATCCGAGCAGGAACAGCGTGACCGTCATCCGCACGGTCAGCTGCCGATCGCTCCGGAACCGGCTCCGCATCTCGCACCACCCCGCAGTCAGGCACTCGTCCCGCTCTCCATTGTGCGCCCGGGGTTCCCCATGAACAGGTGCCGATAGGCCCCGCTATGGGCAAAGAACTCCCCGGGAACGGAGCGGCACGGAAAAGGGGCGCCGTCAGCGAGAAACGCGCCGGCCGTGCCCCTCCCGGAGGAAGGGCACGGCCGGTTTGTGTGCGGCTGGAGCGACGGGCTTACACGTCGAAGTAGAGCTCGAACTCGTGCGGGTGCGGACGCAGCTGCAGCGGGGCGATCTCGTTCGTGCGCTTGTAGTCGATCCACGTCTCGATCAGGTCGGACGTGAAGACGTCGCCCGCGAGCAGGAACTCGTGGTCGGCCTCGAGGCGGTCGAGGACGGCCGGGAGCGAGGTCGGGACCTGGGCGACGCCCGCGTGCTCCTCGGGAGCCAGCTCGTACAGGTCCTTGTCGATCGGCTCGGCCGGCTCGATCTTGTTCTTGACGCCGTCCAGGCCGGCCATCAGCAGGGCCGAGAACGCCAGGTACGGGTTGCCGGAGGAGTCGGGCGCGCGGAACTCGACGCGCTTGGCCTTCGGGTTCGAGCCGGTGATCGGGATACGCATGGCCGCGGAGCGGTTGCGCTGCGAGTACACCAGGTTGACCGGGGCCTCGAAGCCGGGCACCAGACGGTGGTAGGAGTTCACCGTCGGGTTGGTGAAGGCGAGCAGCGACGGGGCGTGCTTGAGGATGCCGCCGATGTAGTAGCGGGCCATGTCCGACAGGCCCGCGTAGCCGGCCTCGTCGTAGAACAGCGGGGAGCCGTTGCTCCACAGGGACTGGTGGACGTGCATGCCCGAGCCGTTGTCACCGAAGATCGGCTTCGGCATGAAGGTCGCGGTCTTGCCGTTGCGCCAGGCGACGTTCTTCACGATGTACTTGAAGAGCTGGAGGTCGTCGGCCGCGGCGAGCAGCGTGTTGAACTTGTAGTTGATCTCGGCCTGGCCGGCGGTGCCCACCTCGTGGTGCTGGCGCTCGACCTGGAGGCCGGAGGCGGCCAGCTCCAGGGAGATCTCGGCACGCAGGTCGGCGAAGTGGTCGACCGGCGGGGTGGGGAAGTAGCCGCCCTTGTAGCGGACCTTGTAACCGCGGTTGTCCTCGAGCGCACCGGTGTTCCAGGCGCCGGCCTCGGAGTCGATGTGGTAGAAGGACTCGTTCTCGGCGGTCTTGAAGCGCACGCTGTCGAAGACGTAGAACTCGGCCTCGGGACCGAAGTACGCGGTGTCGGCGATACCGGTCGACGCGAGGTAGGCCTCGGCCTTCTTGGCCACGTTGCGCGGGTCACGGGAGTACTGCTCACCCGTGATCGGGTCGTGGATGAAGAAGTTGATGTTGACCGTCTTGTCGCGGCGGAAGGGGTCGACGCGCGCGGTGGACAGGTCGGCGCGGAGCGCCATGTCGGACTCGTGGATGGCCTGGAAGCCGCGGATGGAGGAGCCGTCGAACGCGAGCTCCTCGGTCGGGTCGAAGGCCTCGGCCGGAATCGTGAAGTGCTGCATCACACCCGGCAGGTCGCAGAAGCGGACATCGACGAACTTGACGTCCTCGTCCGCGATGTACTTCTTGGCCTCGTCGGCGTTCTGGAACATCCAGCTCCTCCTACTCCCGCCCACAGTGGACCGGGGTGGTAGTTCGTTCGTGCGGCCAGTGCGGTGGCACACGCTGGAGCCGACCATAGGGACGGGGGATTTCTCAAGCGTGACCCATTTGTTTCACCCAAGTTAACCGACCCGGGTCGGCCCGGCCCCTCCTGTCCGCATGGCAAAACGGGCACAGTACCGTGGACGGGTGGACAACAGGCAAGCACTCGGATCGTGGCTCTCCGGTCCCCGCGCGGCGGCGGAGGAAGCCGGTGTCGACTTCGGATACCGGGGCGAACAGCTCGGTCTCCCGGAGCACGGACCAGGCTCGATCGCCCGCCCCGGCCGACGTCTGGGCGCCCTCGCCGTCGACTGGGGTCTGTGCCTCTTGATCGCATACGGGCTGCTCACCGATGGCTACGACCAGGCGACGGGAAACTGGGCCCTGCTCGTCTTCTTCGTCCTCGGTCTGCTCACGGTCGGCACCGTCGGCTTCACTCCGGGCAAGCGCCTGTTCGGCCTGCGCGTCGTCCCCGAGGGCGGCGGCCGACTGAACCCGCTGCGCACCCTGCTGCGGACGGCGCTCCTGTGCGTGGCCGTCCCGGCGCTGATCTGGGACCGCGACGGCCGCGGTCTGCACGACCGCCTGGCCCGCACGATCGAAGTCCGCATCTGACACGTCGGTCGCGCCCCGCGCCCTCGCGCCACGGGGCGCGGCGATCCGTTACGACGGCGATCCGCCACGAAGACCGATCCGCTACGACGATGGGGCGCCCGGAGAATCTCCGGGCGCCCCATCGTCATGGAACTGCGTAGAAGTCGTAGCGGGAGGGTCAGCCCTTCGGGCCGCCGCGCGGCATCCGCATGCCCTTGGGCATCGGACCCTTCGGCAGCGGCATGTTGGTCATCAGGTCGCCCATCGCGCGGAGCCGGTCGTTGGTCGCGGTGACCTGAGGGCCGGCGAGCACGCGCGGCAGCTTCAGCATCGTCGTGCGGACCTTCTTCAGCTCCACCTGGCCCTCGCCGGTGCCCACGAGAATGTCGTGCACCGGGACGTCCGCGACGATCCGCGCCATCTTCTTCTTCTCGGCGGCCAGCAGGCTCTTCACCCGGTTCGGGTTGCCCTCGGCGACCAGCACGATGCCGGCCTTGCCGACCGCACGGTGCACCACGTCCTGGCTGCGGTTCATCGCCACCGCCGGGGTCGTGGTCCAGCCTCGGCCGATGTTGTCGAGCACCGCCGCGGCTGCGCCGGGCTGCCCCTCCATCTGCCCGAAGGCGGCCCGCTCGGCCCTGCGTCCGAAGACGATCGCCGTCGCGAGGAAGGCGAGCAGAAGCCCGAGAATGCCCAGATAGATCGGGTGGCCGATCAAGAAGCCGATCGCGAGGAAGACACCGAGGGTGAGAATTCCGACAGCCGCGAGTACAAGACCGATCTTGGAATCGGCCTTGCGGGTCATCTTGTACGTCAGGGCGATCTGCTTGAGTCGCCCGGGGTTCGCAGCGTCCGCTGCGGTTTCCTTCCTCGCCATGCCCACGAGTCTACGTGGCCCGTGAAGTGCGGACGACGGCAGTACCGGGCGAGCGGGCCCCGGTAGCGGGGGAGCGGCGATCAGGAGCGCGTCGAGACGGATTCCAGCACGCGCTGAGCCTCGACCCGGTCCTTGGCACGGCGACGGTCCTCCAGGACGGAGGTCCAGGCGTTGCGGCGAGCGGTGCGCTGCCCGCTGCTCATGAGCAGCGACTCGACGGCACGGAGTGCATCGGTGAACGAAGGAATCGCGGTGGCGCGTACGGGCGCGGCCTGCATGATGGAGGTCCCCCCTAGGGATCGGCGGCTCGGACGGGGCGGTGCGTGACGTGGAACCAGGGTCACTGATTGGTGTTACCAGTACGTGACTGAGCGGTCAAACACCAATGAAGCCTTGATGCCGCGAGTCCTTTTCCTGGTGCGCTCCTGACGGCGCGTTCAGCTGCGGGGATGCCGCGGGGGGTGTGAACGGCCCGTTGTGAAGGGCGAGTTGCTTGTGCCCGGATTCACACGAAAGCGGTGGCACTCGGTGCCACCGCTTTCCTTTCGCAACGTGCGCCGTCCGGGGTACTCAGACCGCCTGCGAGGCGACGTACGCCCCACGCTTCTCCACGGCCATCTGATAGAGCCGGCCGGCCCGGTACGAGGAGCGGACCAGCGGGCCCGACATGACGCCGGAGAAGCCGATCTCCTCGGCCTCCTCCTTCAGTTCCACGAACTCGTGCGGCTTGACCCAGCGCTCCACGGGGTGGTGGCGCACGGAGGGGCGCAGGTACTGCGTGATCGTGATGAGCTCGCAGCCCGCGTCGTGCAGCTGCTGGAGCGCCTCGCTGACCTCCTCGCGGGTCTCGCCCATGCCGAGGATCAGGTTCGACTTCGTGACCAGACCGTAGTCACGGGCCTCGGTGATGACCTTGAGGGAGCGCTCGTAGCGGAAGCCCGGACGGATGCGCTTGAAGATCCGCGGGACCGTCTCGACGTTGTGCGCGAAGACCTCGGGGCGCGAGGAGAAGACCTCGGCGAGCTGCTCGGGCTCGGCGTTGAAGTCCGGGGCGAGCAGTTCGACCTTGGTGCGGCCGGCCTCGCGGCCCGCCGTCTGGGCGTGGATCTGGCGGACCGTCTCGGCGTACAGCCAGGCACCGCCGTCCTCCAGGTCGTCGCGGGCGACGCCGGTGATGGTGGCGTAGTTCAGGTCCATCGTGACGACGGACTCACCGACGCGGCGCGGCTCGTCGCGGTCCAGCGCCTCGGGCTTGCCGGTGTCGATCTGGCAGAAGTCGCAGCGCCGCGTGCACTGGTCACCGCCGATGAGGAAGGTGGCCTCGCGGTCTTCCCAGCACTCGTAGATGTTGGGACAGCCCGCCTCCTGGCAGACGGTGTGCAGGCCCTCGCTCTTCACGAGTGCCTGCATCTTCGTGTACTCGGGACCCATTTTCGCCCGGGTCTTGATCCACTCGGGCTTGCGCTCGATGGGGGTCTGGCTGTTCCGGACCTCCAGGCGCAGCATCTTGCGTCCGTCGGGTGCGACTGCGGACACATCGGCTCCCTGTAACTTCGATTCTTCGGCGTACACCAGAGTACGCCCGTACGGTTCTCGGCCCCCGAGGTGGGCAACCTTCGGGAGCAGGGGTGCATTCCCGTGAGGTTCCCGCCGTGGGGGCGCGGGCTCTAGGCCGGCGCGCGTTCCACGATCCGCGGCTTCAGGTCCGCGTGCTCGAGGATGTCCCTGAGGTGCTTCTCGGCCACCGGGAGGACCTCGGCGATGGTCACGTCGCGGCCCAGTTCGCCCGCGAGGGAGGCGACGCCCGCGTCGCGGATGCCGCACGGGATGATCCGGTCGAACCAGGCGTTGTCCGGGTTCACGTTCAGGGCGAAGCCGTGCATGGTGACGCCCTTGGCCACGCGGATGCCGATCGCGGCGATCTTGCGGTCCTCGCGGCGCTGGCCCGCGTTGGACGGGGCGTACTCGGGGCCGTTGAGCCGCGGGTCGAACTCCTCGTCCTGGAGCCGGGGGTCGAAGTCGAGGGACAGGCCCCCGAGCGCGGACCGCCGGTCGGCGGGGTCCTTGGTGTCACCGAGGATCCAGACGCCGCTGCGGCCCTCGACACGGCTCGTCTCCAGGCCGAAGTCCGCACACGTACGGATAAGGGCCTCTTCGAGACGGCGTACATGTGCTACGACGTCCACCGGGCGCGGGAGCTTCTGGATGGGGTAGCCGACCAGCTGGCCCGGACCGTGCCAGGTGATCTTGCCGCCGCGGTCCACGTCGATGACCGGCGTGCCGTCCAGGGGCCGCTCGTTGTCCGCGGTGCGCCGGCCCGCGGTGTAGACCGGCGGGTGCTCCAGGAGCAGGCAGGTGTCGGGGACCTCGTCCAGGAACCGGGCGGCGTGCACGCGGCGCTGCTCGTCCCACGCCTCCTGGTACTCGACGGCCTCGGCACCGAATCCCATGCGGACGAACCGCAACTCACTCACGGCAAGAGCCTCCCTCGAAGCTTCCTCGGGCACGTGGTGTCCCCGTGCGGGGCACGCGGAGGAACCTTTCGTCAGGTACGTAGCGCGCCCACGCCACTGTACGTCCGTCCGATACGCGTCAGCCCGACAGTCAATCCTCACACGATCGGATGAATGAATGTCGAAGTGTGCGATGACGTGCTCACGCTCCGCTACATTCGCGCCGTTCACGAGGCCATAAGGGCTGCTCACAGGCAATCCGGGCACCAGGGGGTCTTGGGGGAGGCGGAAGCACGTTCCGCGCTGCCCCGAGGCCCCCTGGGAGACCCGAAGGCAGGAGACCGCACCGCAGATGACGGAACGACCCGCGCAGCGCACGCCCAATCGACAGCTCGCCGCGCTCATCGCAGAAGCGGGGTTCTCCAACGCAGGTCTCGCCCGTCGCGTGGACCAGCTCGGGCTCGAACACGGACTGGACCTGAGATACGACAAGACATCAGTGACCCGGTGGCTGCGGGGCCAGCAGCCCCGCGGGACCACGCCGGCGCTCATCGCCGAGGTCTTCACCCGCCGCCTCGGCCGGCGCCTGAGCGCGCAGGACCTCGGGCTCGACGCCTGCGCGCCCGTGTACGCGGGGCTGGAGTTCGCCGCGACCCCCGAGGAGGCCGTGGACATCGTCAGCGGCCTGTGGCGCAAGGACTCCGGCAGCCACGCCGAGCTCCGCAAGATCGCCTTCACCCCGGCCGGACTCGTGGTGCCCAGCCGGGACTGGCTGATCGGCCGGGCCGACGACCGGGTCGCCCGCGGCGACCAGCCCTCCCGGGTGCCGGCCCAGGGCCGCCCTGCGTCGCCCAAGGTCGCGGCGCCGCCCGAACAGGGCGGACCCGCGTCCCGGCAGCGGGGCCGGACCGAGCGGGGCCCCGGCCAGCGGGTCACCGGCGGGGACATCGCCGCGCTCCGCTCGGTCGGCGAACTCTTCCGCGCCCTCGACCACGCCTACGGCGGCGGCCACGCCCGCCAGGCGCTGGTCCGCTATCTGGAGCACGAGGCCGAGCCGATGCTGCGCGGCACGTACGGCGAGCAGACCGGCCGGCACCTGTTCGCGGCCGCCGCCGACCTCACCCGGCTGGCCGGCTGGACGTCGTACGACATCGGCGCGCACGGACTCGCGCAGCGGTACTTCGTCCAGGCGCTGCGGCTGGCGCAGGCCGCGGGCGACCGGGTGTACGGCTCCTACGTGCTCATCACGATGAGCAGGCAGGCCGTCTACCTCGGGCACGGGCGCGAGGCCGTGCAGCTCGCGCGGGTCGCCCAGCAGGGCCTCGGTTCGGGGGGCCCGCACGTGGTGCAGGCGCTGCTGCACGCCGTCGAGGCGCGCGGCCACGGGGTGCTCGGCGAGGTACGGGCCTGCACGGCCTCCCTGGTCCGGGCCGAGCGCGCGCTGGAGGCGTCCCGGTCCGGCGACGAGGTCCCCCAGTGGGCCCGGTTCTTCGACGAGGCGCAGCTCGCCGACGAGTTCGGGCACTGCCACCGGGACCTCCAGCAGTTCCGGGCCGCCGCGCAGCACGCCGAACGCTCGCTGCAGCTGCGGGCGCCCGGCTATGCGCGCAGCCGGCTGTTCTGCCGGGTGGTGCTCGCCTCGGCACGGCTCGGGCTCGGGGAGCTCGACCAGGCCTGCCTGCTGGGCGCGGAGGCCGCGGGGCAGGCGGCGGAGATGCGGTCGGCGCGGGCCGTGGAGTACGTACGGGACTTCGAGAAACGGCTGGAACCGTACAAGGACGCCGCGCCCGTCCGCGGCTACCGGGACAAGGTGGCCGCGCTGAGCTGAGCGGGAGTCCGGGGGCGTCCCCGGCCTCCGGCCTGGGGTGCCGGAGGCCGGGAAGTCCGGATACCTCGCCGGGGGAGCCTGGCCCGTCCGCGGCGGGCTCGGATCCCCGGCGAGGGGAGCTGGGTCCGTCCGCGGGGGAGCTCGGATTCCCCGCGGGGGGAGCGCGGTCCGGTCTGCCGGGGCGCGGTCCGCGGCTCCTCCGCAGGGATGTCCACCGTCCGCGGTCCACCGGCGTCCCGGGCCCCGGGTCAGGCGGCCGCGGATTCCAGGTGCTCCGCCAAGGGGGCCGGGCGGACGTCCAGGTCCGTCAGGAGGGCGTGGGCAGCCCGCCGGGCCGAGTGGAGCGCGCCCTGCACCGTGCTGGTGTCCCGGTGGTCGCCGCACACGTACAGGCCCGCGAGCAGCCGTACCGGGCGGCGCGCGTCGTGCGGTGGCGGCATCGCCGGTACGGCCTCGGGTTCGTGATGCACCGCCAGCAGTTCCCAGCGGGTCGTCGACATCCCGTAGAGGCGGGCCAGTTGGGCGCGGACCATCGCGTCCAGGTGGGCGGCGGCGGGCGGTGTGCCGAGCACGGTCGAGGAGATCAGGGCGCGGCCCGCGGGTGCCCGGGTGGGGTCGACCTGGCTGACGACCGCCGTGTGCGCCACCGGACCGCTGCGGTCGGCGTCCAGGAGCAGCGCCGGGTCGGCGAGCGGAGGTTCGTCCGTGGTGTGGTGCAGCACGGTCACCGGATGGAAGGCGGGGACGTGCAGTCCGGGCAGGAACTGGGCGGCGGCCACGGCCCCGGTCGCCAACAGGATGGCCCGGCAGCGGAGTTCGCCATGGTCCTTCGTCGTCACGCTGGTCGTGGAGACGGCGGTCACCTCGACGCCCGTGTGCACGGTGCCCGGTGGAAGGGCGGCGGCGAGCAGTTCGGGGAGCGCGTCCGCGCCGCCCTCCGGCAGACACAGCCGGCCCGTCGCGAACGAGTGCAGCGCGAGGTCGGCGCACCGGCTCGACGTCCGCAGCGCCGGGTCGCACAGCAGGGCCGCGAGGAGGGGGCGCAGAAAGGAGTCGACCGTACGGGCCGGGAGGCCCCGGGAGGTCAGCGCCCGCTCCGCGGTGAGGTCCGGGCGGGCGAGCAGGCGCTCCGGCGGGGTGGCGGCGAGACGCACGAGGGCCGTGGCGAGACGGGACTGGTCGAAGGGGCCGCCGAGCGGTCCGGGGCGGGTGGTTCCGCGGGCGGGGCGGGCCAGCGGAAGCCGGGGGGCGCTCGCGAGGGCGCGCGCTGTGGTGAGTGCGCCCCTCGCGCTCCGGGAAGTGCCGGGCGCGCCCGCGTGGTGGTGCCGGCCGTCGCTGTGCAGCAGCACCCCCGGGGAGAACGGGCGCAGGGCCAGGACGTCCAGGCCCGGGGTGTGGCGCAGTTCCGGGTACGAGGTGGACAGGAGCCGGCCGAGCCGGTCCAGCCGGAAGCCGTCGACTTTCTCCGTGGACATACGGCCGCCCACATGAGGGGCGGCCTCCAGGACGGTGGTCCTCAGCCCCGCCCCGGTCAGATGCCGTGCGGCCGCGAGGCCGGCGACACCGGCTCCCACGACGACGACGTCCACGTCTTCCGCGATCTCCGCCATGTGCGCGGCTTGGCGTGCGGGCTCTAGCACGTGCCCCTCCTCGAGGTTGCGCGGGCCGGTGGGGACGTCATGCCCCCAACACGCTTCAGGAATACCCGAGTTCGGATCGAGGGTGCGAGGTACGGGCGTGCGGGGGAAGCCGCGCGGATGCCGTGCACGGGGGCATGGGGGGTGCATGTGTCCGCCCCGCCGGGGCGGAACACCCGCCGGGGCGGAACACCCGGCGGGGGAGGCGGACGCGGCGAGGGCGCCCCCTCTCAGTCCAGCGCCGCCCGCAACGCCCCCTCGATCGAGGGGAACGCGAAGGTGAAGCCCGACTCCAGGAGGCGGGTGGGCAGGACGCGCTGGCTGCCCAGGATGTCCTCGGCCATGTCGCCGAGAGCGAGGCGCAGGAGCGGGGCGGGGGTGGCGAGAAGGGTGGGGCGGTGCAGGACGCGGCCCATCGCCTCGGTGATCTCGCGGTTGGTGAGCGGGTCGGGGGCGGTCAGGTTCACCGGGCCGGAGACGGACTCCGTGTCGATGAGATGCCGGATCGCGGCCACCTCGTCGTGCAGGGCGATATAGCTCCAGTACTGGAGCCCGTCCCCCATCCGCCCCCCGACGCCCGCCCGGAACAGCGGGAACAGCTTGGCCCAGGCCCCGCCCTCGCGGGACACGACGAGCCCGGTGCGGGGCATCACGGTGCGCACCCCCGCCTCCTGCGCGGGAGCCGTCGCCTCCTCCCACTCCACGCAGACGGAGGGCAGGAATCCGTCGCCGGGCGGCGCCGACTCGTCCACCGCGCGGCCGTCCGTGTCTCCGTAGAACCCGATGGCGCTCCCGTTGACGAAGACCCGCGGCGGCTCGTCGAGCGAGGCCACCGCCTCCGCGAGCGTCGCCGTCCCGAGCACCCGGCTGTCCCGGATCTTTCGCTTGTACGTCTTCGTCCAGGGCCGCGCGGCGACGGGGGCCCCCGCCAGATTGACCACCGCGGCACATCCGAGGAGCCCCACCGCGTCGACCCGCTGCCGCTGCGGATCCCAGCGGACCTCGTCCCGCGAGCGCGGCTCACGGCGCACGAGCCGGACCACCTGGTGTCCGTCCGCGCTCAGGGAGCGCGCCAGCGCGGAGCCGATCAGGCCGGACGCGCCGGCGATCACGATGCGGGAACCCGGGGGCAGCGGTGAATGGCTCATGGGTCCATCCTGCCCGCGCCGCCGCGGACTTCACGGAACGGTCCCCAGCGCGGCGGCCGTACAGTGATCGGCATGTCAGCTGCTCCACACATACGCACCGCCACCCTCGACGACGAGGACGTGCTCGGCCGGCTCGACCGCGACACCTGGTCCACGCTGCACGCGGTCATGCCCCGCCCCCGGCCGCCGTACGAACCCTTCTACAGCGAGCGGTTCGGTCCCCGGGACCATCTCGTCGCCGAACTCGGCGGCCGGCTGGTGGGATACATCCGACTGGGCTTTCCGACCCCGCTCGCCTGCAACGCGCATGTCCGGCAGATCCTCGGACTCGCCGTCGCCGACGAGGCGCGCGGCGCCGGGGTGGGCCGCGCGCTGCTGCGGGCGGTGAGCGAGGAGGCCCGCCGCCAGGGCGCCCGGCGCATCACGCTGCGCGTGCTCGGCCACAACACTCCGGCGCGCAGGCTGTACGAGTCCGAGGGGTTCGTCGTCGAGGGGATCCTGCCCGGGGAGTTCCTGCTGGACGGCGAGTACGTGGACGACGTCCTGATGGGCCGCACCCTCTGACCTGCCCTCTGACCTGCCGTCCGACCACGAGCCGGGCACGCCGGCGGTCGCGTCGGGACACCGGCAGCCCCGAGCCGAGGCCGGGGGCCGGTGTTCACGGATCGGGGTCAGGACCGGTGAGCCCGGGTCGGGGTCAGGAGGTGACGAGGTCGCCCGTGTCGACGCGGGCCGTGGCGTGTGCCGCCTTCCGGGCGTCGCCCGCGACCTCGCGCGCGGTCAGGACGTAACCCGTCTCGCTGTCCGAGGTCGAACGGGCGAAGACCACGCCGTACACCCTGCCGTCGGTGGTGAGGAGCGGGCCGCCGGAGTTGCCCGGGCGGACGGTCGAGCGGATCGAGTAGATCTCGCGGGTGACCGTCCCGGTGTTGTAGATGTTCTGGCCCGTCGCGTTGATGCGGTTCGCGACCGTGGCCGCCTGGAGGTCGAGGCCGCCGTCCTGCGGGTAGCCCGCGACCACCGCGGCGTCGCCGCGCGAGGCGACGCCGTCGAAGGGAAGGACGGGCGCCCGCAGACCCGGCACGTACAGGACGGCGACGTCCCTCTGCGGATCGAAGAGCACCACCCGCGCCGGGTAGGGGCGTCCGACCCCGCCCACCCGCACGGTCGGCCGGTCGATGCCCGCCACCACGTGCGCGTTGGTCATCACGCGCCGGGAGGCGTAGACGAAACCGCTGCCCTCGCGCCCCTGGTTGCCCGAGACGCCCTCGACCTTCACGGTGCTCAGCTTGGCGGCGTTCGCCGCCGAGTCCGTCACGCTGTCCCCGGAGGGCTTGGCGACACCAGCCGTCGGTTCGTTCTCGAACGGGTTGAAGACCTGCGGGAAGCCCGCCTCGGTGAGCGCCGAGGTCGCGCGCGAGAACCAGGTCGGCGTGGTCTCCGGCATCGTCTTCTGCACGGCGCCCAGCAGCGCCGAGTTGCGGATGGACTGCGTCACCACCGTCGAGGAGGACGCGCCGAGGACGCTCGCCGCCACCCAGGCCACCAGCAGCACGGCCAGCGAGTTCGCCGCGGCCCCGCCGATCCCGTCGGCCACCCGCAGCGGCCCCTGGTCCAGCTCGCGGCGGAGCTTCAGCGCCAGCCGCCCGGCCAGCTCGTGGCCCACCACGGCGGGCACCAGCACCGTGAGCACCGCCGTCACCGTCGCCGCCGGTGTCCCCGCCGTGACCAGTTCCATCATCCAGGGCAGCACCCATACGCCGATCACGGCGCCGCCCACGAAACCGGCCAGCGAGACACAGCCGGCGACCAGGCCACGGCGGTACCCGGACGCCGCGTAGACCAGGATCACCAGCATCAGCAGGAGGTCGAGCACGTCCACGGAGCCGCCTTTCTCTAGGGCCCCTTAGTACGCGCCGGGCGGGCCCAGTGATCAGCCACGCGCGTTCGGTGCCGCGGAAACGGCCACACACCCGTGGACCTGTAGAAACGTCCCGGACACGCATGATGGTTCCACCAGGTGGCACACCACACATCGCGGCCCGCGCGGATCCGGGTCAGGGTGGCTCCATGCGTGTCTTCCGGAAGACGCGGGGGCCCCGAATACGGAGCGGGGAGCGGGCACACCGCTCCCCGCGGCACGGACGCCCGGCACACCGGGTCCGCGGAGTCCGCGCGCGTGTGGGGCGGGCGCTCCGTGGCCCCGCGCCGCCCGGCGTACGCCCTGGGGGGTCGGCGCGGCTGCCGGGACCGCTCCTCGTCCTCCTCGGCTGCGTCCCCGGCCTGCTCGCCGTCCTGGCGCTGGTGATGTGCGCGGCCGGAGTGGACCGTACGGCGGCCCGCGCCGCCGTCCCGCCCCCGGTCGCGGCCCGGCCCACCGTGGACCGCCCCGCCGCCCGGCCACCCATCGTGCCGCGTTCGAAATGGCTCGACGCCGCGCGCACACGCGAGCAGCCGCCGCCCCACTACGACGACCGGGTCGTCGCGGTCTTCGTCCACCACACCGACACGCCGAACTCCTACGACTGCGCCGACGTGCCCCGCATCATCCGCGACGTCTACACGGGCCAGACCGGCGCCAAACAGTGGGACGACATCGGCTACAACTTCCTCGTCGACCGGTGCGGCACGATCTACGAGGGCCGCGCGGGCGGCGTCGACCGCCCCGTCACCGGGGCGCACGCGCAGGGCTTCAACCACCGCACCGCCGGTATCGCCGCGATCGGCACCTTCACGGCGGGAACACCTGTGCCGAGGGTGATGACCGACGCGATCGCCCGCCTCGCGGCCTGGAAACTCGGGCTCGCCGGAGCCGACCCCCGGGGCACGGTCCGCCTCGTCTCCAGCAACAGCCTCAGCCGCTACCCGTCGGGCACCGCAGCCGTGCTCTCCACCATCTCCGGCCACAACGCCGGCTTCATGACCAGCTGCCCCGGCGCGGCCCTCACCGCCCGCCTCCCCGAGATCCGCGCCCTGGCCGCCCGCTACCAGGGCCGCTGACCGCCCGGCAGAGCCCCCGCGCGGGCAGGCGGCCGACAGTCACAGGTACGCCCCGGGCCGCTCACAGACTCCCCAGAGCCGTGCGTCCTAGCGTCGTCGTACGCACTGACCGGAGGTGGGGATCATGAGGATCAGTCGGACGGAGACCGCGGGGCACGCGGGGAGCGGGACGAGCGCGGGGCACACCGCGGGCGCGGAGGGCACGGGGAACGCGGAGCGGGCGGGCGGCTGGGCGAAGGCCGCGCGCGGCCCGTGGACGGTGGTCTGCGCGGTGGCGACGGTCGTCCTGGGCCCGGCGGCGGTCACGGCGTCCGCGCTGGACCAGGCCAACGCGGCCCCGCTGCACCACGCGGTGCGGGCCGAACAGACGCAGGCGTACATCCCCTCGGACCTCGGCCGCCGGCGGACGGCGGTCTGAACCCCCGACGGAGCGGGCCCCGGGACGGGCGGAGCGGGGCGGGGCGGGCCGAGCGCGGGCGCCCGGGCGCGGGCGACCCGCGCCGTCGGTCCGCCGTCCCTCGTCCGTCAGTCCTCCCTGAACCGCTCCCACAGCTTGGGGTAGCGCTCCGCGAAGACGGACTCGTTCTCGAAGTCGAGCGGGGTGCCCTCGGGCTCGGCGGCCGCGGCCGGGATGCCCAGGGCAGGCGCGACGGCACCGGTCAGCTGCTCGTAGGCCTCGTCGGCCGCGTAGCCCAGCTCCTCACCGTCGCCGTCGATCTCCTCGTCGAAGTCCTCCAGGAGCTCGGCGAGCGTGTCGGGGTCGTGCATCGCGCCTTCGAAGACGTCCCGGCCCTGGCCGATCAGCCAGCACCGGAAGAAGTCGAAGGCGTCGTCGCTGGCTCCGTCGAGCAGCACCCAGGCGGCGCCCCACAGATCCCAGCGGTACGCGCGGTTGTAGCGGGACTCGAAGTGCCGGGCGAAGTCCAGGACCGAGTCCGGGTCCAGCTGGACGAGCCGCTCGACGAGCAGGTCGGCCTGTTCCTCGGGGTCGCCCTCGGCAGTCTCGCGGGTCGTGTCCACCAGCTGCCAGAACTCCGTCTCGTCCATCACGGGTCAAGCATCGGGCCTGCGCGGGAGGGACGCACGCGGAGTGGCGCAGATTGTTATGCATGCACATGCCGAAGGTAAAACCACCGGGTTCGTACGGATTTCAAGAGGTCGGCGCGGAGCGACCCCGCAGGGTCGCGATCACCGGTAGAGCGCCGCCGATCCGGCCGCGTCCCGCGCGCAGCGCTCCCGCAGACTCGCCGGGGCCAGCACCTCCACCTCCGGCCCGAGCCCCCACAGCTGTGTATGGGCGACCTCCTCGGACTCGACGGGCAGCGTGAGGGTCACCCAGCCCTGCCTGTCGGGGGCACCGGACGTGCTCAGCCCCTCTTTCGCGGACGCGGGATCAAGGACGTACGGCAGCCGTCGTACGCCGTCGGGGGACAGCCGCACGACGACCTCGGACCGCAGGACGGACCGGGCGAACTCCTCGGCCCGCTCCGCCCAGAACCCCGGCAGGTCGAACCCGTCGTCCCGCCGGAACCTCTCCGCACCGGGGTCGACGGCGGTGAACCGGTCGATCCGGTACACCCGGAATGCCTCCGCGTCCGCCACCCGGGCACACAGGTACCAGACGCCCGCCTTGAGGACGAGCCCGTACGGTTCGAGCGCCCGCTCCACCTCCGAATCGCCCCGCCGGTAGCGCGCGACGATCGGGCGGTCGTCCCACACCGCGTCCGCGACCGAGGGCAGCAGCTCCGGTGTCCGCGGCTCGCTGAACCAGGCGGGCGCGTCCAGATGGAACCGCTGCGCCGCCGTCCGCGAGGCGTCCCGCACGGAGGGCAGCAGCGCGGCCGACACCTTCAGCCGGGCCGCCGAGGCGGTGTCCTGAAGGCCCATCTCGCGCAGCGCCCCCGGGACCCCGCTCAGGAACAGCGCCTCGGCCTCGCTCCGCGCCAGGCCCGTCAGCCGGGTCCGGTACCCGCCGACCAGGCGGTAGCCGCCGGCCCGCCCCCGGTCCGCGTACACCGGCACTCCCGCCTCCGACAGCGCCTGGGCGTCCCGCGTGATCGTGCGCTCGGACACCTCCAGCTCCCGCGCCAGCTCGGCGGCGGTCATCGACGCACGGGCCTGGAGCAGCAGCACCATCTTGATCAGACGAGCGGCACGCATGGGTTCATGATGCCGGGCCGCACTGACAACGAGGGGATGAAGGGGACGAGCGGACGCGGGGGCGAGGGGAAGAGGAGGTGCGGGGAAGAGGGGACGGGTGGCCGGGCCCGGAAGGGCGCCGCGAAAGACGGTGAGGGGGTACGGCGAAGGGGTACGGCGACCGCCGTACCCCTTCGCCGAGTCCACTTGCCGGGTGCTACAGGCCGTAGCGCTCCCGGGCCTCCTTCACCGCCGACGCCTTGACCTCACCGCGGCGGGCGAGCTGCGCCAGCGCGGCGACGACGATCGACTGGGCGTCCACCCCGAAGTGGCGGCGGGCCGCCGCACGGGTGTCGGAGAGGCCGAAGCCGTCGGCGCCGAGCGAGGACCAGTCCTGCTCGACCCACTGCGCGATCTGGTCCGGGACCTGGCGCATGTAGTCGGTGACCGCGAGCACCGGGCCCTCCGCGCCCTGCAGCGCCTGGCGGACGAACGGCACCCGCTCCTCGCCGCGCAGCAGGGCCGCGTCGGCCTCCAGCGCGTCACGGCGCAGCTCGGTCCAGGACGTCGCGGACCACACGTCGGCAGCCACGCCCCACTCCTCGGCGAGCAGCCGCTGCGCCTCGAGGGTCCAGTGGATCGCCGTGCCGGAGCCGAGCAGCTGGATGCGCGGAGCGTTCGCCGCGGCCACGTTCAGGCCCGCCGACTCCGCCGTGTTGAAGCGGTACAGGCCCTTGAGGATGCCCTCGTCGATACCGAGACCGGCCGGCTTGGCGGGCTGCGGCATGGGCTCGTTGTATACGGTCAGGTAGTAGAAGACGTCCGGGTCCTCGCCCGGCGCCGCCTCGCCGTACATCCGGCGCAGGCCGTCCTTGACGATCGCCGCGATCTCGTAGGCGAACGCGGGGTCGTAGGACAGTGCCGCCGGGTTGGTCGCCGCGATGACGGGCGAGTGGCCGTCGGCGTGCTGCAGGCCCTCACCGGTCAGGGTCGTACGACCGGCCGTGGCGCCGACCAGGAAGCCGCGGCCGAGCTGGTCGCCGAGCTGCCACATCTGGTCGGCCGTGCGCTGCCAGCCGAACATCGAGTAGAAGATGTAGAAGGGGATCATCGCTTCGCCGTGCGTGGAGTACGCGGTGGACGCGGCGATGAAGTCCGCCATGGAACCGGCCTCGGTGATCCCCTCGTTGAGGATCTGGCCGTCCTTGGCCTCCTTGTAGTACATCAGCTGGTCGCGGTCGACCGGCTCGTACGTCTGGCCCTTGGGCGAGTAGATGCCGAGGGACGGGAAGAGCGACTCCATGCCGAAGGTGCGGGCCTCGTCCGGGACGATCGGCACCCAGCGCTTGCCGGTCTCCTTGTCGCGGACCAGGTCCTTGACCAGCCGGACGAACGCCATCGTCGTCGCCAGGTTCTGCGTGCCGGAGCCCTTGTCGAAGGAGGCGAACGCCTTGTCGGCGGGGGCCGGCAGCGGGGCCAGGGCGTGCGTACGGCGGGCCGGGGCCGGGCCGCCGAGGGCCGCGCGGCGCTCCTGCAGGTAACGGACCTCGGGAGAGTCGGCGCCCGGGTGGCCGTAGGGCACCACGTCGTCGACGAACTGGCTGTCGGAGATGGGGAGTTCGAGCAGATCACGCATCTGCTTGAACTCGTCCGTCGACAGCTTCTTCATCTGGTGGTTGGCGTTCTTCGACGCGAAGCCCTCGCCGAGGGTGTGGCCCTTGACCGTCTGGGCCAGGATGACCGTCGGCGCGCCCTTGTGGGAGAGGGCGGCGCGGTAGGCGGCGTACACCTTGCGCGACTCGTGGCCACCGCGGGAGAGGTGGAAGCACTCGAGGATCTTGTCGTCGCTCAGCAGCTTCGCCATCTCGACGAGCGCCGGGTCTCCGCCGAAGAAGTCCTGGCGGATGTAGGCGGCGTCGCGGGTCTGGTACGTCTGCACCTGCGCATCGGGTACCTGGCGCAGGCGGCGGACGAGCGCGCCCGTGGTGTCGAGCTGGAACAGCTCGTCCCAGGCCGAGCCCCACAGCGACTTCACGACGTTCCAGCCGGCGCCGCGGAACTGCGCCTCCAGCTCCTGCACGATCTTGAAGTTCGCGCGGACCGGGCCGTCGAGGCGCTGCAGGTTGCAGTTGATGACGAAGGTCAGGTTGTCGAGACCCTCGCGGGAGGCGAGCGCGAGTGCGGCCGTCGACTCCGGCTCGTCCATCTCGCCGTCACCGAGGAAGGCCCACACGTGGGACGCGGAGACGTCCTTGATGGCGCGGTTGGTGAGGTAGCGGTTGAAGCGGGCCTGGTAGATCGCCGACAGCGGGCCGAGGCCCATGGAGACGGTCGGGAACTCCCACAGCCAGGGCAGCCGGCGCGGGTGCGGGTACGACGGGAGACCGTTGCCGCCCGCTTCCTGGCGGAAGTTGTCCAGGTGGTGCTCGTTCAGGCGCCCGTCGAGGAACGCGCGGGCGTAGATGCCGGGGGAGGCGTGGCCCTGGATGTAGAGCTGGTCGCCGGACCCGTCACCCTCCTTGCCCTTGAAGAAGTGGTTGAAGCCCGTCTCGTAGAGCCAGGCCGCGGAGGCGAAGGTGGCGATGTGGCCGCCGACGCCGTGCTTCGCGCCCCGGGTCACCATCGCGGCCGCGTTCCAGCGGTTCCACGCGGTGATCCGGGCCTCCATCGCCTCGTCGCCGTCCACGACGGGCTCGGCGGCGGTGGGGATGGTGTTGACGTAGTCGGTCTCGAGCAGCTTGGGCAGCGCGAGACCGTTGCCCTCGGCGCGCTCCAGCGTGCGGCGCATCAGGTACGCGGCACGGTGCGGCCCGGCCGCCTGGGTGACGGCGTCCAGGGAGGCCTGCCATTCGGCGGTCTCCTCGGGGTCGCGGTCCGGGAGCTGGTCGAGCTCGCTCGGCTGGATAGCGGTGGGGTCGGTCATTGCGCCGCCTTCCGGATGCGGAGGGGGGTTCCCTCATCGGCAAGGGGTTTTCGGGGGGTGCCCTTGGTCTATGGCAGGACAGGGCGGTGGGCTCTTGTAGGAGCCCGTCGGTGACTGTAACTCCCTGATCGATGATCGATCAAAGGATTCCGGGGGAAATCCTCTTCAGATCGGGAAAGTCGGCACGGGGTGCCTGGAAGCCAGGCACGGGGTGCCGTGAAAAGCGACGGTTCTCGCAGGTGGGAGCACGGTTGAGCGCGGGTGTGCTCCCCTGCGCCGACACGGTCCGGCGTCCCTCACGGGCGCGGGGCGCACCCGAGGACATGGGCCTTCACGAGGTCGGCGATCAGCGGATCACGCCGCCGGAAGGCGTCCACGAGGGCCTCGTGCTCCTCCGCGTACGACTGCTGCACGGTTCCCAGCCACCGGATGGACAGGGCCGTGAAGACCTCGATGCCGAGGCCCTCCCAGGTGTGCAGGAGGACGGAGTTCCCGGCCGCCCTGACCAGCTCGCGGTGGAACCCCACGGTGTGCCGCACCTGACCGGTCCCGTCGGCCAGCCGGTCGGCCTCGTACAGCGCCGTCACGTGCGGCTCCAGGGCCGAGCAGTCCTCGGCGAGCCGCTCGGCGGCCAGCTCCGCCGCGATGGCCTCCAGACCGGCTCGTACGGGGTAGCTCTCCTCCAGGTCGGCGGCCGTCAGATTCCGCACCCGCACGCCCTTGTTCGGCGCCGACTCGATCAGCCGCAGCGACTCCAGCTCGCGCAGCGCCTCCCGCACCGGGGTCTGGCTGACCTCCAGCTCGGTGGCGATCCGACGCTCCACGATCCGCTCGCCCGGCTTCCAGCGCCCGCTGACGATCCCCTCCACGATGTGCTCGCGGATCTGTTCGCGCAGCGAGTGGACGACGGGCGCGGTCATGAAGGCTCCTTTGGGAGGGGTGCGGAACCCCGGGGGCGTTTGACGTTTAGACAATAAGGCCGTGGCCCGGTCGGTGAGGGGCGCATGGCGGCGCTTTCCCGCAGGTGAGACGAGACTTACACGCTGTCAGAGTGTTCCCGGCCGTAAAGACCCGTACCGGGTGATGTCCGGACTCGTCACGTCCGTGTCACTCCGAGAACCCGGGCGTCCCGCACGCAGTGGCGATGGGCAGAGGAGGCGCCGGCGGCGGTGCCCCCCGGTCGCCTCGGGGAGATGTCATGAACGGTCGGGTACGCGCGCGGGGCCTCCGCCGGACGATCACGGCGGCAGCGGCGGCGGCACTGGTCGTCGGTGTGGCGACGGGCTGCAGGCCGATGGACACGGGGGCGGCTTCGCGGCCGGGCGACGCACGGACCGCGGGGGCGGTCACCGGGGCGGGCCCGGCTACCCGGGGCCCGAGCACCGCGGGCCGGGCCCCAGGCGGCTCGGCAGGTCCCGGCTCCCCGGACAGGACGGACCCGGCTTCCGGTCCGTCGGGTCCGGAAGGGACGCGTACCGGCTCGTCGGGCCCGGCGGGGCCCGGTTCCGGCTCGTCGGGATCGGCGGAGCCGGGGGGCCCGGGAGTCGCCGCGGTGCGGCAGCCCGTCGGGCCCGGGGGTGCTTGTGTCTTCGTCAAGCCGGACGGCGCCCGGAAGCTCGGCCACACCGGCTGGGGTTTCCGGGTCACCGGCACCGACCGCTGGGAGTACGGCGCCGTCGAGAACCCCTCGAACGCCCTCTACACCCCGCCCGGCGGCGACATCGGCGCCTGGCACGCGCGGGGCACGTACGCCCGGATGCTGAGCGACATGTCCCGCGGCGGGCTCCTGAGGGCTCCTGGCTCCGCCCGGTCGGAGGGGACCTCTGCCGCCGGCCCCGCGGCCCACCCGTACAGCCGTTTCCGCTGCACGTCCTCGCCGGGCGGCGACGTCACCGCCGCCCGCGCCATGATCCGCACCGTCGCAGGCCGGGGCTTCCTGGTCGGTGTCGACCCCCGGACGGGGGACATCGGCTCCCGCGACTGCCTCGACGCCACCTACGACATCCTGAAGGCCTACCGCGCACGGCATCTGACGCCCGCGTTCCCGGCGGAGATCCCGAACGTGTGGGTGGAGACGCTGGTGCTGTGGAGCGACAGCGGGCTGACACCCCGGTAGCCACGGTCCGGGAAACACGGCACCCCCGCCCGGAGTTCCGGACGGGGGTGCCGTGTCAGCGCGTGAGCGGTGCGGGCTACAGGCCGAGCTCGACCTCGAACTCGCCCGCCTCCAGGATCGCCTTGACCGCGCTCAGGTAACGGGCCGCGTCGGCGCCGTCCACCAGGCGGTGGTCGTAGGAGAGCGTCAGGTACGTCATGTCGCGGACGCCGATGACGGTGCCCTCTTCCGTCTCGATGACGGCCGGACGCTTGACCGTGGCACCGATGCCGAGGATCGCGACCTGGTTCGGCGGCACGATGATCGTGTCGAAGAGCGCGCCGCGCGAGCCGGTGTTGGAGATGGTGAAGGTCGCGCCGGACAGCTCGTCCGGGGTGATCTTGTTCGCCCGGACCTTGCCCGCCAGGTCGGCGGTGGCCTTGGCGATACCGGCGATGTTCAGGTCGCCCGCGCGCTTGATGACCGGGGTCATCAGGCCCTTCTCCGAGTCCACCGCGATACCGATGTTCTCGGTGTCGAAGTAGGTGATCGTGCCCTCGTCCACGTTGATCCGGGCGTTGACGGCCGGGTGGGCCTTCAGCGCCTGGGCCGCCGCCTTCACGAAGAACGGCATCGGGGAGAGCTTGACGCCCTCGCGGGCCGCGAAGGAGTCCTTCGCCTGCGCACGGAGCTTCATCAGCCGGGTGATGTCGACCTCGACGACCGAGGACAGCTGCGCCTGCTCGTGCAGGGCCTTCACCATGTTGTCGCCGATGACCTTGCGGATGCGGGTCATCTTGACGGTCTGGCCGCGCAGCGGGGAGGCCTCCAGGACCGGCGCCTTCTTGGCGGAGGCGGCCGGAGCGGAGGCGGCCGGCGCCGGAGCGGCGGCCGCTGCCTTCGTGGCCTCGGCGGCCGCGATGACGTCCTGCTTGCGGATACGACCGCCGACGCCGGTGCCCTTGACGGCGGCCAGGTCGACGCCGTTCTCGGCGGCGAGCTTGCGCACCAGCGGGGTCACGTACGCACCGTCGTCACCGGCGGTCGCGGCGGGCGCCGGAGCCGGGGTGACAGGGGCGGGCGCGGCGACCGGCGCGGGGGCCGGAGCGGCGGGGGCGGCGGGCTGGACCGGAGCCGGGGCGGCGGCGGCCGGAGCGGCCGGGGCAGCGGCGGGGGCCGGAGCGGCCGGAGCTGCGGCGGGGGCCGCCGGGGCGGCCGGGGCGGCAGCGGCCGGAGCCGCTCCCGGAGCGCCGATGACGGCCAGCTTGGCGCCGACCTCAGCGGTCTCGTCCTCGGCGACCACGATCTCCAGCAGCACGCCGGCGACCGGCGCGGGGATCTCGGTGTCGACCTTGTCCGTGGAGACCTCGAGCAGCGGCTCGTCCTCCGCGACCTCCTCGCCGACCTCCTTCAGCCAGCGGGTGACGGTGCCCTCGGTGACCGACTCGCCCAGCGCGGGCAGCACGACGTCGGTACCGGAGGCGCCACCGGCCGGAGCGGCGGGGGCGGGCGCGGCAGGCGCGGCCGGGGCCGCGGGAGCCTCGGCGACCGGGGCGGGGGCGGCCGGAGCGGCGGCCGGGGCCGGAGCCTCGGCGGCGGGAGCCTCGGCGGCGGCGGGAGCGCCCGTGCCGTCGTCGATCACGGCCAGCTCGGCGCCGACCTCGACGGTCTCGTCCTCGGCGACCTTGATGGAGGCCAGGATGCCGGCGGCGGGAGAGGGGATCTCGGTGTCGACCTTGTCCGTCGACACCTCCAGCAGCGGCTCGTCGGCCTCGACGCGCTCGCCCTCGGCCTTCAGCCAGCGGGTGACAGTGCCCTCGGTGACGCTCTCACCGAGCGCCGGAAGGGTTACGGAAACCGGCATGGTTTCTGTTGCTCCTTATCGGGGTCTCCCCTGCTCGATCGGGATCGAGAGCTCGGGGAAGGTGCGGAAGTCTGTGGTCGTCGTCGCGCCCTGCTCGACGCGGTGACTGGGTACAGCCGGTGGCCGGGGGACCGGCCGGGGCTGCGATCAGTCGTGCGAGTGCAGCGGCTTGCCCGCGAGGGCGAGGTGGGCCTCGCCGAGCGCCTCGTTCTGCGTCGGGTGGGCGTGGATGAGCTGAGCGACCTCGGCCGGCAGCGCTTCCCAGTTGTAGATCAGCTGAGCTTCGCCGACCTGCTCGCCCATGCGGTCGCCGACCATGTGGACGCCGACCACGGCACCGTCCTTCACCTGGACGAGCTTGATCTCGCCCGCGGTGTTGAGGATCTTGCTCTTGCCGTTGCCCGCCAGGTTGTACTTGAGAGCGACGACCTTGTCCGCGCCGTAGATCTCCTTGGCCTTGGCCTCGGAGATGCCCACGGAGGCGACCTCGGGGTGGCAGTACGTCACCCGGGGGACACCGTCGTAGTCGATCGGGACGACCTTCTGGCCGGTCAGACGCTCCGCGACCAGCATGCCTTCGGCGAAGCCGACGTGCGCGAGCTGGAGCGTCGGGACGAGGTCGCCGACCGCGGAGATGGTCGGGACGTTCGTCCGCATGTACTCGTCGACCAGGACGTAGCCGCGGTCCATCGCGACGTCCTGCTCCTCGTAGCCGAGACCGGCCGAGACCGGGCCGCGGCCGACGGCGACGAGCAGAACCTCGGCCTCGAACTCCTTGCCGTCGGCGAGGGTGACCTTGACACCGTTCTGGGTGTACTCGGC
Source organism: Streptomyces sp. NPDC005141 (assembly GCF_053599975.1). Lineage (NCBI taxonomy): Bacteria > Bacillati > Actinomycetota > Actinomycetes > Kitasatosporales > Streptomycetaceae > Streptomyces > Streptomyces sp. NPDC005141. Next base: position 82,045 of record NZ_JBSFYW010000030.1, on the reverse strand, counting down.
CTTCGAGAAGAAGGTGCCCAGGTTGAACTTGATGCCGCGCTTGCGGAACGCGCGCTCAAGAAGCTTGGAGGAGTTCTCGTCCTCGACGGGGACGAGGTGCTTGAGGCCCTCGATGACCGTCACGTCGGTGCCGAAGGACTTCCACGCCGAGGCGAACTCGACGCCGATGACGCCGCCGCCGAGCACGATCGCGGACTGCGGGACGCGGTCCAGGACGAGCGCGTGGTCCGAGGAGATGATGCGGTTGCCGTCGATCTCCAGGCCCGGCAGCGACTTCGGCACGGAGCCGGTCGCCAGGAGCACGTGGCGGCCCTGGACACGCCGGCCGTTCACGTCGACGGAGGTGGGGGAGGACAGACGTCCCTCGCCCTCGATGTACGTCACCTTGCGGGACGCGATGAGACCCTGCAGACCCTTGTACAGGCCCGAGATGACCCCGTCCTTGTACTTGTGGACGGCGGGTACGTCGATGCCCTCGAAGGTGGCCTTGACGCCGAACTGCTCGCTCTCGCGGGCCTGATCGGCGATCTCGCCCGCGTGGAGCAGGGCCTTGGTGGGGATGCACCCCCGGTGCAGGCAGGTACCACCGACCTTGTCCTTCTCGATCAGGGCGACGTCCAGGCCCAGCTGCGCTCCGCGCAGCGCCGCGGCGTAACCGCCGCTACCGCCGCCGAGGATCACTAGGTCGAAAACGGTGCTGGCGTCGTTCGCCACGTCACGTCCTCCATGCATGTGCGCCGTACGCCGGGCACCTTTGTCCCTTGCGGGTGGTTGACCGGTCGGTCGGCTGGTGTCCGGCCGCTCTTTCTTCGGCCCTGTGGTGGGGGCCCTGTCCTGCCGAGAACCCATCTTCGCACTTGTCGAGGGCGAGCGAGACGCCGGGCCGGTGTGTGGGACGTCTGATCCATCACGTCGACGGGGTGCGGAGCCGGGTGAACCTGCGGATTTCGTCGAAGGCGAAACCCCCGTACGGCCATACGAACGGCCCCGGGTGAGGGAACACCCGGGGCCGTGCGCCGTACGAAGGCTCAGCCCAGGTCGCCGGCCGCCGTCAGTTCGGCGAGGCGGACCAGGGTGCGGACCGCGGAACCGGTACCGCCCTTGGGGGTGTAGCCGAACGGACCGGCCTCGTTGAACGCGGGGCCCGCGATGTCCAGGTGCGCCCAGGTGATGCCCTCGCCCACGAACTCGCGCAGGAACAGACCGGCGACCAGGCCGCCTCCCATGCGCTCACCCATGTTGGCGATGTCGGCGGTGGGGGAGTCCATGCCCTTGCGCAGGTGCTCGGGCAGCGGCATCGGCCAGGACTCCTCGCCGACCTCCTCCGCGGCCTCGACGATCGAGGCGCGGAACGCGTCGTCGTTGGCCATCACGCCGAAGGTGCGGTTGCCGAGCGCCAGCACCATCGCGCCGGTGAGCGTCGCCACGTCGACGATCGCGTCCGGCTTGTCCTCGGACGCCTTCCACAGCGCGTCCGCGAGGACCAGACGGCCCTCGGCGTCGGTGTTGAGGACCTCGACGGTCTTGCCGCTGTACATGCGCAGCACGTCACCCGGGCGGGTGGCGGAGCCCGACGGCATGTTCTCGGCGAGCGCGAGCCAGCCGGTGACGTTGACCTCCAGGCCGAGACGCGCGGCGGCGACGACGGCGGCGAAGACCGCCGCGGCGCCGGCCATGTCGCACTTCATCGTCTCGTTGTGCCCGGCGGGCTTGAGCGAGATGCCGCCCGAGTCGTAGGTGATGCCCTTGCCGACGAAGGCGAGGTGCTTGGTCGCCTTGGCGGAGGTGTACGACAGCTTCACCAGGCGGGGACCGGCGGCCGAACCGGCGCCGACGCCGAGGATGCCGCCGAAGCCGCCCTTGGCCAGGGCCTTCTCGTCGAGCACCTGCACCTTGATGCCGTGCTCCTTGCCGGCCGCGGTGGCGACGGCGGCGAAGGACTCCGGGTTGAGGTCGTTCGGCGGGGTGTTGATGAGGTCGCGGGCCCGGTTGAGCTCCTCGGTCACGGCGGTGGCGCGCGCGATGGCCGCCTTGTACGCCGCGTCCCGGGGCTTGCCGCCGAGCAGCGCGACCTCGCCGAGGGGACCCTTGCCGTTCTTGGCCGCGTCACCTCGGCCGGTCTCCTTGTAGGCGTCGAAGCCGTACGCGCCCAGGCGGGCGCCCTCGGCGACGGCACCGGCGTCGGCGGCGTCCGTGATCGGCAGCGCGAACGCGGCCTTCTTCGCGCCGGCGAGCGCCCGGGCGGCGACACCCGCGGCACGGCGCAGCGTCTCGGCGTCGAAGCTGTCGTCCTGCTCGGGGACCGCTCCCAGGCCGACGGCCATCACGACGGGGGCCTTGAATCCGGAGGGTGCGGGCAGCTTGGTCACCTCGCCCTCGGACCCGGAGGCTCCGAGGGTCTCCAGGATTCCGGCGAGCCCGCCGTCGTACGCCTTGTCCACGGCCTCGGCGCCCGGTGCGACGACCGGGCCCTTGGGGCCCTTCGCGACACCGACGACGATCGCGTCGGCCCGCAGACCGGACGCTGCGGCGGTGCTGAGAGTGAGAGCAGTCACGGTGGTGAGATCTCCGCTTCCATTGAAAGTTCGTGTGGCCGAGAGAGGTGGGTCGACCGGGCCCGACGGCTGACCCTAGATCCGTCCTCGGGGGCGGTCCTTGCCGGGGCCCCTGACGGGGCGGGCGAGTACCCGGGACGAGCCTACGCTCGGGGCCGGGTTTCGCTCATTTCTGCGGACGTTCACCCACAAGTGGCGCCGTGCTGGATTCCCGCCCCTCACTCCCGGTGACCTGAGACACACTCATCGTGTTCCAGTGGGCATGACGCCCACTGCTTTGCACGATTTCCACAGATCCCCCTCGGTTTCCACTCGAAGGGGATCTTCGAGGGGGAGGCGCCGCATATGGCACAAAGTCTGCATCGCTGGAGAGGGACGGCCGCCGTTCTGGGGGCCGCCGGACTCCTGGCGCTGGGAGTGGGGGCACCCGGCGCATCCGCGGCCACAGCGCCGCGCATCGATCTCAAGGTCCTGGTTCTCGACAACGGCGCGGGCCAGGTCGGGGCCATCACCGCGGAGCTCAAGAACTCCGGCATCCCGTACACCACGGTCAATCTGGGTGACGCAGGCCGCCCGACCGTCAACGCGACGTTCCTGAGCGACACCGTGAACGGCGTCCCACGCGCCAAGTACCAGGGTGTCGTCCTGCCGAACGAGGCGCCGTTCGGCCCGGGTTCGGCCGAGCAGACCGCGTTGGAGACGTACGAGAAGACGTTCGGCATCCCGCAGGTCGACGCCTACACCTGGGCACACCCCGAGGTCGGGCTCGACTACACCGACCAGAACGGCGGCTGGTCCGGCGTGCTGGACGGCGCACAGACCCAGGTCACCGCGGCGGGCACGACCGGCCCGTTCCGCTACCTCAAGGGACCGCTGACCTTCGAGGACAACGACCCGGCGGTGCAGGAGAGCTACGGCTACGCGGCTCACCCCAGGGACGGGTTCACCAGCTACCTGAACGCGCCCTCCGGCGGTTCGATGCTCGGGCAGTACGAGCACGACGGGCGCCGCGAACTCGTGGTGACCTTCGCGTACAACCAGTACCAGAAGCAGTTCAAGGTTCTCGCGCGCGGCATCGTCGAATGGCTCACGCAGGGCGTGCACCTCGGACAGAGCAGGAACTACTTCTCCGTCCACGTCGACGACGTCTTCGCGCCCGACGCCCGCTGGGACTCCCAGCGCAACTGCACGCCCGGCGACATCGACTGCGCGGGCGGTGACGGGGAGGACACGACCACGCCGATCCGGATGACCGCGGACGACGCCGTCTACGCCGCCCAGTGGCAGGCCGACCACGAGTTCACGCTCGACATGGTCTTCAACGCGGGCGCGGGTGAGGAGTGGAAGGCCGAGAACGGCGGCACCGACGCCCTCACCACCCGGCTGCTCGCCGACAAGGCCAAGTTCCGCTGGATGAACCACACCTACATGCACCCGTTCCTCGGCTGTGTCCAGGACACCACGACCGTGCCCTGGACCTGCTCGAAGAACGCCGACGGCTCGACGAAGTACATGAGCCGGGCCGACATCTCCGCGGAGATCTCGAAGAACAACAACTGGGCGGCCTCCCACGGCCTCTCCACCGACCGCACCGAGCTGGTGACCGGCGAGCACTCGGGTCTCAAGACGCTGCCCCAGCAGCCCAACGACAACCCGAACCTCGCGGGTGCCCTGTCCGCGAACGGCGTCAAGTGGACCGGGTCCGACAACTCCCGTGAGCCCGAGCAGCGTGCGGTCGGCAGCGCGCTGACCGTCCCCCGCTACCCGATGAACATCTACTACAACGCAGGCAAGGCCGAGGAGATGGCCGACGAGTACAACTGGATCTACACCTCGCAGGCCGACGGGGGCAGCGGCGTCTGCGAGAACAACGCCACCTCCACCTGCCTGCCGGCGCCCTTGAACACGGCCACCGGCTACACCGACTACATCGTCCCGATGGAGGCGCGCACCGCGCTCGGGCACGCCATCGGCAACGACCCGCGCCCGCACTACGTCCACCAGTCCAACCTGGCCGAGGACCGCATCCTGTACCCGGTCCTGAACAAGGTGCTCGCCGACTACAAGGCCATCTACGCCGACAACGCCCCGTTGCAGAACCCCCGGCAGAGCGCCATCGGCACCGAGATGCAGCGCCGCACCGCCTGGAAGACGGCCGTGGCGAACGGCAAGGTCACGGCCTACCGCGTCGGCACCACCGTCACCGTCACCGCCCCGTCCGGGACCGAGATCCCGGTGACCGTGCCCGAGGGGACGAAGAAGCAACTCCTGGTCGGCACGGCCGCGTTCGGAACGCCGTACGCGGGACAGCGCAACGACTGGACCAAGCCGGAGCTCCTTCAGTCCGCGCTCAAGCTGAACCTGCCCGCGTAAGCACGGCAGCTCCGCGGCTCGACGCGCACCCCGGTCCGACCGGCCGGGGTGCGCGTCGAGCCGTGCACCGGGGGCCGGGGGGGCTCTCCGGAGGAAACAGTCCCAGGGGGGAACCACACATGATGCGCACCGGCCGTCATGTCACCATGCTCACCGAAGGCACCTATCCGCATGTCCACGGCGGGGTCAGCACCTGGTGCGACCAGTTGGTCAAGGGCATGCCGGAGGTCGACTTCCACATCGTCTCGCTCACCGGCAGCGGCCGCGAACCCGTGACCTGGGAGCTGCCGCCCAACATCTACCGGCACACCTCCGTACCGACCTGGGGGCCACGGCCCGGCCGTGCCCGGGCACCGCTGGGCCGCGCCCTGCGCCGCTTCACCGAGAGCTACGAGCGCTTCCTGTTCGCCTTCCTCGACCCGGACACGCCCGAGGACTTCGGCGACGCCCTGTACGAACTGGCCGAACTCGCCCGCGCCGGACATCTGTCGGCCGCCCTGCGCAGCGAGGCGGCGCTGCGCTCGCTGATGTGGATCTGGACGATGCCGCATCTGCCGACGGCCGCGGCCCGGCCCACCGTGCACGACGCGCTCACCGCCACGGACCTGCTCGAGCACGCGCTGCGCCCGCTCGGCGTCCGTATCCCCGAGGACTCCGTCGCCCACGCGGTCAGCAGCGGACTCGCCACGCTGCCCGCCCTCGTTGCGCATCACCTGGACGGGGTCCCGTTCCTGCTCACCGAGCACGGCATCTATCTGCGCGAGCGCTACCTCGGCTACCGCGGACTCCAGCAGCGCTGGCCCGTCAAGGCGTTCATGCTCGGCTTCTACCGCGAGCTGAACTCCCTCGGCTACCGCGCCGCCGACCTCATCACCCCCTGCAACCAGTACAACCGCCGCTGGGAGGAGCGCGGCGGCGCCGACGGCGACCGGATCCGCACGGTCTACAACGGGGTCGACCCGCACGCCTTCCCGCACGCAGGCCCCGAACCCGCCGTGCCCACCCTCACCTGGTGCGGCCGTGTCGACCCCATCAAGGACCTGGAGACGCTTCTGCGCGCCTACGCCATGGTGCGCGCCGAACTGCCCGACACCCGGCTGCGGTTGTTCGGTCCGGTACCGCCCGGCGGAGAGGCGTACAGGACCCGCCTGGAGAAACTCGCCGCCGAACTGGGCATCACCGACGGACTGACCTTCGAGGGCCGCATCACCGAGGTGTGGCGCGCCTACGCGGCCGGTCACATCGTCATGCTGTCCTCGATCTCCGAGGGCTTCCCGTTCTCGATCATCGAGGCGATGTCCTGCGGCCGTACGACGGTCTCCACGGACGTGGGCGGGGTCCGCGAGGCGGTCGGCGACACCGGCATCGTCGTCCCGCCGCGCGAGCCGGAGAAGATGGCCGCCGCCGCCCTCACCCTGTTGCGCGACGACGAACGACGCCTGGACCTAGGCGAGTTGTCCCGCCAGCGGGTCATCGACCGGTTCACACTGCGCCGTTCCGTCGACGCCTTCAGGACGGTCTACCAGGAACTGGCGGGCCGGCCCGAGGTGTACGAGCCCGCCGTGGAGACCGTCGACGACTGGACCGTCGAACTGCGCGACCCCTGGTACCAGGCCGTCGCCACGGACGGGACCGGCTGGTGAGCGGCTCCCTGCACACGCCGCCCGGGGCCCGCCGGGACACCCGTGCCCGGGTGCCGAGCCAGCGCCGCCCGACGAGCTGGGCGCAGCCCGACCCGATCGACGAACTCGCCGCGAATCTCGGAGAGTTCGTTTCCGCCGCCGTCCACCCCGACGAGGTGGCCGCGCTGCTCGAATCCGACGGTCTGTCGGACGACCAGATACGCGAACGGTACGGCGTCAAGAACTCCTTCGCCCTCGCGGAGGAGTTGTTCGAGCGCGTCGGCCGGGCCTACCCCGAACCGGAGGGCCCGGCCCACGACCCGTGGCGGATCGGTCTCCTCGGCTGTCTCCTGCGGGGCATCGTCTTCGCCCTCCCCGGCCTCGGCTATGTCCTCGCGGCACCGCTTCTCGCGGGGCCCAAGGGCGCGTTCGGGCTTCCGGCCGGCACCGTTCCGATGCTCGCCGGGGCGCTGTGCGGCTGGACCTGGAACCAGGGGCTCGCCCACCGCGCGTACACCTGGATGGGGCTCGGTGACCGCACGGCCGCCCGCCGCGCGCTGCTCGTCGGCACCCCGGTCGGCGTCCTGCTCGGCTCCCTGGTGGCCTTCGCGGCGGCCGGTACGGCCGGCGGGGGCGCCGTCGCCTTCGCCGCCGGGCAGTCCGGCTATCTGGGCGCGGCCACCGTCCTGCTGGTGATGGGCCGGGAACGCACGCTGCTCGCCGCCCTGACGCCCATGACGGCGGGCGGGATCGTCACCGTGTTCCACCCGGTCCCCGACCTGGCGCGGGTGGCCCTGCTGCTGGGCTCGCTGGCGGCGGTCGCCCTGCTCGGACTGCTCGAAGTGGCGCCCGTTGTAACGGAGTTGGGGGAGGGGAGCTGGGGTGCCGGCCTTCTCGCGCTGCTGCCGTACGGGAACCTGCCGGGCGGCGCGGAGCCGTCCGGGCGGGCCGGTGAACCGCGGGCGGCCTCCACGGGCCGGCCGTCCGTCAGGGTTCCCGAGGCCGCCCCGGCCCGCCTCGACGACGTCACCGCGCGGCTGCGTGCCCGCAGGTCCGCCCCGCGCCGGTACGCCGGCACCCTTCCGTACGCCCTCTTCGGGCTCGGCAGCGGTGTCCTCGTGCTGTACGCGGCGCTCGGGGACGTCCTGACGGGAGCCCGCACGGGGGTCGCCGCACCGGCCGCGGTCGCGCTGACGCTCAGCATGGGGCCCGCGGAGTGGCTGCTGTTCCGGTTCCGCAGCGGGAGCCTGGCCGGGCAGCGTTCCAGCACGTCCGCGAGGCGCTTCCGGCATGCCACCGCCGGGGCGCTCGTCCGGTGTCTCACCGGATACCTCGCCGCGCTGCTCGTGCTCGGCCTCGGCGCCTCCGCGCTGTGGCCGCACGCGCCCGCGACCGCGGACGGGGTCCGGCTCGCCGGACTGCTCCTGCTGGGCGTGGTCATGTGGACCGGGCTGCTGCTCCAGTCCTTCGGTGCCGTCACGGCCACGGCCGCGGTCGTCTGCGCCGCCGCGTTCGCCCAGACCGCGGCGCTCGCGACGCACACGGGCGGCGCGCACTGGGTGGGCCTGATCGTGTACGGCACGGCGGCCGGCGCCCAGACCGCGCTCGTCTGCGCCCTGCTGGGAAAGGCGACGGCCCACCGATGAACCCGCCGGCCACCGGTACGCGAAGGAGAGTCCGCCCATGAGTCCGTCCATGAGCGGACCCGGCGACGCTCCGGGCTCGCCGACGTCGAAGACCCTGCTCGTCCCGTACTACGAACACCCCTCCGTCCGCCCGGCCGAATGGGACGCGCTCATCGCCGCCGCGCCCCGGCTGCACGGCGTCGTGCTGAACCCCGCCAGCGGACCCGGCGACCGCCCCGACCCGGCATTCCTCGCGGTCGCCGGGCGGCTGCGCGCGGCGGACGTCCGGGTACTCGGCTACGTCGACACGGACTACGGGCGCAGACCGCTCGCGGACGTCGTACGCGATCTGACCCTGCATCGCGACTGGTACGGCACCGACGGCACGTTCCTCGACCAGGTCGCCGCCGTGGAGAGCGGGTTCGGGTACTACCGGCGGCTGGCGGCGGCGGCCCGGGGACTCGGCGGCGGCCTCGTCCTCAACCACGGCACGGCACCGCACCCCTCGTACGCCCGGATCGCCGACGTGCTCGTCACCTTCGAGGGCACCTGGACCAGCTACCGGAGGAGACCCCCGCCGCCGTGGACCGGTGCCGGGGCGAGCCTCTGCCATCTCGTCCACGGGGTACCGGCCGACGTCGACGCGGCGGCGTTGGCACGGGAGCGCGGGGCCGCCCTGTACTGCGCGGTCCCGGGCGTGGGGGACCACCCCTGGGGCACGTTGCCGCACACCCTGGTGCCCACCCGGTGAAACGCCCTCCGGCCCGAGTTCCGCCGTCTGAAGCCGGGTCCGACGCTCAGAAAGTGGGGACCGGGGGCGGGGTGCCCGGCATGCCGGGCCCGAGGCCCGTCACCGCGGTTCCGGACATCCGGTCCGCCAGCGAGCGGCGGCTCGGGGCGAGCACGGGCAGCGCGTTCAGGAAGAAGATCACGACGGCGACGGTCCACACCAGCACCGAGAGCGCGAACTCGCCCTCCACCAACAGGATGCAGGCCAGCGCGTAGAGGGCGACGTCGGCCGTCGTGGTCACCGCGGCCCGCAGCGCCGCACGGCGCGGAGCGGACGGCGTGACCTTCAGGCCGAACAGGGCCTTGCCGACGGTCCGCCCGGTGAGGGCGAGGGCCGACCACTGGTAGAGGAAGGTCGCGACCACCAGCAGCCCGAAGGCCTGCTCCACGTCCCGGACCGCCTTGCGCCAGAGCGAGAGCCCGAAACCCTCGGAGGCGCCGACGAGGTCGCCGCGCGAGGTGAGGATGTCCCAGCCACCGCGCGTCGCGAGATCCGGCACGTCCGTCACGAGCGCGGAGACGCGGTGGAAGGTGAGCGCGGCGAGCGCGGACGCCGCCGCGAGCACCAGCGCGAAGTCGATGAACCACGCCATGAAGCGCCGAGATCTCGGCAGTGGCGGCACGTTCGGCACAGACGTCCCCCGATCACGATCCCTTGTCTGTTCGGCCGCTCAGATTAGTGGCGGCACCGGGCCGGCGGCGGCGTTCGCCGGTGATCGTTCCAGGCCGGTGACAGAACGGTGATCAGCCCAGAGAGAGAACCACGAGCGCGGTCGTCGCCGCCGTCTCCGCGAGGCCCCCGAACACGTCGCCGGTGATCCCGCCGAAGCGGCGGGTGCAGTGCCGCAGCAGCAGTTCGGCCGCCACGCAGGAGGCGCCCGCCGCCACCGCGGCGCGCACCAGGTCGTACGACCCGACGAGCGCCCCGCCACCCGCCGCCGCGCCGGTCACGGCCACCGCCACCAGCAGGGCGGCGCGGGGCGGCACGGTACCCGCGACGGCCGCGCCCAAGCCCTCGGGCCGGGCCGCGGGCACACCGGTGCGGGCGGCGAGCGTGAGGGCGAGGCGGGCCACGGTGGCCGAGACGACGGCCGCGAGGGCGCCCCGGGCCCATGAGGAGTCGTACGCCTGGGCGAGTGCGGCCACCTGGGCGAGCAGGACGAACAGGAGGGTGATCACGCCGAACGGGCCGATGTCCGACTGCTTCATGATCCGCAGAGCGTCCTCGGCGGGCTTGCCGCTGCCCAGCCCGTCCGCGGTGTCGGCGAGGCCGTCGAGGTGCAGGCCCCGGGTGAGCGCGGCCGGTACGGCGGCGGTGGCCACGGCCGCGAGCAGCGGGCCGGCGCCCATGGCCAGCAGCGCCAAGCCCACCAGGGCCGCTCCCGCCCCGACCACGAGCCCGGCCAGGGGAGCGCACAGCATGCCGCCGCGCGCCGCGTCGCGGTCCCAGCGGGTGACCCGCACGGGGAACACGGTGAGGGTGCCGAAGGCAAAGCGGAGGCTGTCGGGGAGAGCGGCCCCGGAGGCGGTCTTGGACATCGGCGCAGGCTACCCGGACGCCCGGAGGGCGGATGCAGCGGCGGTGGATAAAGTTCGCATATGGGTCATTGGTTGCAGCGGAACATCGTCGAGCCCGGGAAACTCCCCCTGTTGCTGGCGCTGGCCTCGTTCGTCCTGACCTTCGTGGTCACCCGTGTCATCGTGCGGCTCATCCGCGCCGGCAAAGGGCCCTTCGGCAATGTCAAGGCCGGTGCTCTGCACATCCACCACGTGGTGCCCGGCGTCGTGCTCACGGTGATCGGCGGTTTCGGCGCGGTCGCCAGCAGCCGGTACGGGTTCTGGCCGTGCGCGTGCGCGGTGGTGTTCGGCATCGGAGCGGGCCTCGTGCTCGACGAGTTCGCGCTGATCCTGCACCTCGACGACGTCTACTGGACCGAGGCCGGGCGCAAGAGCGTCGAGGTCGTGGTGGTCACGGCGGCCCTGGTCGGGCTGATGCTCAGCGGCTTCTCACCGTTCGGCGTCAACGACACCACCGACCAGGAGCTGCAGGACCGGGCGAGCGTGATCGTGACCATCGCCCTGAACTTCCTCTTCGCGCTGATCTCGCTGAGCAAGGGGAAGGCGCGCACGGCCATCTTCGGGGTGGTCGTTCCCTTCGTCGCCCTGATCGGTTCGATCCGGCTGGCCAAGCCCGGTTCGCCGTGGGCCAAGCGCTTCTACCGGCGCAGGCCGCGCGCCCGCGCCCGGTCCCGACTGCGCTCCTACCGGCACGACCGCCGCTGGGCCGGTCCCAGCCGCAAGGTTCAGGACTGGATCGGGGGCAAACCCGATCCCGAGCCCGCCCGGTCCCTGCCCGGAGGGTCGTGACGCGCCGCGGACAAGCAGCACAGCACCAGGACGGCCGCGATCGCCGCCAGGTGCTCCTTGCCCGCCAGGTTGTCCTTGAGGAGCACCTCGACCACCATGGCCCCGATCACCACCCCCGCCGTCACATACGCCCGGTAGCGCCAGCCGAGGAACACGGCGAGGCCCACCACGGCCGCCGACGGGCCGGTGTCGACGACCTGCGCGTCGGCCGCGGGCAGCCCCAGCGGATGGTGCGGGCCGAGCGCGATGCCGACGCGGGCGTAGAGCGTCCCGGCCAGCGTGGCGACGTACGCGATGACGAGCGTGCGCCACCAGCCCAGACAGATCTCGGCGATCCCGAAGACGACGAGGATCTGCGCGAGCGCGCCCCACACGGGCAGATCCAGAGCCGGTAGGAACAGGGAGAGCGGAGTGCGGAGCAGGGCGAGCCACAGCGGGTCCTCGGCCCGGACGGAGCCGAGGTTCTGCACCAGCTGATAGCCCCAGGACTGGTTCTGGACGAACTGGAGAACCGCCGTCAGGCCCACCGCGCCGAGGGTCATCGGAACCGCCCGCCACCGCCTCGCCGCCAGGGCCCGGCGCACAGTGACGTACAGCGGACCCCACTCGGCGCGCGCCCGGCCGGCGAGCGTGCTCATCCGGCCGCCCCCGCAGCCCGTCGCACGCCGGTCCCCGGCGGTCTCATCTGTGCGAGTCCAGGTGCTTGCGGTGCAGCCACTTCGGCAGGCCCGGCGCCTCGAGGAACCCCTCGGCGCGCGCGGACGCGACACCGATGCGCAGCAGGTCGGCGCTCTTCTCGAAGAGCAGGAACCGCGGCTCCCAGATGGGCCGGTACTTGGCGTTGGCCCGGTACAGCGACTCGATCTGCCACCAGCGCGAGAAGAAGCTGAGCAGCGAGCGCCACAGCCGCAGCACGGGTCCCGCGCCGAGCCGCGCACCACGTTCGAAGACCGAGCGGAACATCGCGAAGTTGAGCGAGACCTGGGTGATCCCGATCTCCTGGGCGCGCCGCAGGAGTTCGATCACCATGAACTCCATCAGACCGTTCTCCGCGTCGCGGTCGCGCCGCATCAGGTCCAGCGAGAGTCCGTGCGGCCCCCATGGCACGAAGGACAGCACCGCCCTCAACTCGCCCTCGGCATCCGTGCATTCGAGCATCACGCACCGCCCGTCCTCGGGATCGCCGAGCCGGCCGAGCGCCATGCTGAAGCCGCGCTCGGTCGCGCCGTCGCGCCAGTCGTCCGCGCGCCGGAGCAGATACGCCAGCTCGGCGGCCGGGATGTCCTCGTGCCGTCGGATGCGCACCCGGTACCCGGCCCGCTTGACCCGGTTGTAGGCCTGCCGGACGGTGCGCATGGCCCGTCCTTCGAGGGTGAACTCGGCCGTCTCCACGAGGGCTTCGTCGCCCAGCTCGAGGGCGTCGAGACCGTGCCGGGAGTAGATGGTGCCCGCCTCCTCGCTCGCGCCCATCACCGCCGGGATCCAGCCGTGCTCCCGGGCCTCGGCGAGCCAGGGCTCGATGGCGCCGGGCCATGCCTCCGGGTCGCCGATGGGGTCGCCGCTCGCGAGGGACACCCCGCCCACCACGCGGTACGCCACCGCCGCCTTGCCGGTGGGCGACCAGACCACGCTCTTCTCCCGGCGCAGCGCGAAATAGCCCAGCGAGTCCCGGTCGCCGTTGCGTTCGAGCAGTGCGCGCAGCCGCTTCTCGTCGTCCTCGGTGAGCGGGTCGACGGCGCGCCGGGAGCGGAAGGCCGCGTAGAGGACGGCGAGCACCAGCAGGGTGCTGAGCACGTTGATGCCGACGACGACCCAGTTGGGTGTCGTGATCCCGGGGTAGTGGGAGTCGTCGGCGGCGACCGAGACGAGCCGCAGGGTGCCGTAGCGCCAGCGGTCCAGGAAGGTCGAACGGTGGGCGTCGTGCGCTGCGTTGGTGACCGTGACCACCAGTGCGGCGAGCAGGGAGGTGACCAGCAGCCCGCCGACCGCGACGGCCGCGGCGAGCTTCGGGTTCGACCGGTCGCCCTTGGCGTAGAACTCCCGGCGGCCGACGGCGAGGGAAGCCACGAAGGCCGCGGTCAGCACGAGCGACACCCAGTTCTGGGCGTACTGGCGGATCTCCGGGAACGCCATCGCGACGGCGAACAGCAGCAGGAACATGCCGCTCAGCACGGAGTTGAGGATCCACGCGGCCCGCTTGCGCCGCCGCATGGTGATGGCCAGGAACATCGTGAACACACCGGAGGCGAACCCGGCGGTCAGCAGGTACGGGGTGAAGTAGTTCTCGGTGTTGTGCCGCCGTACGTCCTGTCCGAGCGACACCCACACGGCGCTCAGAAAGTTGATGAACGTGACCGCGCGCAGATACCAGACGGCGAAGGCGGCGGACCGCCGCGAGACAGCCGTGGACCGCCGGTCCCCGTCGTTCCGGCGGACCGACGCCCGTTCCTGGTCAACGGCAATTCGGGCATCTCCCATAAAGCGCGATGATATGGGGCATTACGCCCCGCGCGGGGGAGGGCCGGTACGGGTGGTGCCCCGCCGGGCCGCGGGTTCCGCTCACACCGGCCAGCCCGGTCTCCGCTCGACCGGGGCACCGGATCTCGCGACCCGGGACCGGGGCCGGTCGGCCACCCGTCCCTGGCACGGTGCCGGAGAGCGGGCATCGGCCCCGGGTGTGCCTTCGGGGTGGGGGCTCCGGTCGGTGAGCGTCCCGGCCGGAGCCGGCGAGTTGGCGCCGCGCCCGGGTGCGCCGGGGGCCGAGGCGGCCGGAGCCGGTCGGCCGCTCGTCCGGCCGGGGAGCCGGTGCCGGGCTCGGGCGCGGCCTCGGAGCCGGTCGGCTACTCGCCCGGGCCGGGGGCCGGGGAGCCGGTGCCGGGCTCGGGCGCGGTCTGAGTACCGGGGCCGGACTCGGCGTCGGCTTCGGGCAGGGGGCTGGACTCGGCGTCAGTCCCGGGCCGGGAGCCGGGCGCGGTGTCAGTCCCGGAGTCGGTGTCAGGCTCGGTGTCAGTTCCGGCGTCGGCGTCCGTGCCGGAGTTGGAGTCGGGCTCGGGGTCCGGCTTGGGGTCCGCTTCCGGGGCCGTCTCCGCCTCCGGTGAGGGGGCCTCCGGAAGGTCCGCCGCAAGGCTCGCCGCGGCCTGGACCAGCGGCAGAGCGAGCAGGGCGCCCGCCCCCTCACCCACCGTCACTCCGTGGTCGAGCAGCGGTTCGAGGGCCATCCGGTCCAGCGCCTTGGCCTGCGCCGGCTCTCCGCTGCTCTGCCCGGCCAGCCACCAGTCCGGCGCGCGGAAGGCGACCCGCTGTCCGACCAGCGCGCACGCGGCCGACACGACTCCGTCGAGAATCACCGGCATCTTGCGCACCGCGCTCTGCAGCAGGAACCCGGTCATCGCCGCCAGGTCGGCCCCGCCCACCGTCGCGAGCAGCTGCAGCTGATCCCCGAGCACGGGCCGCGCCCGCCGCAGGGAGTCACGCACCGCGGCGCACTTGCGCATCCACGCGAGGTCGTCGATGGCCTGCCCGCCCCGCCCGGTGACGACGGACGCGTCGGTCCCGCACAGCGCCGCGACCAGTACGGCCGCCGCCGTGGTCCCGCCCACGCTGATGTCGCCGAGCACCACCAGATCCGTACCGGAGTCCGCCTCCTCGTCCGCGATGGCGACCCCGGCGCGGAACGCGGCCTCCGCCTCCTCCAGCGTCATCGCGTCCTCGACGTCGATCCGGCCCGAACCGCGCCGGATCCGATGCCGTACGACCTCGTCGGGCAGCCCCTCGGGATCGGCCTCCAGCGCCATGTCGATCACGCGCACCGGCACGCCCAGCCGGCGGGCCAGCACCGACGCGGGGCTCGCGCCCTCCAGGACCGCCCGCACCAGCCGGCCGGCGCTGCCCGCGGGGCGCGCCGACACACCGAGGGCGGCGATCCCGTGGTCGCCCGCGAACAGCACCACACGCGGATGCTCGATCGGCCGCACCGGCACCGCGGACTGCGCCGCCGCCAGCCATTCACCCAGGTCGTCAAGGCGGCCCAGTGCCCCGGGCGGCACGATCCGGCGCTCCCGGTGCGCCTCGGCGTCACGGCGTACGCCTCCGTCGGGACGCTCGATCAGATCGGTGAAGTCGTCGAGATTAAGCGAGCTCATTCGCCGAACAGTACCGGCACCGATCGAACACGTCCGCGCCACGTCGATGCGCTCCGTATCACCTTCGGATACGTACCGTTTGTGTCGGATTGTCGTACGGCTCGTCCCCGACAGGAGCGCCCATGCCCCCCACCACGCGGCCGATCGCCGAACGCCGTGCCGCCTACGCGGCCGAACTCGCCCAGGGCACCGCCCGGTTCCACGAACCGCGCCGCACCGACTGCCCCTGGTGCGGCTCGAAGCGGCTGCGCACCCGCCTGCGGACGCCCGACCTGCGGCAGCGCAAGCCGGGGACGTTCGTCGTCGACGAGTGCGCAGACTGCTCCCACGCCTTCCAGAACCCCCGGCTCACCGCGGAGGGGCTGGCCTTCTACCACCGGGACGTCCGCGAGGACGGTCGCGAGAGCCTCGCCGAACGGCTGCTCGGCACCGGCGGCGGAACCGGACGCCACCTCGCGGCGGCCCGCGCCATGCTGGCCTTCCCGGAGCCGGAGAGCTGGCTCGACATCGGCACCGGACACGGGCACTTCCCGGCGGTCGCCAAGGAGGTCCACCCGTACACGTCCTTCGACGGGCTCGACCCGACGCGGCGCGTCGAGAAGGCACGGGCGGCGGGACGGGTGGAGGAGGCGCACATCGGGCGGCTCACCGACCCGCGGATCGCCGAGCGGCTGCGCGCCCGCTACGACGTCGTGAGCATGTTCCACCACCTGGAGCACACGCCCGACCCGCGCGAGGAACTGCGCGCCGCACTGGCGGTGCTGCGTCCCGGCGGGCACCTCCTCGTCGAAGTCCCCGACCCCGAGTGCGCGTTCGGCATGCTGCTCGGCAAGTGGTGGGTGGCGTACGGCCAGCCGCGCCACCTGCACCTCCTGCCGCTGCCCAATCTGCTCGGCGAACTCGAGTCCCTCGGCTGCGAGGTCGTCGCGACGGACCGCCGGGAGCCGCACATCCCCCGCGACCTCTCCGGCGCCCTCGCCCTGGCCCTCGGCCGCGCCCTCCCCGGCCTCGACGCCCCCTGGCGCCCGGCACCCCCGACCCCGCTCCAGCGCGCCGTGCGTCAGGCACTGACCCGGGCGTCCGTTCCGCTGCTCGCCTCGACCGCAGTGCTGGACCGTGCGATGGCCCCCCTGCTCCGCCGCACCCGCTTCTCGAACGCGTACCGCATCGTCGCCCGCAAGCAGATCTGAGAACCCGCCCGGAGCGAACGGGGGCGAGTGTCCGGCGGAAGCGAAGAACACGCCTCCGCCGGCGCGGAGTTCGGCCGCGGTCAGCCCCGCAGCTTCAGTGCCTGGCCCGCCACCACCAGCAGCACGTGCTCGCACTCCCCGGCGAACCCCGCGTTCAGCCGACCGAGTTCGTCGCGGTAGCGGCGTCCGGACGCCGTGGCGGGGACGATGCCGGAGCCGACCTCGTTCGAGACCGCGACAAGCGTGCGGCGGGTGTTCCGGACCGCGGTGACGAGCTCCTCCACACGAGCGCGCAGGGCGCGTTCGCCACCGCCGGACCACTCGGCGTCGTCCCAGGCGTTCACCGAGTCCATGGCGTCCGTCAGCCACAGCGAGAGACAGTCGACGAGCAGCGCCGGGCCGTCCTCCGCGAGGAGGGGGACCAGGTCGCAGGTCTCGACGGTGCGCCAGGAGCCGGGCCGCCGCTCACGGTGGGCGCTGACCCGCGACGCCCACTCGCAGTCCCCGCTGCGTGAACCTCCGGTGGCGACGTACAGGACGTCGGGGAACGCCTCCAGCCGCCGTTCCGCCTCCACCGACTTGCCCGAACGCGCCCCGCCGAGCACCAGCGTCCTGCGCGGCACATCGGGCACGTCCTCGTAGACACCCACGTCGAGCGTCGTCCCGTCGGGTACGGCCCGCGCGCCCGCCGCGGCGAGCCGCCGCCGCAGTTCGGGACCCGGGGGCACGTCGTGGTCGAGGTGCACCGCGATCACGTCCGTGGTCGGACCGACCGCGCCGACCGCGCGCAGCTTCGCCAGGGCGTCCGGCCGCCCCACCACGTCGAGGAGCACCATGTGGTAGGTGTCGCCGTTCTCGTCCATACCGGCCGGCGCCGCCCCCGGTGGCAGGTACAGCAGCCGCTGCCCGTCCGGGCCGGTCACCGCGTACCCCGTGCCGGGCGCGTCCATCGGCACCGCCCGCACCCGGTGTCCCGTCAGCAGCGCCAACTCCCGTCCGTCGGGCACCCGGCCGGGCTGCGGCAGCCCGGCCGGCACCTCCACGGCGGGCCCGTCGTGCGGATGCGAGAGCAGTACCTGGCGTACGCCGCCCAGCGAGTGTCCGGCGCGGGCGGCCGCGAACGCGGCGCCGGGGGTGAGGTCGAGCAGCAGTGTGCCGTCCACGAGCAGCGCGGTGGCCGCCCGCGCCCTCTCGCCGAGCGCGGTCGCGCAGGCAGCGCAGGGACAGTCGGGGCGGGGCAGGCCCGCGGGGGCACCGGTGCCGAGCAGAGTCAGTTCCACGCCGTCGATTTTTGCGTGTCCCCGCAGGTCTTGCGCGTCCGGCTAGGCTTCGGACGGGAGCCGGATCTTGTCCGGCGTCCGCTGTGCAGTGTGCTCACACCTTGGAGGCGTACATGGCGGCATGGACGTGGCGGTTCGAGAAGTCCGACGGGGCAGAGGTCCAACCCGCGGTGCAGCCCGAGGAGTTCACCACCCAGGGCGACGCCGAGTCCTGGATCGGCGAGGTGTGGAAGGACCTTCTGGCGGGCGGCGCGGACCAGGTGTTCCTCTTCGAGGACAGCACACAGATCTACGGTCCGATGAGCCTGCACGCCGAGCCGGAGTAGGCCGGTCGGGGTTGCCGGGGGCGCACCCCGGCAACCCGTCCACCGCCCGCGGCGGCACTCGCGCGGGCGACATGGCGGGTTCTTCGACCGTGTGCGTGACATGGCGGCGTCCTTCGACCGTGTGCGTGCGGCCGGGCCGGCAGCGCGGAGCGCTCGACCCCGCCGGCGGCGGAGCCGCCCATGATGTCGCCCGGGACGATGCTTCGCCCTCCGGGCCGCCAGGAAGATACGCCCGGCGCCGACGGACGTCCGGCCTCGTTCCGAAGGCGTGCCGCCGGCCCCGTTCCGAGCAGTCGGCTCGGCCGCCATGCCGGGGGCGGAGACGGCGGGGGCGGGCGGTGCCGAGCAGGGCGCGGACGGGCCGCGTGTGCAGGAGCTCCAGGACCGTCACCGGCCGGCGCGGCCCCGAAGCCGTTGTCTCAGCCCCGCACGCCGCACAGGTGCAGCAGCGCCGCCACCTGGCGGTACGGATCCGTCCGTCCGGCCCGCTCCTCCGCGGCCAGCAGCGTCTCCGCGTCCGGCGGAAGCGGCGTGCCGTCGGCCGCCGTGTCCGTGAAGACCCGCACGCCGTACCAGGCGTGCAGCGGAGCCCCGATCCCGGCGAGCGTGCCGGTCAGCGTGGCGAGCCGGTCGGCGCGGACGTCGAGGCCGAGCCGGTTCGTGTACGCGGTCGTGTCGAACGAGGCCAGCGTCGCCGCCCAGTCCCCGCCGAGCCCGGGCCGCATGGCCAGCGCGTCCGCGTTGCGCACCAGCAGGGAGAGCAGCCCGCCGGGAGCCAGCATCCGGGCCATGCCCGCCAGCAGCGCGTCCGGATCCTCGACGTACATCAGGACGCCGTGGCACAGCACCACGTCGAAACTGCCCGGCAGGAAATGGACACCGGTCTCGCGCCCGTCGCCCTCGATGAGGCGCACCCTGCCGCGGATGCCCTCGGGCTCGGCGGCCAGTGCCTCCCGGGCCACGGCCAGCATCGTCGCGTCCTGCTCGAGCCCGGTCACCTGATGACCGGCCCGGGCGAGCCGCAGGGCCTGCGTGCCCTGGCCCATCCCGACATCGAGCACCCGCAGCCGCCGGCCCACCGGATACCGCCCGGCTATCTGCTCGTCGAGCTGCCGGGCCACCAGTTCCTGTCGTACGACATCACGCAGCCCGCCCAGCTTGTTCAGCCAGGCATCCGCCGCGCCCCCGGAGAAAGACGTCGTGCTCAGGGCCGCTCTCCGCGCTTGACCTGCGGCTTCGGCAGCCGGAGTCGACGCATCTGGAGGGTACGCATCAGCGCGTAGGGAACCGCGCCCTTCTTGGGCAGGTCCGGGAAGCGCGTGTTGAGCTGCTTCTTCAGGCGGATCGCGATGCCGATCGAGTCGACCACGATCATCACGATGACGACCAGCCACAGCAGCAGCGCGATGTTCTGGAGCGAGCCGACCCGCACCATGCTCAGGACGAGGATGACCACGGCCATCGGCAGGAAGAACTCGGCGACGCAGAATCGCGAGTCCACGAAGTCACGGGCGAAGCGGCGCACCGGACCCTTGTCACGGGCGGGCAGATAACGCTCGTCACCGCTGGCCAGCGCCTGGCGCTGCTTCTCCATCGCGGCGCGGCGGTCGTCGCGCTGCCGCTTGGACGCCTCCTTGCGCGTCGTCGGCGTCTGGGCGACGCTGCGACGCTGGGTCTGGGCCTCACTGCGCTTGGGCGTGGGGCGGCCCTTGGGGGCCTGCGGATCACGGGTCACTTTGGAGTCGGTCACCAGCGCCTTGTCGGCGGGGGCCTTCTCTTCCTTCGCACGGCTACGGAACACAAAACCCAAGGGTACGGGGTCCGCGGGCATGGACGTCGGTCGAGTGGGGAACGATCCGGCAACACCGTGCGTCTGTAGGGGGACAGAGGGGACGTCGTTCCTGGTGGACCCCGGGTGTCACCTACTCCCTACGCCGGAGTGGTGGACAACGCAGTCGTCCTTGGGGATGAGCGCATCCGTCCCCGAACAGTGCGGTAATGGATGCAGGGCCCGTACTGTGGGTCCTGTTGCAGTACCTGGAGCTGGAGTCCGTCAGAAGGGGGCGCGCGAAGCCCATGAGCGGTGTCATGAAGCGTATGGGGATGATCTTCCGCGCGAAGGCGAACAAGGCCCTTGACCGGGCCGAGGACCCGCGCGAGACCCTCGATTACTCGTACCAGAAGCAACTGGAGCTGCTCCAGAAGGTCCGGCGCGGTGTCGCCGACGTGGCGACCAGCCGCAAGCGCCTCGAACTGCAGCTGAACCAGCTCCAGAACCAGTCCTCCAAGCTGGAGGACCAGGGGCGCAAGGCCCTCGCGCTCGGTCGTGAGGACCTGGCCCGTGAGGCGCTGTCGCGCCGTGCCGCGCTCCAGCAGCAGGTGACCGACCTGGAGACGCAGCACCAGACCCTGCAGGGCGAGGAGGAGAAGCTCACCCTCGCGGCCCAGCGGCTCCAGGCCAAGGTCGACGCCTTCCGCACCAAGAAGGAGACGATCAAGGCGACGTACACGGCGGCCCAGGCACAGACCCGGATCGGGGAGGCCTTCTCCGGCATCTCCGAGGAGATGGGCGATGTGGGGCTTGCCATCCAGCGTGCCGAGGACAAGACCGCGCAGCTCCAGGCGAGGGCCGGCGCGATCGACGAGCTGCTCGCCTCCGGAGCTCTCGACGACCAGTCCGGGCTGGCCAAGGACGACATCCAGAGCGAGCTGGACCGGCTCTCCGGTGGTACGGATGTAGAGCTGGAGCTGCAGCGCATGAAGGCGGAGCTGGCCGGCGGCTCCTCGTCACAGCAGGCGATCGAGGGCGGCACGGGCCAGTCCCAGCCGTCGTCGCAGCCCCAGGACACGCCGCGCTTCGACAAGCAGTGACCGACAGGGCCCACGCCTGAGGAGGGCGACATGATCGTACGGATCATGGGGGAGGGGCAGGTGAGGCTGGACGACGGCCACCTCACCGAACTGAACAAGCTGGACGACGAGCTGCTCGCCGAGATGGAGCGCGGCGACGAGTCCGGCTTCCGTCGCACCTTGGCAGCCCTGCTGGACGCGGTGCGCCGCGCCGGGACCCCGCTCCCCGACGACTCGCTGGAGCCGTCGGAGCTTATCCTCCCCTCTCCGGACGCCACGCTCGAAGAGGTCCGGGAGATGCTCAGCGGCGACGGCCTGATCCCCGGCTGAGCACCACCTCTCCGACCTAGCTCGGCCACTCCCCGCTCCCGCGCGTCTCAGGACCCGGGGAGGGCCCGGCGAGCGGACACCCCAGACAACACTCCGCGAGCCCGCCCCACAGGACCCGACACCCACAGGACCGGGCCGGCACCGCCGGACCCGACACCCGCAGAGCCCGACACCACCGGCCCCCGGCCCCGGCCTGATACGCCCCGTCCGCCCGCCCGGCGGACCCCGTTCCGCAGCCGTGCGGCCACGACATCGCCCGGCCGTTCCGGGCCCGACCCCAGGCCCGGCGAGAGCCCACCGCGCTGTCCGCCCACTCGGCGGGTCCCCGGTCCGCAGTCCGGCGGGGGCGGCATGGCGCGGCCGGTGTCGGCGGTGTCGGCGCGGCCGTGACTCGGCGAGAGCGCACGGCACGGGCCTTCCGCCCACGGGCCCCGCCCGGTCCGCGGTCCGGCGAGGATGCCATCACCGGCCGGTCGTCCTCGCCCGGCGGGGCACGGGCGAGAGCCCCCGCACTGTCCGCCGACCCCGGCAGGTCCCCGTTCCGCAGCCCGGCGAGGGCGGCATCGCCCGGCCGGTCCCCCGTCCGGCCTCGGTTCGGCGGCAGCGCACCCCGTACCGGCCGGTTCCCAGCCCGGCAGGGCCCCGTACCGTTGGCCCGTGAGCACCCTGGAGCGCACGAGGGACTGGCTGCGTGCCCACCCCCTCGCCCTGGACGCCGCCCTCGCCGCAGGCGTCCTCGTCTGCATGGTGGCCGGCTCCTTCGTCGACCCGCACGGCGCCGACGGCACGACCTGGGGCGCCCGTACCCCGGACGCCCTGAGCCTCGCCCTCATGGCCCTCGGCGCCGCCGCCCTGGTCTTCCGCCGCCGCGCCCCGATGAAGATCCTCACGGCGACCGTCGCCGTCTCCCTGGTGGAGCTGGTGACCGGCGACCCCCGGGCCCCGGTGGCGATGTGCGCCGTCGTCGCCCTCTACACCGTGGCCTCGGCCACCGACCGCCCCACGACCTGGCGCGTCGGCCTGGTCACCATGACCGTCCTGACGGCGGTCGCGATGCTCGCCGGGCCGCTGCCCTGGTACGCCCAGGAGAACCTCGGCGTCTTCGCCTGGACCGGCATGGCCGCCGCGGCGGGCGACGCCGTCCGCAGCCGGCGTGCCTTCGTGCACGCGATCAAGGAGCGCGCCGAACGGGCCGAGCGCACCCGCGAGGAGGAGGCGCGCCGCCGTGTCGCCGAGGAGCGGCTGCGGATCGCCCGCGATCTGCACGACGTCGTCGCCCACCACATCGCCCTCGTCAACGTGCAGGCCGGAGTCGCCTCCCACGTGATGGACAAGCGCCCCGACCAGGCCAAGGAGGCGCTCGCCCACGTACGCGAGGCCAGCCGGTCCGCGCTGAACGAACTGCGCGCCACCGTGGGTCTGCTGCGCCAGTCCGGCGATCCCGAGGCCCCGACCGAGCCCGCCCCCGGGCTGGCCCGGCTCGACGAGCTGGCCGACACCTTCCGCAACGCGGGGCTCCCGGTGGAGGTGGCCCGCTCCGACCACGGCACCGCGCTGCCCGCGGCCGTCGACCTCGCCGCGTACCGCGTGATCCAGGAGGCCCTCACCAATGTGCGCAAGCACGCGGGCGCGGGGGCGAAGGCCGAGGTCAGCGTGGTCCGCGTCGGGCCGAACGTGGAAGTGACCGTCCTCGACAACGGGCCCGGACAGGACGCGGACCCCCAGGAGGGCGGCGGGCACGGACTG
Organism: Streptomyces sp. NPDC005141; assembly: GCF_053599975.1. Lineage (NCBI taxonomy): Bacteria > Bacillati > Actinomycetota > Actinomycetes > Kitasatosporales > Streptomycetaceae > Streptomyces > Streptomyces sp. NPDC005141. The sequence continues at coordinate 58,850 of NZ_JBSFYW010000030.1, read as the reverse complement.
CTCGGCATGCGCGAGCGGGTCACGGCGATCGGCGGGAGCTGCACGGCGGGTCCCCGATACGGAGGCGGCTTCCGCATCCATGCGATCCTTCCGGTCAAGAACCTCGCGCCTGCCCTGGGGGACCCCGTATGACCATCCGCGTCGTGCTCGCCGACGACCAGGCGTTGCTGCGCAGCGCGTTCCGTGTGCTGGTCGACTCGGAGCCGGACATGGAGGTCGTGGGAGAGGCGTCCGACGGCGCGGAGGCCGTGGCCCTGACCCGGGCCGAGCGGGCCGACGTGGTGCTGATGGACATCCGGATGCCCGGGACCGACGGCCTCACCGCCACCCGGCTGATCACCGCGGACCCGGGCCTCGCGCACGTACGGGTCGTGATGCTGACGACCTTCGAGGTCGACGAGTACGTGGTGCAGTCGCTGAGGGCCGGCGCGTCCGGGTTCCTCGGCAAGGGCGCCGAGCCCGAGGAACTGCTGAACGCCATCCGGATCGCGGCCGGCGGCGAGGCGCTGCTGTCCCCGGTGGCGACCAAGGGGCTGATCGCCAAGTTCCTCGCGCAGGGCGACGGTGACGACGGACGCCGCCCCATCGGCACCGACCGGCTCGACGCGCTCACGGGCCGCGAGCGCGAGGTGCTCGTCCAGGTCGCCGGAGGCCACTCCAACGACGAGATCGCCGAGCGCCTCGAAGTGAGCCCGCTCACGGTGAAGACGCACGTCAACCGGGCCATGGCCAAGCTCGGCGCCCGGGACCGGGCACAGCTGGTGGTCATCGCGTACGAGACCGGCCTGGTACGTCCGAGGGTGGACTGACGGTTACCTGCGCGTACTGCGCCTGGAGTAGGTTCCCGGTAAGGAACTGGACCCAGGGGCTACGGATCGTCGCCCGTTCATGGCCCAGGGTGTGACGTGGGGCGTTCCCCAGTCCCCTGCCTTCCGCTCGAACCACAGAAGAGAGACCCACCACCCATGTCCTGGCTGTCCAGATTCAGCCTCGCGCAGCGGGCCCTCATCGGGCTGATGTCGATCATCGCGCTCGCTTTCGGGGCGATAGCGATCCCCCAGCTCAAGCAGCAGCTGCTGCCCACCATCGAACTGCCCATGGTGTCCGTGCTCGCGCCGTACCAGGGTGCGTCTCCGGATGTGGTCGAGAAGCAGGTCGTCGAGCCGATCGAGGACAACCTCGAAGCCGTCGACGGCATCACCGGTGTCACCTCCACCGCGAGCGAGGGCAACGCCGTGATCATGGCGTCCTTCGACTACGGCAACGACACCAAGCAGCTCGTCGCCGACGTTCAGCAGGCCGTCAACCGGGCTCGTGCCCAGCTCCCGGACGACGTCGACCCGCAGGTCATCGCCGGTTCGACGGACGACATGCCGACCGTGGTCCTCGCCGTCACCTCCGGCCAGGACCAGCAGGCCCTGGCCGACCGGCTCGACCGCACGGTCGTCCCCGCCATCGACGGCATCGACGGCGTCGGCCGGGTCGCGGTCACCGGTGTGCGGGACCTCCAGGTCACCGTCACGCCCGACGAGAAGAAGCTCGCGAAGGCCGGCCTCACCACGGCCGCCCTCGGCCAGGCCCTCCAGGCGGGCGGGGCGACTGTCCCGGCCGGTTCCTTCGACGAGGACGGCAGCAACCAGACCGTGCGGGTCGGCGGCGGCTTCACCTCGCTGGGGCAGATCCAGGACCTGATGGTCGCGGGTCAGCCGGGCAGGAAGCCGGTGCGCCTCGGCAGCGTCGCCACCGTGAAGCAGGAGCAGGCCAAGGCCGACTCCATCACGCGCACCGACGGCCGCCCGAGCCTCGCCGTGATGGTGACCATGGACCACGACGGCAGCGCCGTCGCCATCTCCGACGCGGTCAGGGACAAGCTGCCCGGCCTCCGGGCGGACCTGGGCGCGGGGGCGAAGATCACCGTCGTCAGCGACCAGGGTCCGGCGGTCTCGAAGTCCATCCACGGACTGACCACCGAGGGCGCCCTCGGCCTGCTCTTCGCGGTCCTGGTCATCCTGGTCTTCCTGGCGTCGGTCCGCTCGACGCTGGTCACCGCCGTGTCCATCCCGCTGTCCGTGGTGCTGGCCCTGGTCGTGCTGTGGACCCGGGACCTGTCGCTCAACATGCTGACGCTGGGCGCGCTCACCATCGCGATCGGCCGGGTCGTCGACGACTCGATCGTCGTCCTGGAGAACATCAAGCGGCACCTCGGATACGGCGAGGAGCGTGAGGAGGCGATCCTCACGGCGGTCCGCGAGGTGGCCGGCGCGGTCACCTCCTCGACCCTCACCACGGTCGCCGTCTTCCTGCCGATCGGTCTGACCGGCGGCATGGTCGGCGAACTGTTCGGCTCCTTCAGCCTGACGGTCACGGCGGCGCTCCTCGCCTCCCTGCTCGTCTCGCTGACGGTCGTCCCGGTGCTCTCGTACTGGTTCCTGCGCGCTCCCAAGGGCACCCCGGCGGACGCCGCGGAGGCCCGGCGCAAGGCCGAGGAGAAGGAGGAGCGCAGCCGTCTGCAGCGTTTCTACGTCCCCGTCCTGCGCTTCGCGACCCGTCGCCGGCTGACCAGTGTGCTGATCGCGGTAGCGGTGCTCTTCGGCACGTTCGGCATGGCGCCCCTGCTGAAGACGAACTTCTTCGACCAGGGCGACCAGGAAGTCCTCACCGTCAAGCAGGAGTTGAAGCCGGGCGCCAGCCTGGCGGCGACCGACGAGCAGGCACGGAAGGTCGAGAAGCTCCTCGGCGGCGTCAAGGGCGTCAAGGACTACCAGGTCACCATCGGATCCTCCGGCTTCATGGCGGCCTTCGGCGGCGGTACGGACACCAACCAGGCGTCGTACCAGGTCATGCTGGAGGACTCGGCGTCCTACCAGGACGTCCAGGACCGCATCGAGGAGGGGCTCGGCAAGCTCTCCGGGCTCGGCACCACCACGGTCGCGGCCGGTGACGGTTTCGGCAGCCAGGACCTCAGTGTCGTCGTGAAGGCGGCCGACGGGGACGTGCTGCGCAAGGCGGCCGACCAGGTCCGCGACGAGGTCGCGAAGCTCGACGACGTCACGGACGTCACGAGCGACCTGTCCCAGAGCGTGCCGCGCATCTCGGTCGAGGCCAACTCCAAGGCGGCGGCGGCCGGTTACAACGACGCCACGCTCGGCGCGGCCGTCGCCCAGGCGGTACGCGGCACGACCAGCGGCAAGGCGATCCTGGACGACACCGAGCGGGACATCGTCATCACGTCCGCCGAGCCGGCCGGCACGCTGGCCGAGCTGCGCGGGCTGCGGCTCGGCGCGGTGAAGCTCGGTGACATCGCGAAGGTGGAGGTCGTCGACGGGCCGGTCTCGATGACCCGGATCGACGGCCAGCGGGCTGCCACCATCACGGCCAGGCCGACCGGTGACAACACCGGCGCGGTCAGCGCGGACCTCACCGCGAAGCTGAAGAAGCTGAAGCTGCCGGCCGGCGCCACGGCATCGATCGGTGGTGTCTCGCAGGACCAGGACGACGCGTTCGCGTCGCTCGGCCTCGCGATGCTGGCGGCGATCGCGATCGTCTTCATGCTGCTGGTGGCGACCTTCCGCTCGCTCGTGCAGCCGCTGATCCTGCTCGTGTCGATCCCGTTCGCGGCGACCGGCGCGATCGGCCTGCTCATCGTCACGGGCACCCCGATGGGTGTCCCCGCGATGATCGGCATGCTGATGCTCATCGGCATCGTGGTGACGAACGCGATCGTGCTGATCGACCTCATCAACCAGTACCGCGCGCAGGGTCACGGCGTGGTCGAGGCCGTGATCGAGGGCGGCCGGCACCGGCTCCGCCCGATCCTGATGACGGCACTGGCGACGATCTTCGCCCTGCTGCCGATGGCGCTGGGTGTGACCGGCGAGGGCGGCTTCATCGCGCAGCCGCTCGCGGTGGTCGTGATCGGTGGCCTCATCACGTCGACGCTGCTGACGCTGCTGCTCGTTCCGACGCTCTACGCGATGATCGAGCTCCGCAAGGAGCGCCGGGCGAAGAAGAAGGCGGCGAAGCGGGAGGCGAAGTCCGGCGAGAGTGCCGTCGGCCAGGAGGACAAGTCCCCGGAGCCTGCCGGAGTCTGACCCGGTTCCAGGAAGGGGCCCCTGCCCCGGCGTTCACGCGCCGGGGCAGGGGCCCCTTCTTTTTCGGCCAGGCCCGAGCCGTCGGAAATTGGTCCATACCAAAGTCTTGACGCGGTTTTGCTCACGCCTTAAAACAACTGGTGAAGACCTCTCTTTCGACCCCCCACCGGAGCGCCCGGAGCGCACCTCGGCGAAAGGTATGGCATGGGCATGCACATTCGATGGAGACGTGCGGCGTACGCCGCGGTCGGCACCCTTGTCCTCGGACTGCTGAGCGTGCTCCCGGCCTCGCCCGCCGCGGCCGCCACGGGACAGATCAGCGGTCTCGCGGGCAAGTGCGTCGACGTGGCGGGAGCGGGCACCGCCAACGGCACGGCCGTACAGCTCTACGACTGCAACGGCACCGGGGCACAGCAGTGGAACGTCGGTGCGGACGGCACGATCCGGGCGCTCGGCAAGTGTCTGGACGTCACCGGCAACTCGACCGCCGACGGGGCCCGGCTCCAGCTGTGGGACTGCACCGGCGGTCCCAATCAGCGGTGGGTCGTCACAGCGGCCCGGGACATCGTGAACCCCCAGGCCGACAAGTGCGCCGACGTCACCGGCAACAACGCGGCCAACGGCACCCGGCTGCAGATCTGGACCTGCACCGGCGGTGCGAACCAGAAGTGGACGGCGCCGGCCACCGGGGGCGGCACCCCGAGCGGATTCGTCGTCTCCGAGGCGCAGTTCAACCAGATGTTCCCGAACCGGAACCCCTTCTACACCTACAGCGGCCTGACCGCGGCCCTCGGTGCCTACCCCGCCTTCACCGGGACCGGCAGTGACACGGTCAGGAAGCAGGAGGCCGCCGCGTTCCTGGCCAACGTCAACCACGAGACCGGCGGTCTGGTCCACGTCGTGGAGCAGAACACCGCCAACTACCCGCACTACTGCGACTGGAGCCAGTCCTACGGCTGCCCGGCGGGCCAGGCGGCGTACTACGGGCGCGGCCCGATCCAGCTCAGCTGGAACTTCAACTACAAGGCCGCGGGCGACGCCCTCGGCATCGACCTGCTGGGCAACCCCTGGCTCGTCCAGAACGACTCGGCCGTGGCCTGGAAGACCGGCCTCTGGTACTGGAACACCCAGTCCGGACCCGGCACCATGACCCCCCACAACGCGATGGTCAACAGCGCCGGCTTCGGCCAGACCATCCGCAGCATCAACGGCTCGCTGGAATGCGACGGCAGGAACCCCGCACAGGTGCAGAGCCGCGTGGACGCCTACCAGCGCTTCACCTCGATCCTCGGCGTCACACCGGGAGCCAACCTCTACTGCTGACGCCCATCGACAAGGGGCGCCCCTCATGGCCGAGGGGCGCCCCTTGTCCGTGACTCCAGGTCCGCGGCGGCGATGTCCGCCTCCGGGCCGGAGGCGGCGCCGCGTGACGCGCGGTCTACGGCAGCGCCAGCATCCGCTCCAGCGCCAGCTTCGCGAACGTCTCGGTCTCCTTGTCGACCTCGATGCGGTTGACGAGGTTGCCCTCGGCGAGGGATTCCAGGGTCCACACCAGGTGCGGCAGGTCGATGCGGTTCATCGTCGAGCAGAAGCAGACCGTCTTGTCGAGGAAGGCGATCTCCTTGCCCTCGGGCGCGAAACGGTTCGCGAGGCGGCGTACGAGGTTCAGCTCCGTGCCGATCGCCCACTTGGAACCGGCCGGGGCGGCCTCCAGGGCCTTGATGATGTACTCCGTGGAGCCGACGTAGTCCGCCGCCGCGACGACCTCGTGCTTGCACTCGGGGTGCACGAGGACGTTGACGCCGGGGATCCGCTCGCGCACGTCGTTCACCGAGTCCACGCTGAAGCGGCCGTGCACCGAGCAGTGGCCGCGCCACAGGATCATCTTCGCGTCGCGCAGCTGCTCCGCGGTCAGCCCGCCGTTCGGCTTGTGCGGGTTGTAGACCACGCAGTCGTCCAGGGACATGCCCAGGTCGCGGACGGCGGTGTTGCGGCCGAGGTGCTGGTCGGGCAGGAACAGCACCTGCGAACCCTGTTCGAAGGCCCACTCGAGGGCCCGCTGGGCGTTCGACGACGTGCAGATCGTGCCGCCGTGCTTGCCGGTGAAGGCCTTGATGTCCGCGGACGAGTTCATGTACGAGACGGGTACGACCCGGTCGGCTATGCCGGCCTCGGTCAGCACGTCCCAGCACTCGGCGACCTGCTCGGCCGTGGCCATGTCGGCCATCGAGCAACCCGCGGCGAGGTCCGGCAGGACGACCTTCTGGGCGTCGCCCGTGAGGATGTCGGCCGACTCCGCCATGAAGTGCACGCCGCAGAAGACGATGTACTCGGCCTCCGGACGGGCCGCCGCGTCCCGGGCCAGCTTGAAGGAGTCGCCCGTGACGTCCGCGAACTGGATGACCTCGTCGCGCTGGTAGTGGTGGCCGAGCACGAAGACCTTGTCGCCGAGCTTCTCCTTGGCCGCACGAGCGCGCTCGACCAGGTCCGGGTCGGACGGCGAGGGCAGGTCGCCGGGGCACTCGACGCCTCGCTCGCTCCTCGGGTCGGCCTCGCGGCCGAGCAGCAGCAGGGCGAGGGGCGTCGGCTGTACGTCGAGCTCCTGGGTCTGGGCGGTGGTCACGACACGCACCCTTTCTGTTCCGCGGCTCGCCGGGCTCGTAAAGGAGCGGGCCCGGCGGAACGATGCCTTTTCGTCGAATTGACGCTATCTATCATAACCGCTTCACGTCACGTTGACGATGTCCATAGCGTCGATGTGACGTGAATCCCGGTCGCCTGTCCGGCGGGTGACCCCCGGCTGTCCGTGGGGTTGTCCACAGGCCGGTGTTCACGCGCAGGCGCGTGTGCGAGCATGAAGAGAGAAGGCAAAGACATGAGCTCGGCCCGGAATGAATCCGCGGCCCCGCCGGTTGCAACCGTCGGCAAGCAGTCTCCGTACAACCCGGGAGAGAAGCAGATGTCCGTATCGGACGAGACCACCACCGTGAGCGACGGCATCATGCTGTCCGACGCCGCCGCGGCCAAGGTCAAGGCCCTGCTCGACCAGGAAGGCCGCGAGGACCTGGCACTGCGCGTCGCCGTTCAGCCCGGCGGCTGCTCCGGCCTGCGGTACCAGCTCTTCTTCGACGAGCGCACCCTCGACGGCGATGTCGTCAAGGACTTCGACGGTGTCAAGGTCGTCACCGACCGCATGAGCGCCCCGTACCTGGGCGGCGCCTCGATCGACTTCGTGGACACCATCGAGAAGCAGGGCTTCACGATCGACAACCCGAACGCGACGGGCTCCTGCGCCTGCGGCGACTCCTTCAGCTAGGTCCGGGACCGGCGGGGCCCGAGATGTACCGGGCCCGGTTCGGCCGGCCCGATTGCCACTGAGCCGAGCCCGCGGCTCACGGCTCCGGCCGGGCACGCTCGCGCGCGCCGAGTACGGACGAAGGCGGCGTCCCCCTCCGACAGGGACGCCGCCTTCGCGTATCCGGGACCGGGGCGGCCGTTACCGGGGCCCCGCGGACGTCGCTCCGGAGGCCTCGGGCATCGTGATCGTGCCCTCGTGGACCGCCCGGCCGTCCGTCCCCACGACTTTCCGGCCGCCGAGCGGCTCCTTCAGGTGCACCGTCTTCTCGTAGAACTTGGCGATCATGATGCAGACCTTGTTCTTCCAGGGCTTCTCCGTCACGGTCACGGTCACCTGTCCGGAGCTCTCGCTCGCCGACGCCGTGTAGTCGGCGCACACCCCGCCGGTGAAGCTGACCGTCAGGTCCTTGCCCTCCGCGGTGTAGCCCTGGACGTCCACGTCACGGGTGGCCGCAGGCGAGGACGGCTCGTCCTGGGGCGCGGTGGGAACCGGGCTCGGCTGCGCCGAAGCTGCCGTCGAGGTCAGGAACTTCGGATCGACCGCCGGATGCGTCACGGTGTAGGTGTCCCCGGAACCCGGCGACCGCACCTCGAACAGCCAGGACGGCACGAGTGCCTGCCGCCCGTTCGCGCGGTGCGCCGCCAGTCCGAAGGTGGCCTTCTCGACGGTCACCGCCTCCGGCTCCGGTGCCGGGGTCGGGTGCTCGCACGGCATCTCGTCCCGGTCCTTCAGCGGCACGGGGCTGGCGCAGCCGCCGATGCCCATGCGCCGGTCGCCCGATGCCGACGCCGGCTCGTTCATCAGGTCCAGCGTCTTCCGCGCGCCGACGACCGGGTACGTGTCCCCCTTCACCGGGGCCTTCAACCGGCCGCTGCCGCCGATGACATGGCCCTCCACATCGATCCTGAGGCCGGTCGTCCATCCGTACGTGGGCAGTCCGCCCACCACCGGGTCGGCGTTCACCACCCGCACCCGGTCCATGAGCTGGCTAGCGTCCAGTTTCGCGTCGTCCTGGCCGACGGCCTTCAGTACGGGCGCCGCCGCCTTCCTGGCCGCCGCCTCGCTCACCGGGTCCGGCGCGAACTGGGTCAGGGAGCCGGAGCCGACGGGCCGGCACAGCTTGCCCTTGGGGCAGTTGTCGGTCCCCGGAACGGAGGAACTGAAGGTCCAGGTCCCCGGAGCGTCCGCGTTCACCCGCAGGTTCGGCTCGGCGCCGTCCTTGACGGACCCGACCGTCCAGGTGTCCCCGGTCAGCCGCGGGGCGCCCGGCAGGTCCAGGGCCTTCGCCAGCCGGGTCACCTCGGCCCGGGTCACCCTGCCCTCGGCCCAGTGGATACGAGCCGAGCCCGGTCCCGCGGGGAGTTCGCCGTCGGCGCGGTAGGTCGCGCCGTAGGGGTTGGGCTCGCCGGGCGCGATGCCGTTGGTGCCGCTCGTGGACCCCGTGCTCGTGGTGCTCTCGGAGTAGCCGTCGAGGGCGAGCGGCGGGGGAGTGGCGTCTCCGCCGGGCGTACCGGAACGGCCACCGCCGGACGTGGTCGCGGCGAAGTACGCCCCGCCGCCTCCGACGAGCAGCACCGCGGCGACGACCGAGGCGACGACCGCCGGCGTGTTCCGCCGCCGCGCCCCACCCGCGCCGGCACCCGCGACGGGCCCTCCGACGATCCCCGGGAGGGGACCTTCGCCGGTGTCATCGACGCCGTCCGGGACGGGATGTGCGACCGCGGCTCCGGAGGAACTCTCGACGGTGCCCTCGGCATGATCTTCGGAAGTGCCGTGGGCGGGCCCCTCGGATCGCTCCTCGGCCGCGCCTCCTACGGGCTCCTGGGCGGGACCGTCGACGAGGTCCTCGTCACGACTCCCCGCCGCGCCCTCGGTCCGCGTTTCCACGGGACGCTCGGCGGTGTCCTCGTTGGTGCCCTCGGCCGTGTCCTCGGCGCTGGCCTCGCCGGGGTCCTCGGCGGAATCTTTGGCGGGCCCCTCGGCGGGGTCCCCGACGGGATTCTCCACGACGTCCTCGGTGGGACCCGCGTCGGTGTCCTCGGCGGGGCCGTCGAGGGCGCGCCCGGTGGCGCCCTCGACGGGACCCTGGGCGTGACCCTCGACGGGATCGGTCGCGTCGTTGTCGGGTCGCTCGGTGCTCACCGCATCGCTCCTTCGGCTCCACTGCTGTCCCATGACCCGGCCCTGCCAATGACGGGCTCTCCAGGGTCGTATACCGCATCCCCTTTACGGGGGACAGCGATGGGACGCAGCGGGGGAGCGCACGGTTCCCTGCGGGCGCTCTCCGTACTCACCCGTTCGGCGCCGCCGGACTCTCACCCGTTCGGCGGCACCGCTCGGGCCGCGGCCGATCAGTCGCCGTAGTCGGACATCGCGTCCAGCAGTCGTGCGGAGGTGGGCGGAACGGTCACCCCGTGGATGAGTGAGGGGGAGACGGGGAGGGAAGAGACCGGTGCGGGAGCCGACCAGTGGCCGGCCATCCGGGCGCAGTCGCCGCGCAGCGACGCCATATCGCCTTCCAGGTCACTGACCGGGCCGAGCGGAGCGGTGTCATGGACCTTGAGGTTCGTCATACCGGCACCGTATGCACCGTTGCCGTCACGAAGAAAGATCTACTATCGGGTAGTTTTGGCCGCTTCAGCGGGCGTCCGCGGACCCGGTAGCGTTAACTGTCAATCCCCCTCCCTTCGCAGGAGCGTGTCCTAGCCGTGCGTATCGCAGTCACCGGCTCCATCGCCACCGACCACCTCATGACCTTTCCCGGCCGTTTCGCCGACCAGCTGGTCGCGGATCAGCTGCACACGGTCTCCCTCTCCTTCCTGGTCGACAACCTCGACGTCCGCCGGGGAGGGGTAGGCGCGAACATCGCGTTCGGCATGGGCCAGCTCGGTACCCGTCCGGTCCTGGTCGGGGCGGCAGGCTCCGACTTCGACGACTACCGCGCCTGGCTGGACCGGCACGGCGTCGACACCGACTCCGTCCGGATCTCCGAGGTGCTGCACACCGCGCGCTTCGTGTGCACCACGGACGCCGACCACAACCAGATCGGCTCCTTCTACACGGGCGCGATGAGCGAGGCCCGCCTCATCGAACTCAAGGCCGTCGCGGACCGGGTCGGCGGTCTCGACCTCGTCCTGATCGGCGCGGACGACCCCGAGGGGATGCTCCGCCACACCGAGGAGTGCCGCTCGCGCGCGATCCCGTTCGCCGCCGACTTCTCGCAGCAGATCGCGCGCATGAACGGCGACGAGATCCGGATACTGCTGGACGGGGCGACCTACCTCTTCTCGAACGAGTACGAGAAAGGACTCATCGAGTCCAAGACCGGCTGGAGCGACGAGGAGATCCTCTCCAAGGTCGGCCACCGGGTGACCACCCTCGGCTCGCGCGGTGTCCGTATCGAGCGCTCCGGCGAGGACCCGATCGAGGTCGGCTGCCCCGAGGAGGAGCTCAAGGCGGACCCGACGGGCGTCGGTGACGCGTTCCGCGCCGGCTTCCTCTCCGGTCTCGCCTGGGGTGTCTCCCTGCAGCGCGCCGCCCAGGTCGGCTGCATGCTCGCCACCCTGGTCATCGAGACGGTCGGCACCCAGGAGTACCAGCTGCGCCGCGCCCACTTCATGGACCGCTTCACCAAGGCGTACGGCCATGACGCCGCCGCCGAGGTCCGGGCCCACCTCTCCTAGGCGAAGGTCCCGGCCCGACACGCCCGGGCGGAGGCGGGAGTCCGCCTCGCCCGGGTCGAGGTCCTGGCCCGGCCTCCGGGACCGGGGCACGTACTAGGAGAGCCGGCGGACCACATAGGCCGAGCCGTGGTCCGCCGGCTCCTCGCCGACGTACTCCTGGCCCCGCATCTCGCACCACGCGGGGATGTCGAGGCGGGCCGCCTCGTCGTCGGAGAGGACCCGGACCGTGCCGCCGACCGGCACGTCCCCGATGACCTTGGCCAGCTCGATGACGGGGATCGGGCACCTCTTGCCCAGCGCGTTGACCACCAGCGAGTCGACGGAGGCGGGGGTCTTCGTCGCCGTCGCCGGCGCGCCCAGCTTCTCGCGGACCCCCGAGACCGCTCCCGGGAGGACCGACAGGAAGCGGTCGACGTCCTCCTCCGGGGTGCCGGGCGGCAGCGACACCCGCACGTTGCCCTCGCTCAGCACGCCCATGGCCTTCAGGACATGACTGGGGGTGAGGGTGCTGCTCGTGCAGGAGGAGCCCGAGGAGACCGAGAAGCCGCTCCTGTCCAGTTCGTGGAGCAGGGTCTCCCCGTCGACATAGAGACAGGAGAAGGTGACGATCCCCGGGAGCCGGCGGACCGCGTCGCCGACCACCTCGACATCCGGCACCAGCGCGGGCACCCGTGCGCGGATCCGCTCCGTCAGTTCGCGCAGCCGTGCCGCCTCCCCGGCCGCCTCCGCGCGGACGGCTCGCAGCGAGGCAGCCGCCGCCACGATCGCCGGGATGTTCTCGAACCCGGCCGCCCGCCCCGACTCCCGCTCGTCCGCGGGCCCTTGTGGCGCGAACCGGACCCCCTTGCGTACGACGAGCAGTCCGACGCCCGAAGGGCCACCCCATTTGTGGGCACTTGCGGTCAGCAGGGACCAGTCGCCCTCCACCCGCCCCCAGCCCAGCGACTGCGCCGCGTCCACCAGTAGCGGCACCCCCGCCTCCCGGCACATCTGTGCTACTTCGGCCACCGGTTGCTCCGTGCCCACCTCGTGGTTGGCGGACTGAAGACAGGCCAGCGCGGTGTCGGGGCGCAGGGCCGCGGCGTACGACGAAGGGGACACCCTGCCCGCGCGGTCCACCTGAACCTGGGTCACCGCACCGCCCGACGCCTCGTGGACGTCTGCCGAATGGAGTACCGACGAATGTTCGACGGCTGACACGACCAGGTGGCGTCCGACCCGCCGCCGGCCCGCAAGGGCGCCCTCGATCCCGGAGTGCACCGCGCGGGTGCCGGAGGCGGTGAAGGCCAGTTCGTCGGGGCGGCAGCCCACCGCGTCGGCCGCCGCCTCGCGGGCCGCGTCGAGGAGCAGGCGGGCCCGGCGGCCCTCCCGGTACAGGCGGGCGGGATCGGCCCACCCCTCATCGAGCGAGGCCTGCAGGGCCTGTCGGGCGACGGGGTGCAGCGGAGCCGCGGACGCGGCGTCGAAGTAGGACACGCCACCACGCTAGTCCGTGCTCCCAAGGGGGCGTCAGAAGCCATCCGGACTGGGGCATTCCAGGAGTCTCGGGAGTGCCTTCCAGGCGAAACAGCACTCCTTCGGGGAGTCGGGCGGCGCGTTGGGCACCCTCCCCGCGCGACCCCAGATAGCGTCCAGTAGGGTTTGGTCCGCATAAACATCCAAACCCCTGCCCGACGCAGGGCGGCGACCGACCAGCGAGAAGGCCGCAGCCAACAGCGCGGGCGAGACTCTCGGGAAGGCGCTACGTGAGTCCCAACGGCTCCGACCTCCCCCACGCCCTGGGGGGCGCGGGCGGTACCCCCACGACGCGGCACCCGATGCGGCGGAAGCTGCTGCAGGCAATGACTGCGGGCCTGGTCCTTGCGACAGCCACTGGTTGCTCGTACAACTGGGAAGACTTCCCCCGCCTTGGTATGCCCACCCCGGTCACGGAGGAGGCTCCGCGGATCCTCTCCCTCTGGCAGGGCTCGTGGGCGGCCGCGCTCGCCACGGGCGTGCTGGTCTGGGGCCTGATCCTGTGGAGCGTCGTCTTCCACCGGCGCAGCCGGACCAAGGTCGAAGTTCCTCCGCAGACCCGGTACAACATGCCCATCGAGGCGCTGTACACGGTGGTCCCGCTCATCATCGTCTCGGTGCTGTTCTACTTCACCGCCCGTGACGAGACGAAGCTCCTCAGCCTCAAGCCGAAGCCCGACGTCACGGTCAACGTGGTCGGCTTCCAGTGGAGCTGGGGCTTCAACTACGTCGAGGACGTCCCCGGTTCCTCCGGGAACGCCAAGACGGACCCGAACCTGGCCGCCATTCCGGACCGGTTCAAGGAGGACTTCCCGGCGAACGCCGGCGGTGTCTACGACGTCGGTACCCCCGGCACGAAGAACCCGCAGACGGGCAACCCCGGTCCGACCCTCTGGCTTCCCAAGGGCAAGACGGTCCGCTTCGTCCTCACTTCGCGTGACGTCATCCACTCCTTCTGGGTGGTGCCGTTCCTGATGAAGCAGGACGTCATCCCGGGCCACACCAACTCCTTCCAGGTGACCCCCAACCGTGAGGGCACCTTCCTGGGCAAGTGCGCCGAGCTGTGCGGCGTGGACCACTCCCGGATGCTCTTCAACGTGAAGGTCGTCTCCCCCGAGCGCTACGAGGCCCACCTCAAGGAGCTCGCGGCGAAGGGACAGACCGGTTACGTCCCGGCCGGCATTGAGCAGACGGGCCACGAGAAGAACCGGGAGACGAACAACCTGTGAGCATCCTCAATGAACCCCAGGGTGCCGCCGCCGAAGACTCGTACGAGAACGAGCTGCCGGTACGGCGCAAGCAGCCCGGCAGCGTAGTGATCAAGTGGCTCACCACCACGGACCACAAGACGATCGGCACGCTGTATCTGGTGACGTCGTTCGCGTTCTTCTGCATCGGTGGCGTCATGGCGCTGCTCATGCGCGCCGAGCTGGCGCGTCCCGGACTGCAGATCATGTCGAGCGAGCAGTTCAACCAGGCGTTCACGATGCACGGCACGATCATGCTGCTGATGTTCGCGACGCCGCTGTTCGCCGGTTTCACGAACTGGATCATGCCGCTGCAGATCGGCGCGCCCGACGTGGCGTTCCCGCGGCTGAACATGTTCGCCTACTGGCTGTACCTCTTCGGTTCCACGATCGCCGTGGGCGGCTTCCTCACCCCGCAGGGTGCGGCCGACTTCGGCTGGTTCGCCTACAGCCCGCTGTCGGACGCGGTCCGCTCGCCGGGCATCGGCGCCGACATGTGGATCATGGGTCTGGCCTTCTCCGGCTTCGGAACCATCCTCGGCGCGGTCAACTTCATCACCACGATCATCTGCATGCGCGCTCCGGGCATGACGATGTTCCGCATGCCGATCTTCGTCTGGAACGTGCTGCTCACCGCGGTCCTGGTGCTGCTGGCCTTCCCCGTCCTCGCGGCGGCGCTGTTCGCGCTGGAGGCGGACCGTAAATTCGGTGCGCATGTGTTCGACCCAGCCAACGGCGGGGCCTTGCTCTGGCAACACCTCTTCTGGTTCTTCGGCCATCCAGAGGTGTACATCATCGCGCTGCCGTTCTTCGGAATCATTTCCGAGGTCATCCCGGTGTTCTCGCGCAAGCCGATGTTCGGCTACATGGGCCTGATCGGCGCGACCATCGCGATCGCCGGTCTGTCCGTGACCGTGTGGGCGCACCACATGTACGTCACCGGTGGCGTACTGCTCCCGTTCTTCTCCTTCATGACGTTCCTCATCGCCGTACCGACCGGCGTGAAGTTCTTCAACTGGATCGGAACGATGTGGAAGGGCTCGTTGTCCTTCGAGACACCGATGCTCTGGGCCGTCGGCTTCCTCATCACCTTCACCTTCGGTGGTCTGACCGGCGTCATCCTGGCCTCGCCGCCGATGGACTTCCACGTGTCCGACTCCTACTTCGTGGTGGCGCACTTCCACTACGTGGTCTTCGGCACCGTGGTGTTCGCGATGTTCTCCGGCTTCCACTTCTGGTGGCCGAAGATGACGGGCAAGATGCTCGACGAGCGTCTGGGCAAGATCACCTTCTGGACGCTGTTCGTGGGCTTCCACGGCACGTTCCTGGTGCAGCACTGGCTGGGTGCCGAGGGCATGCCGCGTCGTTACGCGGACTACCTCGCGGCCGACGGCTTCACCGCGCTGAACACGATCTCGACGATCAGTTCGTTCCTGCTCGGCCTGTCGATCCTGCCGTTCCTCTACAACGTGTGGAAGACGGCCAAGTACGGCAAGAAGGTCGAGGTCGACGACCCGTGGGGTTACGGCCGTTCGCTGGAGTGGGCGACCTCGTGCCCGCCGCCGCGGCACAACTTCCTCACCTTGCCGCGGATCCGCAGTGAATCCCCGGCGTTCGACCTGCACCACCCGGAGATCGCCGCTCTCGACCAGCTCGAGAACGCCGGTCACGGTTCGGCGTCCCTCGCTGGTGGCAAGGAGGCCGGCAAGTGAAGGTCCAAGGCAAGATGTTCATCTGGCTGGCCGTGTTCATCCTCATCATGGGGATCGTCTACGGCGTGTGGTCCAAGGAGCCGGCCGGTACCACGGCCCTCTTCATGGGCTTCGGCCTCAGCATCATGATCGGCTACTACCTGGCCTTCACGGCCCGGCGTGTCGACCAGCTGGCGCAGGACAACAAGGAGGCCGACGTCGCGGACGAGGCCGGCGAAGTGGGCTTCTTCAGCCCGCACAGCTGGCAGCCGCTCTCGCTCGGCGTCGGTGGCGCCCTCGCCTTCCTGGGCGTCGTCTTCGGCTGGTGGCTGCTCTACTTCTCGGCCCCGCTCATCATGCTCGGCCTGTGGGGCTGGGTCTTCGAGTACTACCACGGCGAGAACCGCACCCAGTAGCACGCGCTGAACGCCCGGGAGCCCGGACACTCCGTCAGGAGAGTCCGGGCTCCCTCGTTTGCCACGACTTTTGTCCCTCACTCGGCTCACTCGGCGCGCCGTGCTTGACGAGCGTTCATAGCGTGAGCTCATGAACCACTCACCGCGAATCCGCACGATCGTCAGCTGCACCGCGCTGGTGGTCGCCCTCGGCGCGGGCACCACCGCCTGCGGCTCCGACGGCCACCCGCTCTCGGCGAAGCCGTACGATGCGGCGGATGAGATCTCGTTCAAGGGTCCCGCCGGAGACAGCGATAAGTCCGGCAAGGTCGACCCCGACAAGCCCCTGGAAATCACCTCCGAGAGTGACGACGGGCGCATCACCGACGTGACCGCCACGGACGCCTCAGGACGCTATGTCGCGGGCGAACTCGCCGCCGACGGCAGCCGCTGGCACAGCACGTCGCCCCTGGCCGCCGGCGCCCACTACACGGTGCGCGTGAGCACCGAGGACGAGGACGGCGCCCCCGGTCGCAAGGTCTTCGGCTTCGACACGAGTACGCCGAAGACCAAGAAGCTGCTGAACGTCGAATTCGGCCCCAAGGCGGGCAAGTACGGCGTCGGTCAGCCCATCACGGCCGAACTCAGCGTCCCGGTCAAGGACAAGGCGGCCCGCACGGTCGTCGAGCGCGCCCTCAGGGTCGACTCCACCCCCGCGGTGGACGGCACGTGGCACTGGGTGGACGACAAGACGCTGCACTACCGCCCCAAGGAGTACTGGCCCACTCACGCCACCATCACGGCGCACAGCAACCTCGCCGGTGTCAGGATCGGCGAGCGTCTGTGGGGCGGCAACGCCAAGACTGTGAAGCTCACCACGGGCGACCGCCTGATCGCGCTGACCGACGCCGCCACGCACTCCATGAAGGTGTACCGCAACGACGAGGTGATCAAGGAGATTCCCGTCACCACGGGCAAGCCCGGCTTCGACACCCGCAACGGCGTCAAGGTCGTGCTGGGCAAGGAGTACTTCGTACGGATGCGCGGGACCAGCATCGGTATCGCGGAGGGCAGTTCGGACTCCTACGACCTGCCCGTCTACTACGCGACGAGGGTCACCTGGAGCGGCGAGTACGTGCACGCCGCACCCTGGTCGACCGGTTCCCAGGGGTACGCCAACGTCAGCCACGGCTGCACCGGCATGAGCACCGGCAACGCCGAGTGGTTCTTCGACACCTTCAACGAGGGCGACATCGTCAAGGTCGTCAACTCCGGCGGCAAGACGATGGACCCGTTCGGCAACGGCTTCGGCGACTGGAACCTCGGCTGGAAGAACTGGCGTGCGGGCAGCGCACTGGTGGCCGGGTCCCCGGACGCTCCGAGTCCGGCCCAGCGCGCGAGGCTGCGCCCCGAGAGTGTGTGAGACCGCGCCCCTCGCGGGGCGCGGGTCCTCAGGCGCTCAGAAGGTTCCTGCGACGCAGCAGGGAGGCCAGCGAGGCGGCGAACTCCACCGGGTCGACGGGCAGGGTCACCGCGGCGTCCGCGCGGCTCCAGGTGGCCAGCCAGGCGTCCTGCGGGCGGGCGATGAGCACCAGCGCGGGCGGGCAGTTGAAGATCTCGTCCTTGATCTGCCGGCACACCCCCATGCCGCCCAGGGGCACCGCCTCGCCGTCCAGCACGCAGACGTCGATGCCGCCCTTGTCCAGCTCCTTGATGACGGCCGCCGGCGTCGCGCACTCGATGAATTCGACGACGGGAACGTCCGGGGCGGGCCTGCGCCCGGTGGCGAGCCGCACCTGTGCGCGGGTGTTGGAGTCGTCGCTGTAGACCAGCACCGTGGCGGTCGGCTGCATTCTTCCTCCGAGACGTCAGCGTCGTACGGACATCAAGCGCTCGGGCTGATCCATCCCTGCCCGATGCGCGGATGCTACTCCCTTGAACACCTCGTCAGCACCGGTTCGGACACGGCTTCGATGGGCCATACGGGCTGGACACACCCCACCAACACCCCGAACGGCACCCCCCGGGGTGAGGGCGGGATAAGCGACCGACATAATGTCGGTCGTGGCGACAGCAACGACAGTAGAAACCGGGCACGCGCACCCGTCGGTCAATCGGCCGAACCTCACCAGCGTCGGAACCATCATCTGGCTGAGTTCCGAGCTGATGTTCTTCGCGGCCCTCTTCGCGATGTACTTCACCCTGCGATCGGTGACCGGGCCGGATCACTGGAAGGAAATGGCGTCCAGCCTGAACCTTCCGTTCTCGGCGACGAACACCACGATCCTGGTGCTCTCCTCCCTGACCTGTCAGCTCGGCGTGTTCGCGGCCGAGCGCGGGGACGTGAAGAAGCTCCGGATGTGGTTCATCGTCACCTTCATCATGGGTGCGATCTTCATCGGCGGTCAGGTCTTCGAGTACACCGAACTGGTCAAGAAGGACGGGCTCTCGCTCTCCTCCGACCCGTACGGCTCGGTGTTCTACCTGACCACCGGCTTCCACGGACTGCATGTGACGGGCGGCCTCATCGCCTTCCTGCTGGTCCTCGGTCGCACCTACGCGGCTCGGAGGTTCACTCACGAGCAGGCAACCGCCGCCATCGTCGTGTCCTACTACTGGCACTTCGTCGATGTCGTCTGGATCGGCCTTTTCGCCACGATCTACCTGATCAAGTAATCGGGCCCACGCCCGAACATCCAGAAGCACCGACGCAGAAGATCCTGACACCGGGGTAATCCGTGAAAAAGCTCTCCGCACGACGACGCCATCCGCTGGCGGCGGTCGTCGTCCTACTCCTCGCGCTGGCGGCCACCGGGGGGCTGTACGCCGCGTTCGCACCCGCGGGCAAGGCGCAGGCCGATGAAACCGCCCAGTCCCTCGGCATCACCGAGGGCAAGAAGCTGTACGCCGTGGGCTGCGCAAGCTGCCACGGAACCGGCGGTCAGGGCACCACCGACGGGCCGAGCCTGGTGGGTGTCGGCGCCGCGGCGGTCGACTTCCAGGTCGGCACCGGCCGTATGCCGGCCCAGCAGCCGGGCGCGCAGATCCCGAAGAAGAAGGTCATCTACTCGCAGGCCGAGATCGACCAGCTCGCGGCCTACATCGCCTCGCTCGGCGCGGGTCCCACGATCCCGACGAAGAGCCAGGTCAGCCCCGAGGGTGCGGACATCGCCGAGGGTGGCGAGCTCTTCCGCACCAACTGCGCCCAGTGCCACAACTTCACCGGCAAGGGCGGCGCGCTGACGCACGGCAAGTACGCGCCGAGCCTGGAGGGTGTCGACCCGAAGCACATCTACGAGGCCATGCAGACGGGCCCGCAGAACATGCCGTCCTTCCCCGACACCACGCTGTCGGAGAAGAACAAGCAGGACATCATCGCGTACCTCGACGCGGTCAACGGTGACGACACCGAGAGCCCCGGCGGTCTTGAGCTGGGCGGCCTCGGGCCGGTCAGCGAGGGCCTGTTCGGCTGGGTCTTCGGTCTCGGAACCCTGGTCGCCGTCGCCGTCTGGGTCGCCGCTCGGACCGCAAAGGCCAAGAAGTCATGAGTAGCCAAGACATTCCAGAAGAGAACGTGCCCGCTGAGCGGGCCACCGACGAGCACGGTCATGGCCCGGTAGCCGTCGCGGACGAGCAGAACCCGTTCGCGGACCCGGGGCTTCCGCCCCATGAGCACCGCATCCAGGACATCGACGAGCGGGCCGCCAGGCGGTCCGAGCGTTTGGTCGCCATGCTGTTCACGCTGTCGATGCTGGCCACCGTCGCCTTCATCGCCGCGTACGTGGCGATCCCGAACGACAGGTCGATCTTCGTCTTCCCGCTCGGGCACATCAACGCGCTGAACTTCGCGCTGGGCATGACGCTCGGTGTGGCGCTGTTCGCGATCGGCGCGGGTGCGGTCCACTGGGCCCGCACGCTGATGTCCGACGTGGAGATCGCCGACGAGCGTCACGCGATCGAGGCGGAGCCCGAGGTCAAGGCCAAGGTCCTGGCCGACTTCAAGCAGGGTGCCAAGGAGTCCGCGCTCGGCCGCCGCAAGCTGATCCGCAACACGATGTTCGGCGCGCTGGCCCTGTTCCCGCTCTCCGGCGTCATGCTGCTGCGCGACCTCGGTCCGCTGCCGGGCACGAAGCTGCGCCACACGCTGTGGTCCAAGGGCAAGCTCCTCGTCAACATGAACACGAACGAGCCGCTCCGTCCCTCGGACGTGGCCGTCGGTTCGCTCACCTTCGCCAAGCCCGAGGGCCTGGAGGAGCACGACGAGGACTTCCAGAAGGAGATCGCCAAGTCGGCCCTGATGATCATCCGGCTCCAGCCGGAGAACATCAAGGACAAGCAGGAACTCGAGTGGTCCTACGACGGCATCGTGGCCTACTCGAAGATCTGCACCCACGTCGGCTGCCCGATCTCCCTGTACGAGCAGCAGACGCACCACGCCCTGTGCCCGTGCCACCAGTCCACCTTCGACCTCTCCGACGGTGCCCGAGTCATCTTCGGCCCGGCCGGTCACGCCCTGCCGCAACTGCGCATCGGTGTGAACGACGAGGGCTACCTCGAGGCGCTCAGCGACTTCGAAGAGCCCGTCGGTCCTGCATTCTGGGAGCGCGGATGAGCACTACCCCCACCTCCGACTCGCGCTCCTCGCGCGAGAAGGCGCCCGCCGGTGAGCGGGTGGCCGACTGGGCCGACGGCCGTCTGGGGATCTACTCCCTGGCCAAGTCCAACATGCGCAAGATCTTCCCCGACCACTGGTCGTTCATGCTGGGTGAGATCTGCCTGTACAGCTTCATCATCATCATCCTCACGGGTGTGTACCTGACGCTGTTCTTCCACCCGTCGATGAACGAGGTGGAGTACCACGGCAGCTACGTCCCGCTGCAGGGCCAGCTGATGTCCGAGGCGTTCAACTCGACCATGCACATCTCCTTCGATGTGCGCGGTGGTCTGCTGATCCGGCAGATCCACCACTGGGCGGCGCTGATCTTCCTCGCCGGCATGTTCGTGCACATGATGCGCGTGTTCTTCACGGGTGCGTTCCGCAAGCCGCGTGAGGTCAACTGGGTCTTCGGATTCCTGCTGTTCGTCCTCGGCATGTTCACCGGCTTCACCGGTTACTCGCTCCCGGACGACCTGCTCTCCGGCACCGGCGTCCGCTTCATGGAGGGCGCGGTCCTGTCCGTGCCGATCGTGGGCACGTATCTGTCGTTCTTCCTGTTCGGCGGCGAGTTCCCGGGCGGCGACTTCGTTGCCCGCTTCTACTCGGTGCACGTGCTGCTGCTGCCGGGCATCATGCTCGGCCTGGTGGTGGGCCACCTGATCCTGGTCTTCTACCACAAGCACACGCAGTTCGCGGGCCCCGGCAAGACGAACAACAACGTCGTCGGCATGCCGCTGCTGCCGGTCTACATGGCCAAGGCCGGAGGCTTCTTCTTCCTGGTCTTCGGTGTCATCGCGGCCATCGCGGCGATCGCGTCCATCAACCCGATCTGGTCGATGGGTCCGTACCGTCCGGACATGGTGTCCACGGGCGCCCAGCCCGACTGGTACATGGGCTTCTCCGAGGGCCTGATCCGTGTCATGCCGGGCTGGGAGATCAACCTCTGGGGTCACACGCTCGTCCTGGGTGTGTTCATCCCGCTGGTGATCTTCCCGCTGGTCCTGGTCGCGATCGCGGTCTACCCGTTCATCGAGTCCTGGGTCACCGGCGACAAGCGCGAGCACCACATCCTGGACCGCCCGCGCAACGTCCCGACCCGGACCGCGTTCGGTGCCGCCTGGATCAGCTGGTACTTCGTCCTGCTCGTCGGCGGCGGCAACGACATCTGGGCCACGCACTTCCACCTGTCGATCAACTCGATCACCTGGTTCGTCCGGATCGCGTTCTTCGTCGTGCCGGTGCTCACGTTCATCGCCACCAAGCGGATCTGCCTCGGCCTTCAGCGCCGGGACCGGGACAAGGTGCTGCACGGCCGCGAGTCGGGCATCATCAAGCGCCTGCCGCACGGTGAGTTCATCGAGGTCCACGAGCCGCTCAGCCAGGACGCGCTGCACACGCTCACCGCGCACGAGCAGTACAAGCCGGCCGAGATCGGCCCGGCGGTCGACGAGAACGGTGTCGAGCGCAAGGTCTCGGGCACGCAGAAGCTGCGCGCCAAGATGAGCGAGGGCTTCTACGGGGAGGATAACCAGATCCCCAAGCCCACCGTCGAGGAGTACAAGGAGATCACGAGCGGCCACGGCCACCACTGATCCCCACAGTTCGCCACGGAAAGAGCCCCGTCCATGCAATGGACGGGGCTCTTTGCCGTCTCCCGGGCTGGATAGGGTGGACTCACCCCGCGCAAGGGGTGAGTCCCTCGCGTCACCTACGAACCCAGGAGCGACCATGAGCGCTGTGAACCCCGCTGGAGGCGACACCGCGGCGGTCCGTTCCTGGCCCCAGGTACTGAACGGCCTGCTCGAAGGCCGCGACCAGAGCGCGGACGACACGGCCTGGGCGATGGACCGCATCATGCGCGGCGAGGCGACCGACGCGCAGATCGCCGGGTTCGTGGTGGCCCTGCGGGCCAAGGGCGAGACCGTCCAGGAGATCTCCGGGCTCGTCCGGGCGATGTACGAGCACGCCAATGTGATCGAGGTCCCCGGGCGCACCGTCGACATCGTCGGTACGGGCGGCGACGGCGCGAAGACCGTCAACATCTCCACGATGTCCTCGATCGTGGTGGCCGGCACCGGCGCCAAGGTCGTCAAGCACGGCAACCGGGCCGCGTCCTCCGCGTCCGGCTCGTCGGACGTCCTGGAGAAGCTCGGCGTCAATCTCCAACTGCCGGTGAAGCGGGTCGCCGAGGTGGCCGAAGAGGCCGGGATCACCTTCTGCTTCGCGGTGAAGTTCCACCCGGCGCTGCGTCATGCGGCGGCGGCACGCGGCCAGTTGGGCATCCGGACGACCTTCAACGTGCTCGGCCCGCTGACCAACCCGGCGCGGGTGAAGGCCCAGGCGGTCGGAGTCGCCGACCCCCGCATGGCGCCGATCGTGGCGGGTGTGTTCGCCGAGCGCGGCAACTCCTCGCTGGTCTTCCGCGGCGACGACGGCCTCGACGAACTGACCACCACCGCGGGCTCCCACGTCTGGGTGGTCCGCGACGGCAAGGTCACCGAGGAGCGCTTCGACCCGCGCGACGTCGGTCTCGGCATCGTCCCGGTGGAGGCCCTGCGAGGCGCCGACGCCTCGTACAACGCCGAGGTCGCCCGGCGCCTGCTGGACGGCGAGACCGGGCCCGTACGGGACGCGGTCCTGCTGAACTCGGCGGCGGCCCTGGTGGCCCTGTCACCGACCGGCGCTCCGCTCGCCGACCAGCTCCGCGCCGGAATGGAGAAGGCGGCAGAGGCGATCGACTCCGGGGCCGCGAAGCGCACCCTGGACCGGTGGGTGGCCGCCAGCAACGCCTGATTCCCGGGCGAGGCGACGCGGGGGGCGCAGTCCACGATCCGGACTGCGCCTTGCGCGTCGAAGATCTTCTGGCAAGATGCTGTATCAGGTCATGAGTGACAGCCATGTGGCCCCGGCCGGCTGTCCGGCAACCCTCCGTCCGTGGCGGGGTGCCCCGGGTGAAGACCAGGTCGTAGGCAGCGAGGTCTACGGCAAGCGCGGACCCCTCGCACTCTTTCGAGTGGATGCAACCAGGGGTCCTGGTCGTTCGAGGGAGCCTTCTGTGAGCAAGCGAATGCGATAGGGCGTCGAGCCCCGCCTCCGCACACCCTTTTCACCTTTCCCTGCGCTGAGCCCTGCCTCCGGGCGGCCGGCTCGCGCAGCGATCCCGCCTGCCTCTCACAGGAGCTCGCCATGTCTGTCTCCACCGCTGCCGCCGATCAGTCCGTCTGCCACGACACTTCGGGGGCCCTGCCCGTTCTGGGCCGGGATGTCACCGTCCCGCTCGTCACCGGCGGCGAGGTCACCTACGCCGCCCTCGACTACGCCGCCAGCGCGCCCGCCCTCCAGCGGGTGTGGGACGACGTGGCCGCGTACGCGCCGTACTACGGCAGCGTCCACCGGGGCGCCGGCTACCTCTCGCAGCTGTCCACCGACCTCTTCGAGAACGCCCGCAGGACCGTCGAGGAGTTCCTCGACTGCCGCGCCGGAGACCAGGTGGTCTTCACCCGCTCCACCACCGACTCGCTCAACCTGCTCGCCGCCGCGCTCCCGGCCGACTGCCAGGTCTTCGTCTTCGAGACCGAGCACCACGCCTCGCTGCTGCCCTGGCGCGACGCCCGGGTGACCTACCTGAACGCCCCGCGCACCCCCGGCGAGGCCGTCGCCACGCTGGAGCGCGCCCTCGCCGGCCGTGACCCCCACGGACCGGCCCTGGTCTGTGTCACCGGCGCCTCGAACGTCACCGGGGAGCTGTGGCCGGTGCGTGAGCTGGCCGCCGTCGCGCACGCCCACGGCGCCCGGATCGTCCTCGACGCCGCGCAGCTCGCCCCGCACCACCCGGTGTCGGTCCAGGACCTCGACGTCGACTGGGTCGCCTTCTCCGGGCACAAGCTGTACGCGCCCTTCGGCTCCGGTGTCCTCGCGGGCCGTTCCGACTGGCTGCGCGAGGCCGAGCCGTACCTCGCGGGCGGCGGCGCCAGCCGCAAGGTCTCCCGGCGCGCGGACGGCGGCGTGGACGTGGAGTGGCACCACAGCGCCGCGCGGCACGAGGCGGGCTCGCCGAACGTCATCGGCGCCTACTCGATCGCGTCGGCCTGCAAGGCGCTCACCGAGGAGGGTTTCGACAACCTCGTCGCCCGCGAGCAGCACCTGATCCGCACCGTCCGCGCGGGTCTCGCGGAGGTCCCGGAGGTCCGGGTCCTCTCCCTCTTCGGCGACGACGCCCCGCGGGTCGGCGTCATCTCCTTCGTCGTCGAGGGCTGGAACAGCTCGCACTTCGCTGCCGCGCTCTCCGCCGAGTACGGCATCGGCGTCCGCGACGGCCTCTTCTGCGCCCACCCGCTGGTCCGCACGCTGCTCGGCAGCGACCCGGAGACCCAGGGGGAGTGCGGCGCCCCCGAGGCGGCCCCCGGCGAGAAGTCCCTCAACGCCATCCGCGTCAGCTTCGGCGCCGGTACCCCCGACGAGCACGTGGAGCGTTTCGTCCGCGCGGTGCGTGAGCTGGTCCGGGACGGTGCGCGGTGGCAGTACCGCACCGAGGACGGCCGCTGCGTCCCGGCCGTCTGACGCCCGTGCCCCCGCCCGGAGGCGGTGTCCCGTCGGTCAGGAGTCGAGGCCGATCGCGAACGCCGCCTCCAGGTCGTGCTCCGAGTACGTACGGAACGCCACGTGGGTGTCCGTCGCCTCGACGCCCGGGATCTTGCTGATCTTGCCGGGGATGACGTCCGCCAGGTCGTCGTGGGCCTTGACCCGGACCATCGCGATCAGGTCGTAGGTGCCGGTGACGGAGAAGACCTCGCTGACGCTCTCCAGCGACGCGATCGACTCGGCGATCTCGGGGATCCGGTCCACGCTGGTCTTGATGAGGACGATCGCGGTGATCACGGCTGGTTCTCTCCCTCGGGGGCCACTGCTGGGGATCTCACCCTACTCGCGGTCCACCTGGCCCGGCTGCTGCGCCTGGGGTCCCGGCAGCGCCTCCGCGGAGGGGGCTGCGGTCGTACGGCGCCCGAAGCGCGCCCACGCGTAGACGAAACCCAGAGAGAAGCCCACGAGGTGGGCCAGATAGGCGACCCCGGGACCCGACTCGCTGCGGCCCGCCGCCAGCCACTGCAGGGCGAACCAGAACGGCAGCACCACCCAGGCCGGGAACCGCAGCGGCAGGAAGAACAGGAACGGGAAGAGACTGGTCACCCGGGCCTTGGGGAACAGGTACAGAAACGCGCCGAGCACCGCGGAGATTGCCCCGGAGGCCCCGACCAGGGACTGCTGCGAGCCGGCGTTGGCGGCGGCGTAGCCGAGCAGGGCCAGATATCCGCAGCCCAGGTAGAAGAGGGCGAACTCCACATGGCCCATGCGTTCCTCGGTCATCACCCCGAAGACATAGAAGAAGAGCATGTTGCCCAGGAGGTGGAGCCAGCTGCCGTGGATGAACAGGGCCGTGGCCGGGGTGAGCGCCTCGCGCGGGGCCCCGCCGAAGAGGTCGGACGGCACCACGCCCCAGCGGCGGAAGTACGCCCGCTGGGCGACCAGCAGTTCGTCCCCGGTGCCGTACGCGGGATCGAGTCCCGAGGCGGGACCGATCACGAAGATCAGACAGCACAGGACGATCAGCCCGTACGTCACCGGCGCGGACTGGCCCCGCACCGCCCTGCCGACCGCCGTAGTCCAATTGCCGATCATGGTACAGAGCATGACGCAACGGGACCATCCGACGCAGACCGCCTCGCCGCCGTGGACACCAGAGCGTCGAGTACCCGCCAGGCCGTAGGGTTACGAGCCACATGCACCGGGATACCGGCGCCGGACGGACACTAGAAGGAAAGAGCGACTGCCCTATGACGGTTCCCCTGCCCGACGCCAAGACGCGCTGGCGCTGCGCCCTCTGCGGCAACCTCACGCGTTTCGACGTGACCCGCTCCTCGAAGGTCGTCGAGTATGTGCACCTCGACCTCGCCGGTGAGCCGAAGGTCGAGGAGCGCGAGGTGGTCAGTGAGACCATCGAGTCGGTGCGGTGCCGCTGGTGCAACGCGGTGGATCAGGTCGAACTCGTGGACAGGCCGGGCGCCGGCTCCTGAGGGAGCGGGCCCCGCACGGATATTGGGGTGACGGGATGGTGGAGACCACAGGCGGGGAGCCGGACGACGGCACCGCTGAGGTGCTCGACCGTCCGCTGCCCGACGGCGTGCGCCGACGCGTCGTACAGATCGTCTCGGACGGCTTCGGCGGACTGACCGTGGCCGAACTGCCCGCCCAGCTGAGGCAGTACGCCCGGTTCGCGCCGAACCGGCGGGCCAAGTTCGCCGGCAACGCCATGGCCGCGGCGCTGGAGACGGACCCGCTGTTCAGACAGCGCATCTCCGAGAAGCTGAGAGAGGCCCAGCCCGAGATCGTCGGGGCCCTCGAATCGGGCGCGCCGCCCCCGGCCGCGGATCCGCTGGACGTGGCGGCCGCGGCCTATGTGCTGCGCCCCGCGGGCTGGGTGAAGCTGGTCACCGCCGCGGGCGAGGAGGCCCTGCGGGCGGACGCCGAGCGCGCCGACGAGGAGAACCGCGCCGAGCTGGAGCGGCTCCGCGAGGAGCTCGCGGAGGCCCGCGGGCAGACAAGGGCCGAGACCGAACGGCTGCGCGCGGAAGTGGAGTCGGCCAGGAAAGAAGCGGAATCGCTTCACCGCAAGCTGCGCGGGGCCCTCAGCGACGTCAAGCGCGGCGAGGCGGCCCTGCGCAAGCTCCAGGCCGAGACGGACGCGGCGAAGGCGGAGGGGCAGGCCCAGGTGTCCGCCGCCGAGAGCGAGACCCGGCGGCTCAAGGCGCGCCTCTCGGAGGCCGAGGCCGCTCTGGAGGCCACGCGCAAGGCGGCGCGCGAGGGGCGCAGTGTCGAGGACATGCGCGTGCGGCTGCTGCTGGACACCGTGCTGGACGCGGCCCAGGGTCTGCGCCGGGAACTGGCGCTGCCCCCCGTCTCCGTCCGGCCCGCCGAGACCGTGGACGCGGTCGAACCGGGACGCATGACGCCGAAGGACATCGCCGCCCGCGCGCTGTCCGAGAACGACCCCGCGATCCTGGACCAGTTGCTCGCGCTGCCGCAGGCGCATCTGGTCGTCGACGGCTACAACGTCACCAAGACCGGCTATCCCCAGATGCCGCTGGAGAAGCAGCGGCTGAGGCTGCTCGGGCAGCTCTCGCAGCTGGCCGCGCAGACCGGCGCGGAGGTCACCTGTGTCTTCGACGGGGCCGAGCTGGCCGCGCCGGTGCTGCTCGCGCCGCCGCGCGGGGTCCGGGTGCTGTTCTCCAAGCCCGGTGTCACGGCGGACGAGCTGATCCGTCAGCTGGTGCGGGCCGAGCCGCCCGGGCGTCCGGTCATCGTCGTCTCGACCGACCGTGAGGTGGCCGACGGCATCGCCAAGGCGGGCGCCCGGCCGGTGGCGTCCGTGGTGCTTCTCAAGCGCTTCTCACGCGGCTGAGCGACCCCTTTCGCCTTCTTTCTCCCTTGCGGCTCCTTTTGCTCGTTTCGTGTCGTGCGATTTCTCCTGTTCGCCCCCTTCCGTACTTGTTCCCGTGCGCTTCCGGGAGCGTCATCTCCCGCTCCCCGCCTCGGGTTTCGTGGGGACGGCGATCCGCGGCCTAAGTCGCATGAGCCACCTACGTCCCATGCGTAACCTCTGGGCTTGATGCCCGAATTGACAGGACCTTCACGCGACGTAGTGTCAAGCGCACATCACTGCAGGTGAGTTGAGTGCAAAGAATCCGCTCCTGACAAAGAATTTTCAGGTTTGGATTTGAACTGATCACAAGTAGGTCACTAGGGTCATGCCTCG
This sequence comes from Streptomyces sp. NPDC005141, assembly GCF_053599975.1. NCBI lineage: Bacteria > Bacillati > Actinomycetota > Actinomycetes > Kitasatosporales > Streptomycetaceae > Streptomyces > Streptomyces sp. NPDC005141. Next base: position 30,403 of record NZ_JBSFYW010000030.1, on the reverse strand, counting down.
AACCTCCAACTAGGGTGATCACTCATGGGGAGTGACGGTGGAGGGGCACCGCCCGTCGGCGTCTTCGGCAGGCGGCTGGAGGAAGAAGGAGCTCGCCTTCGTGGCGTCCCACCGTCGACCCAAGCAGCCGAGCCGCACCCGTGTGACCGTGCTCACCACAGCCGCCGCTGCAGCCGTTGCCCTCAGTGCCAACGTCGCCAATGCCGCGCCGTCCGAGAAGCCCAACAAGGACGAGGTCAAGACCAAGGTCGACAAGCTCTACGAAGAGGCCGAGCAGGCCACGGAGAAGCTCAACGGCGCCAAGGAGAAGCAGGAGAAGCTGCAGAAGCAGATCAGCTCCCTGCAGGACAACGTCGCCCGCGGCCAGGAAGAGCTCAACGAGCTGCGTGACGGCCTCGGTTCGATGGCCAGCGCCCAGTACCGCACCGGCGGCATCGACCCCTCCGTGGCGCTCTTCCTCTCCTCCGACCCGGACGACTACCTGGACAAGGCGTCCGCCATGGACCAGCTGAGCGCTCAGCAGGTCGAGTCGCTCAAGAAGGTCCAGGAGAAGCAGCGTTCGCTCGCCCAGCAGCGTTCCGAGGCCTCCGAGAAGCTCAAGGACCTCGCCGACACGCGGACCGAGCTCGCCAAGAAGAAGAAGGAAGTCCAGGGCAAGCTGGGCGCCGCGCAGAAGCTCCTGAACTCGCTGACGGCACAGGAGAGGGCCGCACTCGCGGCCAAGGAGAAGGAGCGGGCGACCCGCGCCAGCGAGCGCGTCGACCTCGGCGGCGCCAAGGCCGCGTCCGGCCGCGCCGGCGCCGCGTTCTCCGCCGCGCAGACCCGGATCGGATCGCCGTACGTCTACGGCGCCACCGGCCCCAGCTCCTTCGACTGCTCCGGCCTCACCTCCTGGGCCTACGCCCAGGCCGGTGTCTCCATACCGCGCACCTCGCAGGCCCAGGCCAACGCGGGCACCCGCATCTACTCGCAGAGCGATCTGCAGGTCGGTGACCTGGTCATCTTCTACGGCGACCAGCACCACGTCGGCCTCTACGCGGGCAACGGCCAGGTGCTGCACGCCCCGCGCACCGGCACGGTCGTCCGCTACGAGGCGATCGGCAACATGCCCTTCCAGTTCGGCGTCCGGGTCTGATCCCGCGGGCGGTCCGGAGTCGACCTCCGCCGCCCGCCAGGACCCCTTGCCGTTCCGCCCAAACGGGCGAATTGCGACAACTCGAGCTGACCCCACGCCCCGTCGGTGACCTGCGTCTCCGGCGGGGCGTCACTGTGTGTGCCCGCGGGAGTCTTTGGCCGGTGCGTAGTCGCACGGCTACTGTCTGGCGCGTTTCCCCCAACAGCGGGGGACCGTCAGCGGAAGGGGGAGCGGCTACCCGTGGGGTCCCATCGCCGCCTTGCACCGACCGGCTTCGACCGGGGCGCCGGCGCCTTCGGCATCGCCGCCTGCGTGATGTCCGCGGCGGCCGCCGCACTCGGCACCCTGCCCGCCTCCGCGGCACCGCAGGACGACACCCGGAGCGAGGTGGACCGCCTCTACACCCAGGCCGAGAAGGCCACCGAGGCGTTCAACAAGGCCGACGAGCGTGCCGACACGCTGCGCGAACAGGTCGGCACGGCACAGGACGAGATCGCCCGGCAGCAGGAGCGCATCAACACCATGCGGGGCTCGCTCGGTTCGCTCGCCGGGGCGCAGTACCGCTCCGGCGGCCTCGACCCCTCGCTCGCGCTGCTCTTCTCCGACGACCCGGACGACTACCTCGACCAGGCCGCCGCCCTCGACCGGATCACCGCCCACCAGGCCGGTGAACTCAAGGACCTCCAGCTCGCCCTGCGCGACCTCGCCCAGAAGCGCGAGGAGGCCGACGGGAAACTCGCCGAGCTGGAGCGCAGCAGCAAGGCGGTCGCCCGGAACAAGCGGGTCGTCGAGGGCAAACTGGCCAAGGCGCGGCAGCTGCTCAACTCGCTGCCGTACGCGGACCGCGCCGCCTTCGACCGGGCCTCACGCTCGGCGCGCGCCGGCATGCTCGACCTCGGGGACGCCGTCCCGTCCTCGGTGCGCGCGGCCGCCGCCGTCGCCGCGGCCCGTTCGGCGCTCGGCCGTCCCTACGTGTGGGGCGCCAACGGGCCGGGCGGCTTCGACTGTTCGGGTCTCATGCAGTGGTCGTACGCGCGGGCCGGGATCGGTCTGCCGCGCACCTCGCAGGCCCAGCGGTACGCCGGACACCAGGTGCCGCTCTCCCAGGCGCAGCCCGGTGACCTGGTCACCTACCGGTCCGACGCCAGCCATGTAGGGATGTACGTGGGCAACGGCCAGGTGATCCACGCGCCCTACCCGGGCGCCCCGGTGCGCTACGACCCCGTCGGGATGATGCCGGTCTCGTCCGTCACCCGGCCCTGACGGGGCGCCGTGGCGGCACCGGCGCGGAACCGGCGGGCGGACGCGGGCACCGTACGATCGGGAAGGTGGCTGGTCGAAGGCGTGCGTCGCGAGCGGGACTCTCCCTGGTGCTGCTGCTCGCCGTGCTCGTCGGCTGCGGCGGCCGGGCGTCGTCGGACACCGCGGCGACCGATGTGCAGCGGGTCCTCGACCGGCGGGCGACCGCGGTCATGGACCGGGACGAGGCGGCGTTCCGGGCCACCGGGGAGGCGACCGGCGCCGGAACCCCCTTCGCGAACCTGCGGGACGTACCGCTGGCGGCCTGGTCCTACCACCTGACGAGTCTGCACCGCTCCGGCGACCGGGCCACGGCCCGGGCCGAGCTGCGCTACCGCGTCGAGGGCTACGACGCCGCACCGGTCGCCGCCGACCGCACCCTGCGTCTGACCCGCGCCGGCGGAGCCTGGCGCGTCGCCTCCGACGAGCCCGCGGGCAAGACCGGTGACCAGCTGTGGGATCAGGGAGCCGTGACGGCCGTACGGGGTGAGCGCGGCCTCGTCCTCGGGGTCGGGCAGTCCGGCGAGCGGCTGCGTTCCTTCGCGGACCTCGCGGACCACGCCGTGCCCGCCGTGTCGGAGGCCTGGGGCACGGACTGGGCGCGGCACGTCGTCGTCCTCGTACCGAAGTCGCTGGAGGGGATGGCGGGGCTGCTCGGGGCTCCGGCCTCCGGATACCGGGGGATCGCGGCGGTGACCACCGGAGAGGTGAGCGAGGCGAAATCGGGGTCCCCCAGGCCGGAAGCCGGGGGAGGTTCCGCGAAGGCCCCCGCGGACCGGATCATCGTCAACCCGGACGCGTACGGCGTCCTCGGCGACCTCGGCAAGCAGGTCGTGCTCACCCACGAGACCACGCACGTCGCCACGCGCGCCCACACCACGGCCGCCACCCCGCTGTGGCTCTCCGAGGGGTACGCGGACTGGGTCGGCTACCGCGGCAGCGGGCGGGCACCCGGGCAGGTCGCGCCGGAGCTGGCGCGCTCCGTGGCCGAGGGGCGTCTTCCGGCCGCGCTGCCCGACGACGGGGACTTCGGGTTCGACGCGGACTCGGGCCGGCTGGCGCAGGTCTACGAGGGCGGCTGGATGGCCTGCCGGCTGATCGCCGACCACTGGGGCGAGGTCCGCCTGAACGACTTCTACCGGGCGGTGGGCGACCACCGGAAGCGGGCCGGGGCGGTCGAGGGGGCGTTGCGGGACGTGCTGCACACGACGCCGGAGAAGTTCACCGAGCTGTGGCGGCAGTACCTCAGGGACCAACTCGGCTGACCCGCCCGGCCGTTCCTTCCTCGAGCCGGTGGATGGCCTCCGCGAGCCATGTCCGCTCCGCCTCGCCCGTCGCCCGCGCGACCCGCAGCATGCCCTGCCGGAACAGATCGCCGGCCTCCTCCGCGCGCAGCGGCCGGCCGTCCCGGTAGAAGAAGCTCGCCGGGGTCTCCAGGAACTCCTGGCGGCGGCGCAGTACCGCGGCCTGCTCGCGGGGGTCGGCAAGATGGCGCAGGAACGCCAGCAGGGTGTTGAAGCGCACGTGGTCGGTGATCTCGGCCTGCTTGGGGTGGCGCAGCCGCTCCAGGAGGTCCTCACGGCCCTTCTCGGTGAGCGACAGGATCCGCCGAGGGGCCGCGCCGCTGCCGGGCTCGGTGTGCTGGTCGAGCAGGCCCGCGGCGACCAGGCGGGTGATCGCCGGGTAGAGGGCTCCGTCGCTGACCGGACGGACATGGCCGCTCAGGGCCTTGATGCGCTCCTTCAACTCGTAGCCGTGCAGGGGCTCCTCGTACAGAAAGCCCAGGATCGACAGCTCCAGCATCCGGTCGGCTCCTAGCTCGTGGGTCATCGGGGTGCGGCGTGTCCGCCGCACTCCGGCTCGTTCTCCCGCTCCCCGCGCACGGGCGTCCCGCTCCCCGCGCACGGGCGTCCCGCTCCCCGCGCACGGGCGTCCCGCACCCTCGTGCTCGCGGGCGTCCCGAGCCCTTGTGCCGGCGGGCGTCCGGCACCGTCGTGCCCTCGAACGTCCGGCACCGCCGTGCTCGCGGACCCCCGCGTCTTCGTGCTTGCGGGCCTCACGTCACCATGGTACCTCTTATCGAGCTACCTCTAAACGATGTAGCTCGTATCGAGGGAGCCTACGTGAACGCTCATCGCAAGCAGCTCATAACGCTCGCCCACCCCGTCTACCTCTCGCTGCTCGCCTCCGTCGCCGCCGGAATCATCAACACCGTCTGGGTCTCCCGGCTGGGCGGTGACGCCGTGGCCGCCGTCGCCGTCGCGACCAATACCGAGAACGTGCTGCTCGGCGTCGCCCTGGTCTTCGCCTCCGGTACCACCGTTCTGGTCTCGCACGCCCGGGGTGCCCGCGACCCGGGCGCGGTCCGGGCGGCCGTACGCGGAGGCTGGGCGCTGTACGCCGTGGTCACGCCGGTGATCGCCCTCGGCGGCTACCTGCTGCGCGAGCCGCCGGCCCGGCTGGTGCTCGGCGGCGACGGACGCGCGGCGGCCCTCGCCGTCCAGTACTTCGCGATCTCCCTGCCCGGCATCGCCGTCTTCTTCGCGCAGAACCTCGTCGACGGCATCCTCAAAGGCACCGGCGACACCCGCACCCCGATGCGCCTCGCCCTGCTGGCCAACGGTTTGATCCTCGGCCTCGACCCGCTCCTCATCCACGCGTACGGCGTCCGGGGCGCCGCCGTCTCGACCGTGCTGTGCCGTTGCGTGGCCCTGGTCGTGGGTCTGCGCGCCCTGCGCCGGAACATGCTCCTGGCCGAGGCGGCCGCCGCCGTGCCCTCCGAAACCACGAGCGCCGCCCTGCGCCGCACCCTGACGACCGGTCTGCCCATGTCCGCCGACTTCACGGTGCGGCAGGGCGGCGCGCTGGTGCTGGTCGCGATCGTGGCCCGGCTGGGGACGACGACCGTGGCGGCGTACGCGATCGCGTACAAGGTCATGTACATCGCCACCATGGCGTTCTACGCGGTCCGGCAGGCCGCCTCGATCCACACCGCGCACACCCGGGGCGCGGGCCGCGACGAACGGGGCGCCATCGGGCGGCAGGCCGTCCTCGTCTCGGGGGCCCTCGGCCTGCTCGCCGCGGGCCTGCTCGCCGCCCTGGCTCCCTGGATCATGCGGGCCTTCGGCGCCGGCCCCGCGGTCGCCCACGACGGTGTGCTCTTCCTGCGCTGCGTCGGTCCCTATCTGCTGCTGATGGCCTGCTTCATCGCGCTCGGCGGGGTGTTCGAAGGCAGCGGGGGAGCGCCGGTGCTCCTCCGGGTGACGCTGGCCGGCACGGCGGTCCAGCTCCCGCTCGCCCACGTCCTGTCCGGACTCGGGCTCCCCGGGATCTGCCTCGCCCTCGTGCTCTCCATGACGGTGCAGTGCGCCGCCCTGTGGCTGTGGACCGGGCGGGCCGGGCGTCAGGAGGACGCCAGGGTCTCCTTGGTGCGGGCCGCCTGAGAGGGGAGGGCCCGTGCGGGCTCGGACACCGTGCCCCGCCACAGCACCCGGGCGGCCAGCACTGCGGCGATCACCAGCAGGCCGTTGCGGACGACGAGGAGGGTGATGCCGAGCGGGGTGCTGCCCACGACGTCCGCGAACCAGACGGGGAACTCCAGCACCGTCACGAAGCACGCGATCAGCACCAGGAAGGCGGGCACCGCCATCCGGCTCGCGCGAAAGCACAGGCAGACCGCGGCGAGCCCGACCAGCCACACCAGGTACTGCGGGCTGATGACCCGGCTGGTGGCCGTGAACATCAGGACGGCGACGAACGCGGCGTCGGCGAGCGTGTGGGTCAGGAACCGTTTGACGCACAGCCGCCACAGCAGCAGCCAGCCGAAGGCGAGCGCGGTCAGCGCCAGGGCCGCCGTACTCACCAGGTCGACGTAGGGGCCGAGGAACTCCACCGAGCCGTAGTTGAGCAGCACGCGCCCGTTCCAGCCGTGGTGCCGGGCCACGTGGAAGACGAGGGAGCCGAGCGACTCCACCTCGGTGCCGCGGTCGCGCTGGGCGGTCAGGAAGCCGAACGCGCCCGGCATCGCCATCCAGAACAGCACCGCGATCGCGCCCGCCGTCGCCGCGGCCCAGACCCAGGCCCGGCGGCGCACCGCGGCGATCAGCAGCAGCACCGGCCACACCTTCACCATCGCGCCGAAGCCCACGAGCGCCCCCATGACCCGGGGATGCCGGGCCCCCGCGAGCAGCGCGGCCACCGCGACGGCCGTCACCATCACGTCGTAGCGGGCGTACACGGTCGGCCCGAGCAGCGGAACCCCGATCATCCACACCCAGGCGCCGCGCAGCGTCTTGCCGGAGCGCGAGCCCGCGTAGAGGAGGAGCCCGAAGACCACCAGGTCGGCGACGAAGGCCAGCACGAAGAAGGCGTGCGGGTAGTCGAGGAACGGCAGCAGGCCGGGGGAGAGGACCGCGAGCGAGGCGGCCGGCGGATACTGCCAGGTCACGTCGTTCAGCGGGAAACTGCCGTGCCGCAGGACCTCGTACCAGCCGTGGTAGATCACCGAGACGTCGCTGGTGACGTCCGGACCGGGGAAGACGTACACCTTGGACACGAAGAGCAGCAGCGCCAGCCTGGTCAGGCCCCAGACTCCCAGCAGTGCGACCAGGCCGAACGGGAACCTCGCACTCCGTGCCCCCGTCATGCCCTGCCCACCTGGCCCTCTTCGTCCGGATCGAGTGCGTCGCCGCCGTGTTTTTCGCGGAGTCATGATGGCGCGCCGGTCTGTGTGCGAGCCGTCAAGTGCGGCCGTGCGGAGCTGTGAGTATAGGTTCGATAGTGTCGAACACGATGCACAAGACCCTGATCGTGACGAACGACTTCCCGCCCCGCCCCGGCGGCATCCAGGCCTTTCTGCACAACATGGCGCTGCGACTGGACCCCGGGCAGATCGTTGTCTACGCGTCGACGTGGAAGCGCGGCCGCGAGGGTGCCGAGGCGACCGCCGCGTTCGACGCCGAGCAGCCCTTCACCGTCGTACGGGACCGTACGACGATGCTGCTGCCGACGCCGGCCGCCACCCGGCGGGCGGTCGGCCTGCTGCGCGAACACGGCTGTACGTCGGTGTGGTTCGGGGCCGCGGCCCCGCTCGGCCTGATGGCGCCGGCACTGCGCAGGGCGGGCGCGCGGCGCATCGTGGCGACCACGCACGGCCACGAGGCCGGCTGGGCGCAGTTGCCCGCGGCCCGCACGCTGCTGCGCCGGATCGGTGAGTCCACCGACACGATCACCTACCTCGGGGAGTACACGCGCTCGCGGATCGCCTCCGCGCTGACCCCCGAGGCGGCCGCGCGCATGGTCCAGCTGCCGCCCGGCGTCGACGAGGGGACCTTCCACCCCGGCTCCGGCGGCGACGAGGTCCGGGCCCGGCTCGGTCTCACCGACCGGCCGGTCGTCGTCTGCGTCTCCCGCCTGGTCCCGCGCAAGGGCCAGGACACCCTGGTGCTCGCGATGCCGCGGATCCTGGCCAAGGAGCCGGAAGCGGTGCTGCTGATCGTCGGCGGCGGGCCGTACGAGAAGGAGCTGCGCAAGCTCGCGCACGACACCGGCGTCGCCGGCTCGGTCCGGTTCACCGGGGCGGTGCCCTGGTCGGAGCTGCCCGCGCACTACGGAGCCGGGGACGTCTTCGCGATGCCGTGCAGGACGCGCAGGGGCGGGCTCGACGTCGAGGGGCTCGGCATCGTGTACCTGGAGGCGTCGGCGACGGGCCTGCCGGTGGTGGCCGGTGACTCGGGCGGCGCGCCCGACGCCGTGCTCGACGGAGAGACCGGCTGGGTCGTGCGCGGCGGCTCCGCGGAGGAAGCGGCCGACCGCATCGTCACCCTGCTCGGCGACTCCGAGCTGCGCCGCCGGATGGGCGTACGGGGCCGCGCCTGGGTCGAGGAGAAATGGCGCTGGGACCTACTGGCGGAACGCCTGCGGGAACTGCTCTAGCGCTTGCGGGCGCGCCGCTGGGGGTGCCCGCTCGCTGCGGCGCGGCGCCTCCCGGTATGCCCACGGGGGTGCCGCTTGCCGACTTCCGGCGCCTGCGGGCGGCCTTTGGCCGGCCGCGCGGTTCCCCCCGCCCCTGACGGGGCGCGCCCGCCAGGGCGGCTTTCCGGGGGCGCGGGGAACTGCGCGAGCGACCACGAGGCACCTCCCGCCCGGTACGAACCCTCACCCCACGGCGGGAGCCGCCCCACGGCGGGAGCCGGGAAACTCCGCCCGGCCGACCACGGCAAACGGCCCCCAGGGACGGAAAACGGCTCGGCCCCCTCCAGCGAAGGGGGCCGAGCCGTTGTTCCCGGCCGGGGTGGAACCCGGTCGCTCGGGCGTCAGCCCCGATAGATCGCCTCGATCTCGTTGGCGTAGTCCTTCGCGACCACGTTGCGCTTCAGCTTCAGGGACGGCGTGAGGTGGCCCGACTCCTCGGTGAACTGATGCGCGAGGATGCGGAACTTGCGCACCGACTCCGCCTTGGACACCGCCGCGTTGCCGTCGTCGATCGCGTCCTGGATGGCGGCGATCAGGTCCGCGTCCTCGCTCAGCGACACCGCGGTCGAGCCGGCCGGCTTCCCGTGCTCCTCGGCCCAGCGGACCAGGAACTCCTCGTCGACCGTGACCAGCGCGCCGACGAACGGGCGTCCGTCGCCGACGACCATGCACTCCGCGACCAGCGCGTGCGCGCGGATCCGGTCCTCGATCACGGCCGGGGCGACGTTCTTGCCGCCCGCGGTGACGATGATCTCCTTCTTGCGGCCGGTGATGCGGAGGTAGCCGTCCTCGTCGAGGGTGCCGATGTCACCGGTGTGGAACCAGCCGTCGGCCAGCGCCTCGGCGGTCGCGCCCTCGTTGTTCCAGTACCCCTGGAACAGGTGCTCGCCGTGCAGCAGCACCTCGCCGTCGTCGGCGATGCGGATCACGGAGCCGGGCAGCGGCTGGCCGACCGTGCCGATCTTCGTACGGTCCCACGGGTTGAAGGCCGTGGCCGCGCAGGACTCGGTGAGGCCGTAGCCCTCCAGGACCGTGAAGCCGATGCCGCGGAAGAAGTGGCCGAGCCGCTCACCCAGCGGCGCGCCGCCCGAGATCGCGTACTCGCCGCGCCCGCCGAGGACCGCGCGCAGCTTGCTGTAGACGAGCTTGTCGAACGTCTTGTACTTGATCTTCAGGGCGAGCGACGGGCCCGAGGGGGTGTCCAGCGCGCGGCTGTACGCGATCGCCGTGTCCGCGGCCTTGTCGAAGATCTTGCCCTTGCCGTCCGCCTGGGCCTTGGCGCGCGCCGAGTTGTAGACCTTCTCGAAGACGCGCGGCACACCGAGGATCAGCGTCGGCCGGAAGGAGGCCAGCTCGTCGGTGAGGTTCTTGATGTCCGGGACACAGCCCAGCTTGATCGGCGCCATCATCGGCGCGACCTGCACGAGCCGCCCGAAGACGTGCGCTAGCGGGAGGAAGAGCAGGACGGAACACTCGCCCGTGCGGAACAGCGGGCGCAGCCGCTCCACGATGTTGCCGCACTCCGCGAAGAAGGCGCGGTGCGTGAGGACACAGCCCTTGGGCCGGCCGGTGGTTCCGGAGGTGTAGACGATGGTCGCCGGGTCGTCCGCCTTGGCGAGCGAGCTGCGCTCCTCGACGGTGGCGTCGCTGACGTCCTTGCCCAGGCGCCCCAGCTCCTCGACGCCGCCGGCCTCGATCTGCCAGACGTGCTCGAGGGCGGGCAGCCGGTCGCGCACCGACTCGACGGTGGCCGTGTGCGTACCCAGCTCCACGATGCAGGCGGTCGCACCGGAGTCGCCGAGGATCCACTGCACCTGCTCGGCGGAGCTGGTCTCGTACACCGGCACGGTGACGGCGCCGGCGCTCCAGATGGCGAAGTCGAGCAGCGTCCACTCGTAGCGGGTACGGGACATCAGGCCGACCCGGTCGCCGGGCTGCACGCCCGAGGCGATCAGGCCCTTGGCCGCGGCACGTACCTCGGCGAGGAAGGTGGTGGCGCTGACGTCCGTCCACGTGCCGCCCACCTTGCGGGCGATGACGGCCACGTCAGGATGCTGCGCGGCGTTTCTACGGACGATATCGGTGAGATTTCCGTCCGCAGGGACCTCGTACAAAGCCGGAAGGCTGAACTCGCGCAAGACTGCTGCTCCTCATAGGGCGCCGACGCCACGACTCTGTGTGATGCGACGGTGCGGTCCAAGGCTCGGGCAGGTACTCAAGAGATCACTTGTTGAATTCCTGAGTACGACTGGACTGCCCGGACGTTACCCGCCGGTATGGCTTCTTCGACAGGGGGTCCCGACGAGATGTTCTATGCGTCACACGTGTTGGCGTTCCTTCGCGCACAGTAGTCCACGCCTTTCCTGCCTAGCCAGTAATCGCAGGTCCGGCCGCCTCTGTTCACGTTTGCCGCACAGGCCTACGCTTGATCGTCATGGCATCCACACCGGTCGGTAATCCTCGGACGCGCGTTCATGTGGTCAGTGACGTGCACGGCAACGCCCGGGACCTGGCCCGCGCCGGCGACGGCGCCGACGCCCTGATCTGCCTCGGTGACCTGGTCCTCTTCCTCGACTACGCCGACCACGCGCGCGGCATCTTCCCGGACCTGTTCGGCGTGGAGAACGCCGATCGCATCGTCGAGCTGCGCACCGCGCGCCGCTTCGAGGAGGCGCGAGCGTTCGGCGCCCGGCTGTGGGCGGGGGTCGGCACCGACCGGGCCGCCGCCATCGAGAAGGCGGTACGCAAGCAGTACGCCGAGATGTTCGCCGCGTTCCCGACGCCGACGTACGCGACCTACGGCAATGTCGACATGCCTGCTTTGTGGTCGGAGTACGCCGGACCCGGCACCACCGTCCTCGACGGCGAGCGGGTCGAGATCGGCGGCCGGGTCTTCGGCTTCGTCGGAGGGGGTCTGCGGACACCGATGCGGACGCCGTACGAGATCAGCGACGAGGAGTACGCGGCCAAGATCGAGGCGGTCGGCGAGGTCGACGTGCTGTGCACGCACATCCCTCCGGAGGTGCCGGAGCTGGTCTACGACACCGTGGCGCGCCGCTTCGAGCGCGGTTCCCGGGCGCTGCTGGACGCGATCCGGCGTACACGCCCCCGGTACGCGCTCTTCGGTCACGTCCACCAGCCCCTTGTCCGCAGGATGCGCGTCGGGGCGACGGAATGCGTGAATGTGGGGCACTTCGCGGGGTCGGGTCGGCCCTGGGCGCTGGAGTGGTGAGCCGGCGGTGCTGCTGAACGCCAGGTGGGGTGACAGAGCCCGTGGCCGTGCGGGGTAGCCTTCACGCTGCACACACGTGCGCACCGACCTCCCTCACCGGACCGCATCTGGAGGAGCCACCGCGATGGCGGAACACACCAGTTCGAGCATCACGATCGAGGCGGTACCGGCTGACGTCATGGCGGTGATCGCCGACTTCGCCCGCTACCCGGACTGGACGGGTGAGGTGAAGGAGGCAGAGGTGCTCGGGACGGACGAGCGGGGCCGCGCCGAACAGGTCCGTCTCGTCATGGACGCCGGCGCCATCAAGGACGACCAGACCCTCGGTTACACCTGGACCGGCGACCACGAGGTCTCCTGGACCCTGGTCAAGTCCCAGATGCTCCGCTCCCTGGACGGCTCCTACATCCTCAAGCCCGCGGGCGACGGCGGCACCGAGGTCACCTACAGGCTGACCGTCGACGTCAAGATCCCGATGCTCGGCATGATCAAGCGCAAGGCCGAGAAGGTCATCATCGACCGCGCGCTGGCGGGCCTGAAGAAGCGCGTCGAGGAAACGGCCTAGCCACCCCCGGGCGCCCGCCAACACCCCCGCGCGGGCACGCCCTCACGCCCCTGGGCGGGCACGGCCTCACACCCCTGGGTCGGGCACGGCCTCACTCCGGCGAGCCCGAAAGGCACGCACCCGGCTCCCCATCGGAGCCACAGCCTTTCTCGCCCCCTCCGCCCCTACCCGTCCCGTACCTGGGACTCCGCCCCAGCCCCCGCTCCTCAAACGCCGGAGGGGCTGGAATCTTCCCCGGGGCCAGGGGCTGAAATTCACCACAGCGCACCCGCAGGGGGCAGCGCACGGGAGGGGCCGTGCCGGTACATCCCAATGTCCGTCGCTTACGTCCGGATCGAGCAGCGGTTCCCTCCTGGACCCACGTCTGATCCAGCGGTGACGGACCGGGATGTACCGGCACGGCCCCGACCCACCCACCGGACCAGCACCCGAGAACCGCCGAGGCCCCCGCCCGCGAAGCCACCCGGCCCGGCGGAAGCAAGAGAGAGCGCGCGGTACCTTCATGCCGCGACCCGGCGCTGCATTCGCGGTCGCGCCAGGCGAGAGGGAGAGTGAACCCGTGAGTAAGTTCGTGCGGCCGGCTGCCGAGGGCGCGGACCCGTTCGGCACGGCGCGTCTGCGCCGCGGTGTGCTGGACGCCTGGGCGACCAGCCCGGCCCGGTTCCGCGAGGACGCCAACGCCGAGGAGGACCTCGTCCTGGGCGGGTACCGCGACCGGCTCGTCGTGGAGCTGGCCCAGAACGCCGCCGACGCGTCCGCCCGCGCGGGCACCCCTGGCCGCCTGCGCCTCACCCTCCGCGACGGCGTCCTGGTGGCGGCCAACACCGGCGCCCCCCTCGACGCGGTCGGCGTCGAGTCGCTCGCCACCCTCCGCGCCTCCGCGAAGCGGGACGCGCACGACACGGCCGTGGGCCGTTTCGGTGTCGGTTTCGCCGCGGTCCTCGCCGTCACGGACGAGCCCGCCGTCGTCGGGCGGCACGGCGGCGTCCGCTGGGCGCTCGCCGAGGCACGCGATCTCGCCGCCGGCACCGCCGGGAACAGCCCCGGCCTCGGTGACGAGATCCGCCGCCGGGACGGCCATGTCCCGCTGCTGCGGCTGCCGTTCGCGGCCGAGGGCACCGCCCCGGACCCGTACGACACCGCTGTGATCCTGCCGCTGCGCGACGCCGCCGCCGAGGACCTCACCGAGCGTCTCCTGCGGAACATCGACGACGCCCTCCTGCTGGCCCTGCCCGGCCTGGAGGAAGTCGTCGTCGAGATCGGAGACGGGGAGGTCCGCACCCTGCGCCGCGGCAGCGCCGAGCACGGTGCCGTCATCGACGACTCCCGCGACGGCACGACCCGCTACCGCACCGTCGCCCACAACGGTCCCCTCGACCCCGCCCTGCTCGCCGACCGCCCGGTCGAGGAGCGGCTGCGCCCGCACTGGTCGGTCACCTGGGCCGTCCCGGTCGACGCCGACGGAGCCCCGGCCCGCCCGCGGACGAGCCCCGTCGTGCACGCGCCGACGCCGAGCGACGAAGCCCTCGGGGTGCCGGCGCTCCTCATCGCCTCCCTCCCGCTCGACACCACCCGGCGGCACGCGGCCCCCGGCCCGCTCACCGACTTCCTGGTGGAGCGCGCGGCGGACGCCTACGCCGAACTCCTCGCCGCCTGGCGGCCGGTGGGCACCGGGATCATCGACCTGGTGCCCGGCCCGCTCGGCAAGGGCGAGCTGGACGGCGCCCTGCGCCAGGCGATCCTGGACCGGCTGCCGCGCACCGCGTTCCTGCCGCCCGCCGCCCCGCCCGATCGGATCCCGGCCGCCGACACCCCTGCCGACTGGCCCGAGAGCAGCCCCGCGGAGAACCCCACCGTCCTGCGGCCGCGTGACGCCGAAGTGGTGGAGGGCGCGGGCGCCGAGACCGTCCAGGTGCTCGCCGAGGTGCTGCCCAGCCTGCTGCCCGCCGGGCTGGAAAGGCGCGTGGAACTGCGCACGCTGGGCGTGGCCCGGGTCCCGCTCACCGAGGCCGTGGACCGGCTGGCCGGTCTGGAGAAGGACCCGGACTGGTGGCACCGCCTGTACGACAGCCTCGCCGGGGTCGACCCGGACCGGCTCTCCGGACTGCCCGTGCCGCTGGCCGACGGCCGTACGACGATCGGGCCCCGCCAGATCCTGCTGCCCACCGCCGAGGCGTCGCCGGCGGCCCCCGACACGCTCGCCCGCCTCGGCCTCAAGGTCGCGCACCCGGACGCCGCCCACCCGCTCCTGGAGAAGCTGGGGGCCCTCCCGGCCACACCCCGCGCGGTGCTCACCACCCCGCAGGTGCGGGCCGCCGTGGCCGCCTCGCTCGATGACGAGGGCGGAGCGTGGGACGAGGACACCCCGGACGCGGAGGAGCTGGCGGACACCGTCCTCGCGCTGGTCCGTGACGCGGCCCTCGAACCCGGCGACGAGCCCTGGCTCGGCGCCCTCGCCCTGCCGGACGACGAGGGCGAGCTCGTGCCCGCCGGTGAACTCGTGCTGCCCGGCAGCCCGTTCGCCCGGATCATGCGCGAGGACGAACTCGCCTTCGTCGACTCCGAGCTGGCCGACCGCTGGGGCGAGCAGCCGCTCGCCGCCTGTGGCGTGCTCGCGGGCTTCGCCCTGGTGCGGGCCACCGACGTGGTCCTCGATCCGGACGAACTGGAGCCGCGCGACGCGGACTTCGCCGAACCCGACGACGCGGGCCTGCTGGACGCGGTGGACGTGTGGTGCGAGGACGTCCTGGACCGGCTGCCCGACTCGCCGGTGCCGCCCGTCGCGACCGAGATCGTCGCCGTACGGGATCTGGACCTGGTGGACGACGACCGGTGGCCGCAGGCCCTCGCCCTGCTCGCCCAGCCGCCGCTGAGGGACGCGATCACCCAGCAGGTGCGCGTTCTGCTGCCGGACGGCACGCACGAGATCGTCCGGCCGTACACGGCCTGGTGGCTGCGCGGGCATCCGGTGCTCGACGGGCGCCGTCCGGCCGGTCTGCGGGCCGCCGGCGGTGATCCGCTGCTGCGCGGCCTGTACGACGAGGCCGACGCGACCGGCTTCGACGACGAACAGGTCCTGCGGGCGCTCGGCGTCCGTACGTCCGTGGCCGCCCTACTCGACGAGCCCGGCGGTGCCGCCGAGCTGCTCGACCGGCTCGCCGACCCGGACCGAGAGGTGTCCGGCACGCAACTGCACGCTCTCTACGGCGCGTTGGCCGATCTCGACCCGGAGCGGGTGACGCTGCCGGACGAGCTGCGGGCCGTCGTGGACGGCGAGGTGCGGGTCGTGGACGCCGCCGACGCGGTGGTCGTGGACTCGCCGGATCTGCTGGCCTTCACCGATGGGGTGCCGCTGCTGCCGGTGCCGCCGTCGCGGGCCGCCGGGCTCGCCGAGCTGTTCCAGGTGCGGCGGCTGAGTGAGTCCGTCACCGGCGAGGTGACCTCCGAGGGCGCCGAGCACGACGTACCGGAGTCCGTACGGGTCCTGCTGGGCCCCGCGACCCCCGCCACGTACGTCGAGCACGAGGAGCTCGTGGTCGACGGCACCGAACTCGACTGGCGCCGCACCCGGGACGGGGTGCTGCACGCCGCCACGCTGGAGGGTGTCGCCGCCGGACTCGCCTGGTCGGCGGGCCAGTGGCCACGCCGCTTCGAGGTCGCCGCCCTACTCGAAGACCCGTCCCGCACCGAGGAGTTGGCCCGGGACCGCTGGTTCGACTGAGGTGGGGGCCCAGCCCCCCGGGGTCGTGCACGCTGAGGGTGAGCGACCCCTTGGGAGGGCCCGCGCTGTGATCTTGGTCATTCCTGCATAAAGGTTTTCTCAGTCGTACAACCATTCGCTCCTGTCACGGATCTGAGCACGGGAGTCAACAGACTCCACGATCATTTGGCCCCGTACGTGACCGCGAGCCGTAACGAGGAGCGTCGGGGCCCCTTCTCGACCTGGGGAATACATGCGCATGCGTGCCACCCTCGGCGTTGTCACCGGCGCCCTGGCCCTCTCCGCTCTCGCCGTGCCTGCTGCGCAGGCCGACGATGTCCAGGGAGACACCACGATCTCGAGCGTCGTGGTGAACGGCGGCAAGCCGGTCGTCGTCGGCGCGACCGCCACGAAGACCATCACGGTCAGTTTCACCGTCAAGGACGCCTCGGGCGTCGACTGGGCGCAGGCGATCCTGTACCACGGTACGAACATCGAGACGTCCGACAGCGGTGCCGTGGCCAACGGCAGCGACGGCCGTGCCACCTGCACCGTGGTCAGCGCCACGACGTCGACCTGCAAGTCGACCTTCGACCTGGAGCCGGGCGCCAACCTGATCAACTCGGTGGCCGGCGGCTGGAAGGTCTGGGCGATCGCCGCAGGCAATGACGCCGACTACACACAGAAGGACAACGCCAAGAGCTTCCAGGTCCAGCGACTCTCGAAGCTGACGGTCAACGCCTCGCCGGAGCCCGTCAAGAAGGGCAAGACCGTCACGGTCACCGGCGCGCTGACCCGCGCGAACTGGGACACCGGCAAGTACGCGGGCTACACCGTCCAGTCGGTGCAGCTCCAGTTCCGTAAGAAGACCAGCGACACGTACACCACCCTCAAGACGGTCAAGTCGGACTCGAAGGGCAACCTGAAGACCACCACGACGGCCACCGTCGACGGTTACTTCCGCTACAACTTCGCGGGCACCTCGACCACCCCGGCCGTCAAGGCCACGGGTGACTACGTCGACGTGCAGTAACCCTTGAAGTAGCCCCTACGCGGGAACGCGGCGGTCGACCCACCTCCACAGGAGTTCCAGGACGGCCGCCGCCACCACCGAGATCAGCACCGCGATCCACGGCATCGTCGCGCCTACCAGCTTGAGCGCGAAGAAGTGCTGCAGCTTCGGCACGACGAGCACCAGCAGGAACGCCCCGCCCATCGTGGCGACGAGGCAGATCCGCCACCAGGTGTACGGCCGGGCGATGATCGCCAGCACCCACATCGAGATCAGGAAGAGCGTCAGCGTCGCGGCGCTCGTCTCCGCGTCCAGCGAACCCTCCCCCGTGTAGTGGTGGCGCGCGATCAGATACGTCACGAAGGTGGCCACCCCCGCGACGACCCCGCCCGGGATCGAATACCGCATCACCCGCCGCACGAAGTGGGGCTGGGCGCGCTCCTTGTTGGGGGCGAGGGCGAGGAAGAACGCCGGGACACCGATCGTCAGGGTGGACAGCAGGGTCAGGTGGCGTGGCAGGAAGGGGTACTCGACCTGCCAGCACACCACCAGGACGGCCAGCAGCACCGAGTAGACCGTCTTCACCAGGAAGAGTGTCGCGACCCGGGTGATGTTCCCGATGACCCGGCGGCCCTCCCCGACCACCGAGGGCAGCGTCGAGAAGCTGTTGTTGAGCAGCACGATCTGGGCCACCGCGCGGGTCGCCTCGGATCCCGAGCCCATGCTCACGCCGATGTCGGCGTCCTTCAGGGCGAGGACGTCGTTCACGCCGTCGCCGGTCATCGCCACCGTGTGCCCGCGCGACTGCAGGGCGGCGACCATGTCCCGCTTCTGCTGCGGGGTGACCCGCCCGAAGACCGTGCCCTTCTCCAGGGACTTCGCCATCTCCTCGCGCTCGTCCGGCAGCCGGCGCGCGTCCACGACCTCGCCGGTGAGCCCGAGCTTGCCGGCGACCGCGCCCACCGACACCGCGTTGTCGCCGGAGATGACCTTGGCCTTGACGTCCTGGTCGGCGAAGTAGCGCAGCGTGTCGGCCGCGTCGGGCCGCAGCCGCTGCTCCAGGACGACCAGCGCGGCGGGCCGCGCGGCCTCCGCGACGCCGGGGTCGTCGAGATCCTTGGTGGTCTGCGCGAGCAGCAGCACCCGCAGCCCCGCCTCGTTCAGCCGCTCGGTGTCGGCGAGCGCCGCGTCCCCGGTGGGCAGCAGCACGTCGGGAGCGCCGAGCAGCCAGGTGCTCGACTCGCCGTTGCCCTCGCTGAAGCCGGCCCCGCTGTACTTGCGGGCGGAGGAGAAGGGCAGCGACTGGGTGCAGCGCCACTCCTCGCTGTCCGGGTAGGCGGCGATGATCGCCTGGAGGGAGGCGTTCGGCCGTGGATCAGCCTCGCCGAGCGCGCCGAGGACCTTGCGCAGGTACGACTCGTCGCTGCCCTGCAGGGGCCGCAGCTCGGTGACGTTCAGGCCTCCCTCGGTGAGGGTGCCGGTCTTGTCGAGGCAGACGGTGTCGATCCGGGCGAGGCCCTCGATGGCGGGGAGCTCCTGCACGAGGCACTGTTTTCGGCCAAGTCGGATGACGCCGATCGCGAAGGCGACGGAGGTGAGCAGGACCAGCCCCTCGGGGACCATCGGCACGATCCCGCCGACGGTCCGCGCGATGGAGTCCTTGAATCCGTGCTGCTTGACGACGAGCTGGCTGATGACCAGGCCGATCGCGGTCGGGATCATCATCCACGTCACGTACTTGAGGATCGTGGAGATACCGCTGCGCAGCTCGGAGTGGACCAGCGTGAACCGTGAGGCCTCCTCCGCCAGTTGTGCCGCGTACGCCTCCCGGCCCACCTTCGTCGTCGTGAAGGCGCCGGAACCCGCGACCACGAAGCTGCCCGACATCACCGGGTCGCCGGGGTGCTTGACGACGGGATCGGCCTCACCGGTGAGCAGCGACTCGTCGATCTCCAGCCCGTCGGCCTCGGCGCAGGTGCCGTCGACGACGACCTTGTCGCCCGGCCCGATCTCGATGAGATCCCCGAGCACGATCTCCGACGTACTGACCTCGGCGGCGACGCCGTCCCTGCGTACGGTCGGTTTCGCCTCGCCGATCACCGCGAGCGAGTCCAGGGTCTTCTTGGCCCGCCACTCCTGGATGATGCCGATCCCGGTGTTGGCGATGATCACGTAGCCGAACAGGCTGTCCTGGAACGGCGCCACGAACAGCATGATCAGCCAGAGCACACCGATGATCGCGTTGAACCGGGTGAAGACGTTCGCCCGGACGATCTCGCCCACGGAGCGGCTGCTGCGCACCGGGACGTCATTCACCTCGCCGCGCGCGACCCGCTCGGCCACCTCGGCGGCGGACAGCCCCTCCGACCGCCGGGCGGCGGGTATGGGCACGGGGTGAACGGGATCGAGTTCGGCGCCCGCGTCGATGTGGGTCATGCAAACGACGGTACGTGCGGATATGCGGCTTCACCCGCCGAGTGCGCCAAAGATCCGACCTGGGAAGGACGGGAGCGGCGGGGAATGCTGCCGTGGGTGTAGGGGGAAGCCCTGTTACTCCGTCGCGGGGGCCGGGGAAGGACCGGCGGCCTCGGCGCGCTTGATCGCGGCATCGCGCTTGCGGACGTACCAGATGCCGATCAGTCCGAGACCGGCGCCGGCCAGGCAGGTCCAGAGCCACCACAGGTGTCCGTGGTCGTCGAACCAGCCGTAGAACGGCAGCTGCACCAGGAAGAGGACGAACCAGAGGATCGTGCCGCCCGTGATGGTGGCGACGACGGGGCCCTCCAGGGGCTCCGGCGCCTCGTGCTTGGGGGTCCACTTCGCCATGTGCACAGCTTACGAGGGTCGGCGGTCGGCATCACTCACCCCCTCACTCCCCTTGTGCGGCAAGGGTCTACGCGCGGAGATAGCGATTTTCGACTCATATGTTCATACTGAAACCGTCCGAGTCTGGCCAGTTGTATTCGTATGAATCACCAACAGCGACCTGGGGGAAACCTGTTGGTGATCGACCGCTGACCAGGCTCGATCATGTTCACCGTCCCCCCGCACGTTTGAGGACCCGCATGTCCACCTCGGCCGCCACCAAGGCCCCCGCCCCGCAGGAGCCGGAGTCCCGGCCCGCGCAGAGCGCTCTCGACCGCTACTTCAAGATCTCCGAGCGGGGCTCCAGCCTCCCGCGCGAGATCCGCGGCGGTTTCGCCACCTTCTTCGCGATGGCGTACATCATCGTGCTGAACCCGATCATCCTGGGCAGCGCGAAGGACATGTACGGGCACCACCTGGACAACGGGCAGCTGGTCACCGCGACCGCGCTGACCGCGGCCTTCACCACGCTCCTCATGGGCGTCATCGGCAATGTGCCGATCGCGCTCGCGGCGGGCCTCGGCGTGAACACGGTCGTCGCTCTCCAGCTCGCGCCCCGGATGTCCTGGCCGGACGCCATGGGCATGGTGGTCCTCGCGGGCTTCATCGTGATGCTCCTGGTCGCCACCGGTCTGCGTGAGCGCGTCATGAACGCGGTGCCGCTGGGCCTGCGCAAGGGCATCGCCATCGGCATCGGCCTGTTCATCATGCTGATCGGCCTGGTCGACTCCGGCTTCGTCACGCGCATCCCGGACGTCGCCCAGACGACCGTCCCCCTCCAGCTCGGCACCGACGGTCACCTCACCGGCTGGCCCGTCCTGGTCTTCATCCTCGGCACCCTGCTCACCCTCGCGCTGATCGTGCGCAAGGTGCCCGGCGCGATCCTCATCTCGATCGTCACCATGACGGTCGCCGCGGTGGTCATCAATGCCGTCGCCACCATCCCGTCCTGGGGTCTGACCACCCCGAAGTGGCCCGGCAACCCGGTCGCCAGCCCGGACTTCGGGCTCGTCGGCCAGGTCAGCCTCTTCGGCGGCTTCGGCAAGGTCGGCGTGCTGACCGGCATCCTCTTCGTCTTCACCGTGCTGCTGTCGTGCTTCTTCGACGCGATGGGCACGATCATGGGCATCAGCGACGAGGCCAAGCTGACGGACGCGCAGGGCAACATGCCCGGCATCAACAAGGTCCTCTTCGTCGACGGCATCGCCGTCGCCGCGGGCGGCGCCACCTCCTCCTCGGCCACCACGTGCTTCGTGGAGTCCACGGCCGGGGTCGGTGAGGGTGCCCGCACGGGCTTCGCGAACGTGGTCACCGGCGCGCTCTTCGCCGTGGCCCTCTTCCTGACCCCCGTCGCCACGATGGTCCCGTCCCAGGCCGCCACGCCCGCGCTGATCGCGGTCGGCTTCCTGATCATGTCCCACTCGATCAAGGAGATCGACTGGGCGGACTACACGATCGCCATCCCGGCCTTCGTGACCATGATGATGATGCCGTTCACCTACTCGATCACGAACGGCATCGGGATGGGCTTCATCACCTTCGTCGTGCTGCGCCTGGCAGCGGGCCGCGGCCGTGACATCCCGGTCGCCATGTATGTGGTGTCGGCGGTGTTCACGTTCTACTACCTGATGCCGGCCCTCGGTCTGACCTGAGGGGCGGCGGCCGTACGGGGTCTCACGTGACCCCGTAGAACTTCTCCGTCTCCTCGACCGCGGTCTGGAACCGCTCGTCGAAGTCGTCGCGAATGAGCGTCCGGACCACATAGTCCTGGACGCTCATTCCGCGTTTGGCGGCATGTTGTCGGAGCCGGTCGAGCAGCTCCCCGTCCATCCGCAGGCTGAGCACGCTGGTCCCCATGGAGTCGAGGGTCGCCGCTTCCCGACCGGATCCGGGTCACTTTCCGGAGCGATCTCACTCATATGAGTGATCCCGGGGGTTCGGTTGCCCGCTTCACGGGCATCCCGTTGGTCTTTAGCGAGAGTAATGAGTTACGCTAAAGAACATGCCTGACCTCACCCATGGCGACGACGAGGCCGCCGTGAACGCCTTGCGCTCCGCAGTGATGCGGTTGTCCCGTCGACTCAAGCACCAGCGGGTCGACGAGTCGCTGAGCCCCACCGAGATGTCGGTGCTCGGCACCCTCGCCCGATGCGGCACGGCCACGCCGGGCGAGCTCGCCCGCAAGGAACACGTGCAGCCGCCGTCGATGACCCGCATCGTCGCGCTGCTCGAGGCCAAGGGCCTCGTCAGGCTGGAGCCGCACCCCGAGGACCGGCGCCAGAAGGTCGTGACGCAGACCGACAAGGCGGAGGCCATGCTCGAAGAGAGCCGCCGCAAACGGAACGCGTTCCTGGCCGGACTGGTCGAGGTTCTCGACGAGGACGAATGGGCCAAGCTCCGCGAAGCCGCCCCCGTTCTGGAGAAGCTCGCCCACATCTGACCACCGGCGGCCCTCGGTCGACCCCCGATCCGCGAGGCCCCCCCTTCCCCGCAAGCGCCGACGCCCCCATGACGCCGACGTCCACGACTGCCCTGGAGGCGAGCCCTTTTGAGTACGGGACCCGGAGCACACTCCACCCCCGCACCAGCCACCCACGACTCCACAGCCGCCCGCGACTCCCCCCGTTCGTCCTCGATGTTCAGCTCGCTGAAGATCCGGAACTACCGCCTGTTCTTCCTCGGCCAGGTCGTCTCCAACACCGGCACCTGGATGCAGCGCATCGCCCAGGACTGGCTGGTCCTGAGCCTGACCGGCTCCTCCGCCGCCGTCGGCATCACCACCGCGCTCCAGTTCCTGCCGATGCTGCTCTTCGGGCTCTACGGCGGTGTCCTCGTCGACCGCCTGCCCAAGCGCCCCACGCTGCTGGTGACCCAGACGGCGATGGCCCTCACCGGCCTCGCGCTCGCCCTCCTCACCCTCTCCGGCCACGTCCAGGTCTGGCACGTCTACCTCGCCGCCTTCGCCGTCGGTCTGGCCACCGTCGTCGACAACCCGGCACGCCAGTCCTTCGTCTCCGAGATGGTCGGCCCCGGCCAGCTGCAGAACGCGGTCAGCCTGAACTCCGCCAACTTCCAGTCCGCGCGCCTGGTCGGCCCCGCCGTCGCCGGCCTGCTGATCACCGGCGTCGGCACCGGCTGGGCCTTCCTCCTGAACGGCCTGTCGTTCGTGGCCCCCATCGCGGGCCTGCTGCTGATGCGTGCCCGCGAACTGCACGTCGTCGAGCGGGCGCCGCGCGCCAAGGGCCAGCTCCGTGAAGGCCTCCAGTACGTCGCCGGCCGCCCCGAACTGATCTGGCCGATCGTCCTCGTCGGCTTCATCGGCACCTTCGGCTTCAACTTCCCCGTCTGGCTGTCGGCGTACGCGGACGACACCTTCCACGCGGGCGCGGGGGCCTACAGCCTCTTCAACACCCTGATGGCGGTCGGTTCGCTGGCCGGCGCGCTGCTCGCCGCCCGGCGCGGCACGGCACGGCTGCGCGTGCTGATCGCGGCGGCGGTGGCCTTCGGCGCGCTCGAGGTGGTGGCGGCCACGGCACCCTCGCTCTGGCTGTTCGCGCTCCTGATGGTGCCGATCGGTGTCTTCGGCCTCACGGTGAACGTCACCGCGAACACCTCGGTCCAGATGGCCACCGACCCGGCCATGCGCGGCCGCGTCATGGCGCTGTTCATGATGGTCTTCATGGGCGGCTCGCCCCTGGGCGCGCCGCTGGTCGGCTGGGTCACCGACGCCTACGGTCCCCGGGTGGGCTTCGCGCTCGGCGGACTGGTCTCGATGACCGCGGCGACGACGATCGGCCTGGTGCTGGCCCGCCTCGGCGGCCTGCGGGTCTCCCTGGGCTGGCACCGCGGCCACCCTCGGGTCCGCTTCGTCCCGCGTGCGCGGAGCGAGGAGCGGCTGGCCACCGCGGTGTGAGAGACGCCCTGGAGGCGGTCGGTCCGCTCGCGCGGCCGGCCGCCTCACGCGTATCCGGCCCGCCGGGCCGCCGGCCGCCTCGCCCGCTCCCGTGTGCTGATCGCCGTTCCCTGGAAGGCTGGCCGCATGAGACTCTTCGCGGCGGTACTGCCCCCGGCCGATGCGGTGCGTGAACTCGCCCCGGAGGTGGACGCGTTGCGGCGGATGCCGGGCGCGGACGCGCTGCGCTGGACGGGCCGCCCCGGCTGGCACTTCACCCTCGCGTTCTACGGAGAGGTGGCCGAGGACACCGCCGAGGACCTCACGGAGCGGCTGACCCGGGCCGCCCGTCGCACCGGCCCGTTCCCGCTGTCCCTGCGCGGCGGCGGGCACTTCGGCGGGCGCGCCCTGTGGGCGGGGGCGGCGGGGGACACGGACACCATGCGGCTGCTGGCCGACCGGGCGGAGGCGGCGGGCCGCAAGGCGGGCGTCGAGATGGAGGAGCACCGCCGCTACCGGCCCCATCTGACGGTGGCCCGCAGCCGCGACTCCACGGACTTCAAGCCGTACGTCGCCGCTCTGGACCCGTTCGCCGGGACGCCCTGGACGGTGGGTGAGCTGTGTCTCGTCCGCAGCAACCTGCCGACCTCGGGAGTCCCCGGTGAGCAGCCACGTTACGAGACCCTGGTGAGCATGCCGCTGGGGGCGGGCGACGGGACCGGCCGGGCAGCCGGTTAACCTCGGTGACGTGAACCCGAAGACCCGTAACCGGATCATGGCCGGTGTGCTCGTGCTGATGTTCGTCGTCGTGGCGCTGGCGGCGGCGGTCCGGTAGCGACCGCCACCGCCGGACGCCGGGCGCGCGGCCCGGCTACCAGGCGAACGCCTCGGGGGACGGCCCCGGCCCCGGGAAGATCTCGTCGAGACCCTCCAGGACGTCCTCCGACAGCTCCAGCTCCACGGCGCGCAGCGCCGACTCCAGCTGCTCCGCCGTGCGCGGGCCGACGATCGGGCCGGTGACACCGGGACGGGTCAGCAGCCAGGCCAGCGCGGTCTCGCCGGGCTCCAGACCGTGCTTCTCGAGCAGGTCCTCGTACGCCTGGATCTGTGTGCGTACGGCCGTGTTCGCGAGGGCGTCGGCGGACCGGCCGCTCGCCCGGCGGCCGCCCTCGACCTCCTTCTTGATCACACCGCCCAGCAGCCCGCCGTGCAGCGGGGACCAGGGGATGACACCGAGCCCGTACTCCCGCGCGGCCGGGATGACCTCCATCTCGGCGCGCCGCTCGGCGAGGTTGTAGAGGCACTGCTCACTGACCAGGCCGATGGTGCCCTGGCGGCGGGCGGCGATCTCGTTGGCCTGGGCGATCTTGTAGCCGGGGAAGTTGCTGGACCCCACGTAGAGGATCTTTCCCTGCTGCACCAGGACGTCGACGGCCTGCCAGATCTCCTCGAAGGGAGTGGACCGGTCGACGTGGTGGAACTGGTAGACGTCGATGTAGTCGGTCTGGAGCCGCTTGAGGCTCGCCTCGACCGCCCGCCGGATGTTCAGGGCGGAGAGCTTGTCGTGGTTGGGCCACGGGTCGCCCTCGGCGCCCATGTTCCCGTACACCTTGGTGGCGAGGACCGTCCGGTCGCGGCGGTCGCCGCCCTGGGCGAACCAGTTCCCGATGATCGATTCCGTACGGCCCTTGTTCTCACCCCAGCCGTACACGTTCGCGGTGTCGAAGTAGTTGATCCCCGAGTCGAGCGCCGCGTCCATGATGGCGTGGCTGTCGGCCTCGTCGGTCTGCGGTCCGAAGTTCATGGTGCCGAGGACGAGCCGGCTGACCTTGAGCCCCGTGCGTCCGAGCTGTGTGTACTTCATGACTCACCAGCCAACGGGGTGGAGTGCGCTCTAGGCAAGAGCGGGTCGCTCGGCGGGGTGCGAGGACGGGCTCCCGTACGAACGATCACCCGCCTCCGGATTTGCCTTTACTCGGAAAGTGTGGACCCATTTCCGGGGGTATTTTTTCGTGGTGCGGAAAGCGCTGTGTCCACATCCTCCGGGCATTCGTCAAGCGCGAGAATCACCACATGGGTGCGGCGGATTTCCCGGCCGCCGGACGGGTGTCGCGGCTGTTAGGGTGAAGGCTCGTCCCGGGGCCGGGTTGTGCCGTGCAGGCACCTCGCTCCGGATTGCATGTGCGTGGGCGTTCCGTTTCGGATGATTTCCCGGATTCCGTTCGCCCCGGCTTTCCGCTCGGAATGCGAATTGACTTCTCGGGTCGTTCTCGCTCTCCGGGGAAATGTTTCCAGCCCACCTTTTGGAGTATTTCCATGTCTGCGTCTGCCGGCAGTACGTCTGCCGTCGCCCCCGCCGGGTCGGGCACCTCCGGAACCGGGTCCGGCTCCGTCCCGGCGCCCCGGGGACGCCATCTCGGTCTCGCCCTCGTCGTCATCGCCGCCGCCCAGCTGATGGTCGTCCTCGACGCCACGATCACCAACATCGCGCTGCCCGCCATCCAGACCGACCTGGGCGTCTCGGACGCCGATCTGGCGTGGGTCGTGAACGCCTACGCCCTCGCCTTCGGCGGTCTGCTGCTCCTCGGCGGCAAGGCCGGGGACCTGTTCGGACGGCGCCTGATGTTCCAGGCGGGCATCGGCGTCTTCACGCTCGCCTCGCTGCTCGGCGGGCTCGCTCCGAACGAGGGGCTGCTCATCGCCGCCCGCATCCTCCAGGGCGCAGGGGCCGCGCTGGCCGCGCCCAACGCACTCGCGCTGATCACCACGACCTTTCCCGGGGGCAGGCCGCGCAACACGGCCATGGGCGTGTACGCGGCGATGGGCGGCCTCGGCGCGACGGTCGGGCTGCTGCTGGGCGGTGCCCTGACGGACGTACTGGACTGGCGGTGGGTGTTCTTCGTCAACATTCCCATCGGGCTCGCCGTGCTGGCCGGGACCCGCACCCTCGTCGAGGCGGAGCGGCACCCCGGACGGCTGGACGTGCCCGGTGCCGTCACCGGTACCGGCGGGCTGATCGCCCTCGTCCACGGGATCACGCGGGGCGGTGAGCACGGATGGACCGACGGGCTCACCCTGGCGTCGTTCGTGGCGGCGGCCGTGCTGCTGGCCGGCTTCCTCCTGCTCCAGGCGCGGACCGCCTCCCCGATGATGCCGCTGCGCCTGCTCAAGGACCGCAGCCGGTCGGGCAGTTACGCCACGATGCTGTTCATCGGCGCGGGCATGTTCGCCACCTTCTACTTCCTGACCCTGTACACCCAGCTGATCCTGGGCTACAGCCCGATCAGGACCGGCTTCGCGTTTCTGCCGTTCAGTTTCGGCATGGCCGTCGCGGCGGGGATCAGCTCGAAGCTGGTCACCCATGTCGCTCCCCGACTGATCGCCGGGCCGGGTCTGCTGGTCGCGGCCGTGGGCATGTGCTGGTTCGCGACGCTCGCCCCGGACTCCTCGTACGCCGGGCATCTGATGCCCGCCATGTTCGTCACCGCGCTCGGCCTCGGCATGAGCTTCGTGCCGATGACCCTCGGCGCGGTGAGCGGCGTCTCTCACGAGGACACCGGGATCGCCTCCGCGCTGCTCAACACCGCCCAGCAGATCGGCGGCGCGCTCGGCCTCGCCGTCCTGTCGACGGTGTCCGCGTCGGCGGCCGACGACCGGCTGCCCGGTGCCGCCGGGGCGCTTTACCGGGGTCTCGCCACCCATGACTCCGCCCTGGTCGCCCAAGCCGGTGACGCCCTGACCCACGGCTACACGACGGCCTTCGCCGCAGCCGCCGTCCTGTTCCTGGCAGGCCTTGTCGTCACGGGCCTCGCGATCACCGCGGGCAAGCAGCACCAAGGCGAGGGAGCGGCCCCGGTCCACCTGGGCTGAGGCCCGCCCACCGGGGCCGGCGCCGGGCGCGGGGCGGCTGAACCTCCCTTCGGGGAAATCCAGTTGCCCCGCTCCCGCCGATCCGCTTGGCTCGTCGCCCGTGACCCGACCCGCCGCGCTCGCCGCGCTCGTCCGCCCGGACCGCTACCCCCGCTCCTCCGCCTACGACCCCGCCTGGCTGCTCGGCCTCGACATGGGGCCGAACCCGCTGTGGCTGCTGGAGGATCTCGCGCGGGATCTGGACCTCCGGCCGGGCATGCGCGTGCTCGACCTGGGGTCGGGCAGGGGGGCGACCTCGGTGTTCCTCGCGCGGGAGTACGGGGTGCGGGTCGTCGCGGCCGACTGGTGGGTGGCGCCGGAGGAGGTCGAACCGGTCCTCGCGGCGGCGGGAGTCGCCGGGAAGGTGACGGCCGTCCGGGCCGAGGCCCATCAACTGCCCTTCGACGAGGGGAGTTTCGACGCGATCGTGAGCGTCGACGCGTTCGAGTACTTCGGCACCGCGGACAGCTATCTGCCGTACCTGGTGAGATTCCTGCGACCCGGCGGCCAACTGGGCGTGGCCACGCCTGCGTTGACCCGGGAGGTCCGGGAACTCGGGTCGATCCCGGCGCACATCAAGGACGTGGTCGGCTGGGAGGCCATGGCGTGGCACACGCCCGACTGGTGGCGGTTCCAGTGGGAGATCACCGAACTCGTGACGGTGACGTCGGCGCGCCTCCAGGAGGACGCCTGGCGCGACTGGCTGCTCTGGACCCGCGCCTGCGCCGAGCACCGGCCGGACGGCCGCGCCGCCCAGCAGCCGGTCATCGACATGCTCACCGCCGACGCGGGCGCCTTCCTGTCCTTCGCCCTGCTCAGCGCCCGCAGGCCGCTCGGCCCCTGACCCCGGACGACGACGCGCGCGGTGACCGGGCAGCGCCCGGAACCGGTCAGCCGGTCGCGGCCGTGTAGGGCTCGCCCAGGTCCCAGGCCTGGTACATCGCCTCCGCGAAACCTTCCGCGATCTTGTGCTCGCCGCTCGCGTTCGGGTGGGTGCCGTCGTACGTGTCGAAGGTGATGTCGTACGAGGGGGGCGGGGAGGCGAGCAGCAGCGGGGAGCGCGGTTCGTCGAGGTCGGCGACCGTCTTGGCGAGCAGCTCGTTGAAGGCGGTGACCTCGGCGGCGAAGGGGGCGTCGGAGTCGGCGCGGACGTTCGGTATCACCGGGAGCAGGACCATGCGGACGCGCGGGTTCGCGGCGCGGGCCTCCCCGACGAAGGTGCGGGCGTTCGCGGCGGTCTGGACGGCGTTCGTGTAGAAGCCGAGGTCGATGAGGCCGAGGGAGACCAGCAGGATGTCGGCGCGTTGCGCGCGGACCGTCTCGCGGATCAGCGGCGCCATGTGCAGCCAGCCCTCGCCCCAGCCGGCCAGGTGGGCGCGGGGGAACTCCGGGTCCGCGTACGCGTAGGAGTCGGGGGAGTCCGTCGCCTTGTCGTAGAGCGTCTCGCGAGGGCCGACGATCTTGAACGGGTCCCTGTACGTCGCGCGCAGGTGCTGCCACATTCGGTAACGCCATGTGTGTTCGCCCGCGCTACCGATCGTCATGGAGTCGCCGACGGGCATGAACCTGAGCATCCGCTCATCATGGATGATCAGCGGGGGCCTCCCGACCCGCGGGCGTGTGAGGCTGGACACGCCCCGGAGCGGCGAGCCGAGAGGTACCCCCGACGTGAACGGGCCGGTGGGATGGCAGGCTTGGGCCATGCGCCGATCGCCCTCGTTCCTCCCCGGAGCCGCCGCCGGAGCCGTTGCCGGAGCCGCCCTTGTCGTCGCCCTGGCGGCGCCCGCCCTCGCCGACGACGGGGACGGGGGATTCACCATCAAGGACCCCCGGATCACCGAGTCCAGCGGCCTCGCCGCCTCGCGCGTCCACCCCGGCATCTACTGGACCCACAACGACAGCGACGACGGGGCCTATCTGTACGCCGTCGACAGCAGGACCGGCCGGACCGTCGCGACGATCACCATGAGCGGGGTCGGCGCGCCCCGGGACGTCGAGGCGATCTCCCTCGGACCCGACGGTGATCTCTATGTCGGCGACATCGGCGACAACCTCGGCGGCACGTGGAACCACGTGTGGATCTACAAGCTCCCCGAGCCCAAGGTGCTCAAGGACCAGACGATCCGTGCCACCCAGTACGTCGTGAAGTACTCCGACGGCCCCCGCAACGCGGAGGCGCTGATGGTGCATCCCAAGACGGGGCGCGTCTACATCGCCGACAAGGACGAGGACGGCGGCCACCTGTACGAGGGCCCGGCCCAGCTCTCCGCCGGCGGCACGAACACGTTCAAGCCCGTCGCCACCATCGACCTGTGGGTCACCGACGGCGCCTTCTCCCCCGACGGCCGGCAGCTCGCCGTACGCGGATATTTCGGCGGCATCGCCTACGACTGGAACGGCGGCCGGATCAAACGGCAGGGCCGCCTGAACGTCCCCCTCCAGGGCCAGGGCGAGTCCGTCACCTACACCACCGACGGGTCGAAGCTCATGTACGGCAGTGAGGGCGCGGACAGCACGGTGGAGCCGGAGAGCGCGCCCGGGGCCGGCGGCTCGGACTCCAAGTCGCCCTCCAAGGACGGTGGTTCGGGCGCGGCGGGCGGAAGCGGCGGCACCATGAGCGGCGGGCTGAAGATCGGCGCCATCGCGGTCGCCGCCCTCTTCGCCGTGGTCTTCGGGTTCAAGAGGCTGCTGCGCCGCGACTGAGGCGGCCGCGCGACGGAAAAGGGGCGTCCGGCACGTTTCCCCGAGCACTTTGCGCGCCCCGACGGCCAGCCCGCGACCCGCCAGTCGCTCAGTGAGAACCGCCGCAGTGGTGGCCGCC